>CAYVAX010000050.1:0-1538 GCA_964449235.1 uncultured Candidatus Saccharibacteria bacterium | reverse complement strand
TTGATTACTCTCAGCCCTTGTGTTATTATGGATGATATAGTACAATTTTTATTGACTATGGCTAAAAAAACCACGGAATCAAAATTAAATAAAAAAGAACAAAACCTGGTTAAAGAAATGATCAAAGCAGGAGTTCATTTTGGGCACAGCAAATCTAGAAAAGATCCCCGTATGGATCCGTTCATTGAAGGGTTAAGGAATAATGTTAGTATAATTGATTTAAATAAAACTATAACTAAACTAGAAGAAGCGTTAAAATTTTTACAAAGAATCGTAAAACAAAAAGGAACTATACTGTTTGTAGGAATTCAGCCTCAAGCTAAAGAAATTACTCGCAAAACAGCAGAAAAGTGCAATATGCCGTATATGGTTGAGAGGTGGCTGGGGGGAACATTGACCAATTTTAAAACTATTTGTAAACGCATTGATTATTTAATTTCTTTAGAGAAGAGAAAAAAAGCTGGAGAATTGAAGAAATATACCAAAAAAGAACAAATGCTTTTTGACGAGGAGATAGAGAAATTAAATCGGGATCTGGGCGGAATAAAAGGGTTGGAAAAACTTCCCGATGCTGTGTTTGTAATGAGCGTGAGGCATAACTTAGGAGCAGTTAAAGAGGCAAGACGGAAGAACATTCCGATTGTAGGGTTGGTAGATACAGACAGTAATCCCGCCCTGGCTAATTATCCGATTCCAGCTAATGACGATGCTTTCTCAGCTTTGGAATTTATATTAAACCAAATTGGAGAAGCGGTCTCTAAACAAGAAACAAAGGTTAAAAAATAACTCCGATATGTTTATATGATTAAAGCAAACGAAGTTAAACAATTAAGAGAAAAAACCGGGGCTTCGATGATGGAATGTAAAAAAGCTCTTGAAGAGAGTAGGGGAGACCAAGAAAAAGCAGTGAAAGTGTTGCGTGAAAAAGGTAAACACGTTGCCTCTAAAAAATCTTCCCGGGAAGCAAAACAGGGGATTATCGAGGCTTACATCCATAGCAATAAAAAGATAGGAGTTTTATTGGAGCTTAATTGTGAAACCGATTTTGTAGCTCGCAACGAAGAGTTTAAACAACTAGCTCATCAGTTGGCAATGCACATTGCTGGCATGAACTCCGAAGACGAGAAGAGCATATTAGAAGAGCCGTTTGTTAAAAATCCTGAAATTACAGTTAAGGAGTTAATCGAACAAAAGGTAGCCAAGCTAGGAGAAAATATTCAGATTGGAAAATTTACTCGCTACGAGTTATAACCTATGTTAATTATTATTTCAAAAATTGTTTTTGCACTTAGCTTGGTCGGAATTATAGTTATTATTGCCCGGAAATTACCTATACTTTCCCGTCTTCCAGAGCATCCCAGCGTTAAACACATTTCCTTTAAAAACACATTAGGATGGCTTCCCTATAGCTTCAACAGAATGATTGCCAGCAATTTCTTTCAACAGTTTATTGTTAAAAAACTGGAACGGTTTTTTCGGAAAATGAAGGTTATGGCTCTAAAGATGAATAATCTTTTAGATAAAGTTCTCAAAAAGTT
>CAYVAX010000049.1:0-1650 GCA_964449235.1 uncultured Candidatus Saccharibacteria bacterium | reverse complement strand
TCTTCAGCCATACTATGACCTTTAGTAGAAGCTATTTTCTTCTCCTTTTTGCTTACTATTATTACCAAATCGCAAACACTCCAATAATCCTCAGCATAAAGCGATTTAGCATAAGATGTTTCATGACTGGCACCTTTTTGCCATTCAACAAAACCATCAGGAATAGAACGGCAAGCAGACCCCGATCCTAATCGAGCCAGACTTGATAATTCTCTTTTTGATAAATCTAGTCCGGCTGCTTTTGCCCCGGCGAGAGTCAAGGCAGAAAAGCCTGAAGCTGAAGAAGCTATTCCAGTACCTTTGGGAAAATTATTTTTTGTTAACATTTTTACTTTATGATAAATATCAGCTTTTTCTCTAATCCTATTGATATGCTTAATTACTCTTTGTCTTTCCTTCTCTGAAAACTCCCCATCAACAATATTTACTTGATCTTCTTGAAATTCAGGAGAAAATTCAACTGTAGTAACCGTAAAAATATTACTTAAATTCATTGAAATAGAATTATTCAAAGGGATTCTAATTTCTGGATCTTCTTTTCCCCAATACTTGATAAAAGCAATGTTTGCTGGGGATTTAGCGGTTGCTTTCATTTATATTCTCCTTTCTAACTCCTTGAGTATTATTTTTAATTGAGATTATTTTTCCTCCTGATTTTTTTATTGACCTTTCAACTTCATCTTTTTGTTTACCTAAAGCTAGTGCGATCATACAATCTCCGCCACCTGCACCAGATAACTTAGCTCCAAAAGCTCCGCTATTTCTAGCAGCGTAAATTAACCTTGATAATTCAATAGTATTAACCCCTAAACTATCAAGCAACCCTTGGTTAATATTCATTAACTCACCTAATTTCCCAAAATCAAGTTTATCTTTTTTAAATAAATCAACAGCGTTATTTGTAATCTTTTCTATTAAATCAAAAATTTCATTTATTGATTCCGGATTTGATTCTCGCAATTGGGCAACTTGTCTAACTAAAGGTGCAGTTTCTGCTTTAATCCCAGTATAACCAACCACAAGTGGTAATTCTTTGCTTTTAAGAGGAGTAATTTCCTTTCCGCCAGTAACAAAATACAGCGTCCCTCCCCAAATACCAGCAGCAATATCGAACCCAGAACCAACACCTTGAACATCCAAAACTGTTTTATATGCTAAATCAAATAAATCTCTTTTAGACATTCTTATATCCAAAAGTATGGATAAAGCTTTAAGGGTTCCAACAGTAACTGCTGAAGAGCTTCCAAATCCAAACTGACTAGAAAATTCACTTTTTGTTTGGATTTTTAACCCAGAACTTACTTTGTATTTATTAAAAAAGTTACGAATTGCTGTTTCAACAAATCTTACCCCTTTAGACAAATCACTATCTGAACTTAAATCACTAATTTCTTTCTGATAGTTATTAATTTTTACTTCCGGGGCATTAATAATAATTTTTTCTTTATCCAAAATCTCTACTTCTGTACTAATCCGGTGATTCACAGCAGTTACAATACACGGCCGATCATAAATAACAGCATGCTCACCAAAAAGCATCAATTTACCTGGAGCCGATACTTTAACTTTTTTCACCTTCGCTCCCTTCAATTTTTTCTCCTCCATTATTTACCAAACCGACGTTCGTATTCAGCAAAACTTTCAACAGAA
>CAYVAX010000048.1:0-1995 GCA_964449235.1 uncultured Candidatus Saccharibacteria bacterium | reverse complement strand
AGGATTTAAAGATAATATTGCAATTTTTGAGATGCCTATAAAAAAATGGAGTCAGAACAGGTTTGTATTAGTTAAATAAGCGAAACCTTTTGCTTCTTTTACTTTATGGCACTTCGTGCTTGACGGACAAATTCTCAACTCTGATTTTTTGCCTTCGGGAACGTTGCACTAAAATCCAACCTCTATCGAGGGAAACTAACAGGCTGCAGATGTTAGTTTCAACTTTTGAAAATGCCTAGATAGTAGAAGAGGGCTGGACTTTTAGAAGAACTTTTAAATACATATTTCTTTCTCTTTTATATCATGTATGGAATACTGGCATTTGGAGATAGCATCACATTTGGCAGAGGTGTTGTGCCAAGCACAGGATGGGCAAATAGATTGAAAGAATACTTTGAATCAAAAGATTTTTACAATGTTCTGTATAATTTAGGAATACCTGGAGACTCATCAACAGATTTATTGAAGAGATTCGAAATAGAAGCGGAATCAAGAATTAAATATTATTTTCCGGATAATAAATTTGTAATTCTTATTGCTATTGGAACCAATGATTCTCGTGGCTTAGGAAGCCCAGATAATATACAAATAAACCCAAAAGATTATGAAAATAACGTTTGTGAAATGGTTGATATTGCTAAGAATCAAACTAAAGAGGTTATTCTTATTGGATTGCCTCCTGTTGATGAATCTTTAATGCCTTTTGAAAACACTTATTTTAGTAATAAAACTATTGAGCAATTCAATGACATACTACAAAAAATTGCTGAAGAAAATAATTTACTGTTTTGTGATATCTACTCAGAATTTACAAAGCAAGAAAATTATCCTAAATTATTAGTTGATGGTGTCCATCCTAATGCTGAAGGATATAAAATCATGTATGAGATTATTAAAAAGTTCTTAATACAAAATAAAATAATTGAATAAAAGCCAGCCCTTCTATCCTTGTTCTTGATGCACTAAGAAATCAAAGATTTCTGGTGTCCCAAAAAGTTTCACTTTTTGAGGATATCGCATCGCTCTTTTGATAGACGGCATTCTCAAAAACTCTCCCTTCGGTCGACCACGCTGCGCTCTCGCCTATCGGCTCGGGAGACATAACAGGAACTTCCGATGTTAGTTTTAATTGAGAAAAAGACCTAAAAAATAGAAGAGGCGGGACTAAAAATTATTTCTTCTTGTAACCAAACTTTTTATTATAAGTGTCGTGATCAATCACATCAAGAACAAAAGCAATTATCTCTATCTCGGTATTTCCATCTGTAAGTGTATATAACATTCTCCAAAAACTGGGAAGTTCAACCCAAAATAAATTTGTCGCACCATACTTCTTCTTGTATTCATCAGGTATTAATTTCTTTGCTATTGGTTTGCCATAATGAGGATTTGCTTTGATCAATTCAACTTTCTTATTCACTGAATTTAATATCATACGCTCATTCTTTGAAGTAGGCGCTTGTTCATTCAAATATTTGTATATCTCTTCTGCTTCTGGAGATAAGATTGCCCTTACAGTTTTCATAATTCAAGCCCATTTGCAATAGCTTTTCTTAAATTCGAATTAGGATTATGTATCCAAGTAATACCCTTCATACTTACTGCTATTTTATTGCTTTCTTCTAAATATTCAAGTATTACTCTCAATGTATTATGGTTAACTTGCTTTGGAAGCCTTCTTTTAAGTTCAGCAATAGTTATGACACTCTCATCCATATTTTTAAGGGTTTCTTCTACCATTAGCACGGTATTCAAAGTAGGAGAATGTTCTAACTTTTGTTCTTGTATTGTTTCTGACATTTTAATCAATAATTTTTATTAATTAATAACTAATATGTATTAACTTCTATATAAATCTTTCGATTTTTAGGCCCGCCTTAGCTTATTTTCCTTTAATGCTCTCCGAACTGTATTGATTGGTCTTTTTCTCAACTTTGCGGACGCAGGTCGCCAGAACCCCACTTCGTTTCGTTCGGGAGACATAACAGGAACTTC
>CAYVAX010000047.1:0-2008 GCA_964449235.1 uncultured Candidatus Saccharibacteria bacterium | reverse complement strand
AATCTTCTGTTTTAACTCTGGATACCTTTCTCTTAATCTGCGGCTGCTTACCCCTATTTATTTGCAAAGAAGACTACAGGCTTTCATCTTGCCCCCTAAAAGGGATAAGTTTTCTCGCCTGGGTTATAATCTTGTTTTTTTGAATCCGAATTCTTGCTGTTACTGAGAAATGTTAATTTTCGACAATAATCTGACTTTAATTGGCTTAGAATGTAAGAACTGTTTAAATATTAGTTATTATTTTATTGGCTGGCAATATTTTTGAGATAATTTTTAATTCTTTGTTGATCTTCTCTTCTCCTTTTTCCCTTAAAGTATATTTCAATAAATTCAATTGCTTGTTTATTCTTAAAACAGGCATAAATAATACGCAAGGAAGATCCTTTTAAATAACGACAAAAAAAACGAGCCTTTACGACTTTGACTGCATTTGTTTCTGTTAAGATTATAAAGTGCCTTCCCCTGCCAACAGGAAAAACAGAAACAACCTTTTTGAATTCAAGCAGGTCTTGGGATAAAGATTTATATTTTTTTGATAATTGCTTGAAGTCTTTAGTAAAATGATCGATTTCATCAAAGTTCATCTTGGTAATTTCTTATTGAATGATCTTGATCGCGGTAAAATACGCTCTCATAACTAATAATCTCACCATTTTTATGAACCCGCCAAGGCGTGTCATTATGAGAATACTCTGTTAACTCCTTGGCGTTTTTATCTGAAAGACGGGCAAGGACTTCGTCAATATGCTTTATTTCTCTTGCAGATAATTTATTAAGATCGGGCTCCCGACAGGGCAAATACTTTTTTTGATCATATTGAAAATATTTACTTTTAACTATTTCTAGTTCGCCTTTTTGCTTCATCTCTTTGGTAATTCCTTTAAATTCTATAGGAGTAGGGCCGTAGTGATTTTTAATATATTGAGCTGCAATCAATTGTTCTTCGAATTTTTCATAAAAATCAAAGTCTATAAAATAAAATAGCTTGTAGAGGGCAGTTTCACCAATATTTGATTTAGCGCCGACTTTTTCTAGGACATATAACAGCACCTCTTTAAATTTTTTAATATTCGCGCGGGGAACGAGAATGCGAATTTTCTCTTTGGGTTTAAATTTTCTGGATGTTTTTTCAGCTTCCAGTACAACGGTTGACTTTGAAACCTTTTTTGATTTTAAGAAATCTTCTAATTGCAATCCAAAAATACTGGCAATTTTACTTGCTTCTGCAATGGTTAAGTCTCGCCTTCCAGATTCTATTTGCATGTATGTAGGGCGGGAAATTTTAAGCTCTTTAGCCATATATTCCTGAGAAAGATTATTCTCTTTTCTTAATGATTTAATTTTTTTGTATAAGTTTTTAATCATAATTTGGTAATTTATTAATTTTAATTGTAATAATTGCTTTAACAGCTTTTTACGAGCCGTAGTTTTTATTAATGCTGCTGAATATTAAACTTGCCACTCATGTTTATTATATTATGTAAAAAAAATTTGTCAAGTAGGAAAGTAGAAAAATTTTACATTCATAAAAAGGAGGATAATCCTCCTTTTTATTTTAAATAAAAAATTTAGAGTCTTAGGCCCGGGTACAGTTTGTGCATGTACTTGCCTCTGGATATGCTTCCAGGCGTTGTTTTTTAATTTTCTTTCCGCATTTCTCGCAAATTCCATATTTTTCTTGTTTTATATTCTTCAAAGCCTGTTTTACCTTTTTTAGCTCTAATTCTAAAATATGTTCGATTGACAAGCTTGCAGAATATTCTTCCACCTCATCTGCTTCTTCGCTCATATCTGGTCCTTGATGATAGTCTGGGTATTTAGTAATCCAATTTCCTTTAATCTTAAAATCCTTTTTAGCAAAACTTTTAAGTTCTTTTTGGAGGCTTTTTTCCTTTTTTTTGAGTTTTTTTTGCTGTTTTTCTAAAAAAGTCATAGATTACAGAACCATTTAATTTGGCTCTATTTAGTTGATTATTTAATATTTATGTGGAAAAGTGAGATTAAGCTG
>CAYVAX010000046.1:0-2275 GCA_964449235.1 uncultured Candidatus Saccharibacteria bacterium | reverse complement strand
TCAAAGGAATAGACGGGAGCTTGCACAAGCGGTGGAGCGTCTGGTTTAATTCGACGATAAGCGAAGAACCTTACCAGGGTTTGACACTCCGACGACACTCCGAAGAAATTCGGAATTTCTACAAGGACGTCGGAGCAGGTGCTGCATGGCTGTTTGATGACGGCCGCCTGACGAGTAATTGTCAGGAAAAATTACCGACTCATAACGGTGAAACCATCATACTTTTATGGTATAATTAAGCTATAAAAGTAAATGGCAATACCGTGGAAAGTGCAAGTGCTAATTTTTGTAATTTTAATAAAGCAAAAATTAATGCTTGCACCCCGTAGAGACTCAATTTCTTAGAAGGGAAAGAGATTGGATTCTGGGGATAAAAAACCAGAATAATACGTCGGCTCCTCGAACAAATGTTTGAGGATGAAGGTATAGTCCATACCATTAGAAATAGTGGAGTAATATAGTCGTCAGCTTGTGACGTGAGTTGCTCCGTTAATTCGGGTAACAAGCGTAACCCTCGTTGCCTGTTATATATGTCAGGCGAGACTGCCCGCATTTAGTGGGAGGAAGGTGAGGATGACGCCAAGTCAGCATGGCCCTCTGATTGCCCTGGGCGACACAGGCGCTACAATGGCCAATACAATGGGTTGCTAAGCCGCAAGGTGGAGCTAATCCCATCAAAATTGGTCCCAGTTCGGATTGAGGTCTGCAATTCGACCTCATGAAGCTGGAATCGCTAGTAATCGTGAATCAGCCACGTCACGGTGAATACGTTCTCAAGCTTTGTACTCAAAATAAAAGCGCTCGGCAGCTTATAAAACTAGTTGGTTAAAATCCAACTCTCCTAGCTCAGCTTGACTAGGGGCATAGTTGAAGGATGGGCTTTGAACCGCGAGGTTAAAGCCTAAGGATCCGGAAACAAATCATAGCCTAAATTATTAAAAGGTAACCGATCCATGTGGCGGTGAGTCATGGAGAAGGTTGTGCTCTAAACCTTAATTTAGGATGTGAGGAATAGTTATATAAGTGACCCGAGGAGATCTTGTGGTTGCTGAAGACATTAGATACCACAAGAAGTCAGCTACGTCATAGTAGTCCTAAAAAGGACGAAGGACAAAACCGATGATTCATTAATTTTTTATAAATCATTGGACTCGCTTAGTGCGGGAAATCCGCATGCTAAGTGGGAACTCAAAGTAAGTCTTCTACTATTGAATTCCGCCTGTCAAGTCAGGGAAGCCGAGAGCACCTGAAGGCCTTTGCTTTGCAGGGGACCACGGTGAATTCGGTAACCAGGACTAAGTCATAAATTAGTTGTGACCTAAAAAGAGTAATCTTTTTAGAAAAATCTGGCTATATGCTGGAAACTCTGTGAATCTGGTGCTACTGATGATATAATAAAAGTATTATGAGTAATAATGCATCCAGTGCAGACAATCAGCAGGGAAGTCGTAATTGACCCCTCAGAGACTACACGCCGGACTCCTTTATAAGGATGAAGATATAGTCCATGCCTTATGGCGACATAGGGAATAACATGAACAAGGCATCCGTAGGGGAACCTGTGGATGGAATATTTCTTTTTTCGATTTAGGTCGATCTTATTCTTCTAGAATAAGATAGCGGTTGGTAGAAACGCTTTAAACTCTACCATCCTCCTTCGTTTAAAACTATAAAGAATAACTTGGAGACAACTATAAATTAAAAGTTATCCACAACCTTAGCTTGACTTAGCTTGATTTTTTTACGATTTTAAGCTAAATTAGTAGTATAATAAGCTAATTACGTGATTTCGTGAGGTTAATTGGTTGATATGAAGCTCATTTCAAGCATTTAATTACGAAATTCAACGTATTAAAATGGCTGACAAAGATGACAAAATAATTGCATATTGTGTAAAATGCCGAAAAAAACAGCCTATGAAGGACCCTAAAGAGGTCAAAATGAAAGGAAAAGGTGGTCCTAGAAGAGCAATGAAAGGCGTTTGCCCTGTTTGCGGAACCGGAATGTACCGAATTTTAGGCAAGGCATAAGTTGTTTAAAATAAATCTGATTGTTAGAGTGGATAAGCGAAAACTGGTTAATCCTCAGGCAGGAGGCCAGTTTTTGATATAAATGCGCGTGTAGCTCAGTCGGTAAGAGCGCAGCTCTGATAAAGCTGAGGTCCCTGGTTCGAATCCAGGCACGCGCACTTATCTATGTTTGGGCCCGTAGTTCAGTTGGCTAGAACGCCACTTTTGCACAGTGGAGGTCAGCGGTTCGAGTCCGCTCGGGTCCA
>CAYVAX010000045.1:0-2308 GCA_964449235.1 uncultured Candidatus Saccharibacteria bacterium | reverse complement strand
TGCGATTGGAGTGCAGAGGTTAGTGCATTGCCGTCATAATCTCCCAAATCTCCCATGTCTTGAGGATTTGTTTGTGATAGCTGATCCGCAGTTAGTTCGTTCCTTCTGCTTGCGGGAATCTCACCAATATTCTGAGCAACAGCAGAAGGGTCATCAACAGTAGAAAAGTCTCCGCCTTGCCAGTCAAAAGATTCAGGACTGGATGAGTCATAAGTACAATCATCACCCTCATATTCTTCAGTTATCCCATCCCACTTACAAGAAAAGGATATTGGGATTATAATTAATAAAAATAGAATACAGATTAAATATATTCTTATCTTCATAATTGTATTTTTATTCTTATATTTAAAAATATTGCGAGAATTCCTTTATCTTATCTGAAGACATATCTTCTGTAGTAAAATATAAAAAAGATGGTTTGAATTTTTCTGGATCTTTTTTACTTTTATTAATGACACTTGTTAGTTCTTTATCTAAAGTTAAGATTCTTAAACCTATAAATGAATCACATATAATTATTGAAGAAAGTTCTTCATTTTTAATATTACCATCTAAAATATTTCCAAAAACCGATTTAATCTTTTTAGGGTCTTTGAATAATTTGTAACATTTCTCTATTTTGTTTAAATCAAATTCCTTGATAATTTTTTGTGGGGGAGAATAATAAAAAGGTGCCTCTAATATTTCTTCTTCAGTTTTGTAAATACCGTCCCAAGGATAGGCGTACATTGCTGGGACAAATTCATCTTCTTTTTCTTCCTCTCCTTTCCCTTCTTCTGCGAATGCCATTCTCGGGATTATTAGCGCTCCGAGTCCTGCTGTTCCTATGCTTGTGATGAAGTTTCTCCTGTTCATTTTATGGGGTTATTGTTTTTTCTCTTTTTAAAACTTTCGGTTGTTGTCATTTGGTAGTAGTGTGTGAATTTAAGCATAAACTTTATAAACCTAAAAGGAGTAGTAAATGCCGGTGTAAACTATGCCTGTATCAATATCAGAAAAGGAATATGAAGAGCTGAAAACATTCAAAAAGCTTGTAGAGAATAATCTTACAGAGGATGTGGCAGAAGAGGAAATGAAGCTCATAGAGGAAGCCAGGAAAGAGAAGTCTATGAGCAAGAGCGAATTTCTCCGAAAAACAAAAGAGCTTACATAAAATGTACATTCTGGAATACAAGCCCTTATTCTACAATGACATTGAAAAGGGTGTAAAAGACAGGGTTATAAGAAAACAAATCATAAATAAAACGCTGGAGCTTGAAGACAGAGCTCCACTGGGCAAGAAATTGGTAAATTGTCCTTATTGGTCAATACCTGTGGGTAAATTCAGGGTTATTTATGAAATTGAAGGAAACAAGATAACCTTTTTGAGAGTGCTCCCCAGAAAAAAAGAATACAGGGAAATCAAATAGCAAAACAAATAGGTTTTATGATCCAGAAAAGATGCTTGGATAGCAAATAATATCATTAAAATCATCTAATTAACAATAAAACCCAGTCCTTCACTGCGGCCACTTCTATCCACTTTCGAAAGCTGGTCTGAAGTCAGCTGATTCCTCACGCTTGAAGGGACGCTGTTCCAATTATCCGCCAATTCCTGCGGGTCAAGATTCCCAATCTGCTCATCACTTAACGAAGAATAATCATCTGAGTTTGCATAGTCAAAATTGTCAGGAAGTTCAGTTTCTCCGCCTTCAGCGCCTCCAATGCAAAGAACTGAATTACTGAAAATAATTATTACAATAATAGAAATTAAAAGTTTAACCTCTTTCATTTAATACATTAAGTTAAAATTTATTTAAATATTTATCTTCTTTTCATTCAAAGAATTGTTAAATCTCCATACATACTCCTTATTTGGGTTTGCTATGTTGGTGTTTATCCATTTGGGTAAGAAGTTAATCCATTCTTTATAATTTTCAAGTAAAGGACCTCCCCTTATTGTGTCTATTCTTGTTATTCTTCCGTTATTGTCTTGGGGGGTTTCGCCTTCGAGAAGGTCAAAGGGGGAGTACATTGCTGTGGATGGAGGGGCTCGGATGTCGTAATGCAGTCTAATATTTCCATATTTTAGGTTTGGCTGGATTCCCCAATCATCGCAATTAAAATCATAACTCATAAATTTCACCTGGTCTGAGAATTGTTCTGATAATTGCTTGAAAACTGATGCAAATCCTCTGGATGCTGCTATTCCTTCTTTGTCGTTTGATTGTGGCTTGTCTACGTAGAACATCACCAGCGAGGGAGTTCTCTCGCTTTTTGGCAGGTGTTTTTGGAAGACTTCCCTGTCATAATTAGAATGGCAGAT
>CAYVAX010000044.1:0-2784 GCA_964449235.1 uncultured Candidatus Saccharibacteria bacterium | reverse complement strand
GCACGGAACACGAACAGGAATGATTTCAACTCCCGCCCCCGCGCGGGGGGCGACCCGCGCGTGTTCTGCACGGAACACGAACAGGAATGATTTCAACTCCCGCCCCCGCGCGGGGGGCGACCTTCCACCCCGCGTCCCATGCCGCGGCGTAGGTATTTCAACTCCCGCCCCCGCGCGGGGGGCGACCTGGAAGTGGGCCGTGAAGCTCGTGTCCACCGTATTTCAACTCCCGCCCCCGCGCGGGGGGCGACGGGGGGCTCCGCACACACCCCCGCGTCGAAGGTATTTCAACTCCCGCCCCCGCGCGGGGGGCGACGGAAACCATCACGCTCAAGGCCCGGGCCGCGGAATTTCAACTCCCGCCCCCGCGCGGGGGGCGACAGCCGTCGCTCCCGGGCGGTGGTGGTGGCCATTAGATTTCAACTCCCGCCCCCGCGCGGGGGGCGACCCAGCTCCGGACGGGATAGAGACATGGGCCAGGCATTTCAACTCCCGCCCCCGCGCGGGGGGCGACCCGACATGGCCCGGGCGGTGAAGGCGCTGGAGCGATTTCAACTCCCGCCCCCGCGCGGGGGGCGACGGGACAGTCTGCTACCTGCTGACGGACGGACGTATTTCAACTCCCGCCCCCGCGCGGGGGGCGACTTGGCAGCACCCTCGCCGCTGCCGTGATGAACGATTTCAACTCCCGCCCCCGCGCGGGGGGCGACAGAGACCCGTCAGGTTCGTCGATGTGATAGCAGAATTTCAACTCCCGCCCCCGCGCGGGGGGCGACCACATGTGGTAGTCGTGAGCGGGGACGCCAAAATATTTCAACTCCCGCCCCCGCGCGGGGGGCGACTGCGAGTTGCCGGACAGCCCGTACTTGCCGGCGGAATTTCAACTCCCGCCCCCGCGCGGGGGGCGACATGGCACCAGGCCCGTAGGCCCCCGTGGCTTCCAATTTCAACTCCCGCCCCCGCGCGGGGGGCGACTCTCTGTCCCGCATCTTCCAGCGTGTCACCCGATTTCAACTCCCGCCCCCGCGCGGGGGGCGACGGACACGCGCCAGCACCGGTCCATCCGCCTTGAAATTTCAACTCCCGCCCCCGCGCGGGGGGCGACCCTGCATCTCACGGTCCGTGGGGTGGTCGAAAAAATTTCAACTCCCGCCCCCGCGCGGGGGGCGACACGTCTCGCGCCAGGCCGTTCTCCGCCCAGAGCAGATTTCAACTCCCGCCCCCGCGCGGGGGGCGACGCATCGGCCGTCCTACTATTTCCCAAGACCACTTATTTCAACTCCCGCCCCCGCGCGGGGGGCGACCGGAGACGACCGGCGACGCTGGCGCCCGGAACTTATTTCAACTCCCGCCCCCGCGCGGGGGGCGACCACGGACGGCGCGTGCCAGGAGGTAGGCGACGATATTTCAACTCCCGCCCCCGCGCGGGGGGCGACCGGATCAGGTCGGCGGCGAGGATGTAGGGCTCGGCATTTCAACTCCCGCCCCCGCGCGGGGGGCGACACGGACATCGCGGCATGGGAACAGGCGGTCGATATTTCAACTCCCGCCCCCGCGCGGGGGGCGACCCTACGGCCCGCGCGAGGTGGTGAGGGTCAACCGATTTCAACTCCCGCCCCCGCGCGGGGGGCGACGTGACGTATACCGACTGGTTCGCGGACCAGCCGATTTCAACTCCCGCCCCCGCGCGGGGGGCGACGGTTGCAGGTCCGACTTAGGTGCCGCGGGAAGCAATTTCAACTCCCGCCCCCGCGCGGGGGGCGACGCTGAATCACCGCGTTCTCGGGCGGGCTATCAATATTTCAACTCCCGCCCCCGCGCGGGGGGCGACATCCCGGCGCGCGAGGTAGCCATGCGGCGCTACGAATTTCAACTCCCGCCCCCGCGCGGGGGGCGACTACAGGCCGGGATGGCACTCCGTGCTGGACACGCTATTTCAACTCCCGCCCCCGCGCGGGGGGCGACGTCGCCCTCATAGGCAGTACGCGCCTGTAGCACATAATTTCAACTCCCGCCCCCGCGCGGGGGGCGACCGGACCGCATCCTGAACGAAACCGAGCGGGCGCTATTTCAACTCCCGCCCCCGCGCGGGGGGCGACCCGCACCGGTCGTGCCACGGACCGAAGTCGCGCCCATTTCAACTCCCGCCCCCGCGCGGGGGGCGACGCGGCGGCTCCTTCTCCACAGCGACGATAGTATTTCAACTCCCGCCCCCGCGCGGGGGGCGACGCGTATCAAGCAGGGATGCACTACTCGATACCCAATTTCAACTCCCGCCCCCGCGCGGGGGGCGACTATATGTAGTGCGCATTTGTCGGGCCGGAACACCAATTTCAACTCCCGCCCCCGCGCGGGGGGCGACGGGTGAGGGCGCCGGAAACGTCGAGGCCCGAAGACATTTCAACTCCCGCCCCCGCGCGGGGGGCGACCCGAAACTGGCTGACCAAAGCACTGGAGATCCGGATTTCAACTCCCGCCCCCGCGCGGGGGGCGACCCGGCGAAACCGTGGAAGATGCCTACGGCAATGATTTCAACTCCCGCCCCCGCGCGGGGGGCGACGGCTGGGACTGTCACAACATGGGCGGCCCCGACTGATTTCAACTCCCGCCCCCGCGCGGGGGGCGACCCCGCTGGTGGACCTGCGGGCGCAGGCCGGGGACATTTCAACTCCCGCCCCCGCGCGGGGGGCGACACTGCTACGCCCGCAATGCGGCGGGTGACAAACTGGGACATTTCAACTCCCGCCCCCGCGCGGGGGGCGACGGCGTCTTCGTAAATTGAAG
>CAYVAX010000043.1:0-2840 GCA_964449235.1 uncultured Candidatus Saccharibacteria bacterium | reverse complement strand
TTACAGTGGGTTCACCCTGGCCATGGTAAGATCGCCTGGTTTCGGGTCGTATTCTTTCCGCTAATCGCTTTTTAAAACTTGGTTTCCCTCTGCCTTCAGGGTAAAACCCTTTAGACTTGCGAAAAAGATACACTCGTTGGTTCGTTCTGCAAAAAGCACGCCATCACCCGCTAAAAAGCAGGCTCTGACTCCTTGTAAGCAAATGGTTTCAGGTTCTATTTCACCGCCCTCACCGGGCTACTTTTCACCTTTCCCTCACGGTACTTGTCCGCTATTGGTGAGCAGGAATATTTAGGATTCCCCGATAGTTCGGGGTGCTTCCCACCGGGCTTTCATTTCCGATGGTACTCAAGGTCAGTCATCAGAACAAAACGTTCTTCAGACAAGACAGTAAGAAGCACAAAACGGTTTTTGAATACGGGACTATCACCCTCTGTGGTAGCCCTTTCCAGGGTCTTTCTTCTAACCAAGATTTGTTTTATGAACTTCTTCAGCAAACATTTCTGTGCACCAGAAATGCTTCTGACACTATCTCCTTTCTACCCCAAACACATAAAATGTGCTTGGTTTGTCCTCTTCCCTTTTCGCTCGCCGCTACTTAGGGAATAAACTTCGTTCTTTTTTCCTCCAGTTACTGAGATGTTTCACTTCACTGGGTTCGCTATCCTGTCGCCTGACAGGACCATTTGTGTTTTAACACAAATAGGTTTCCCCATTGGGACATCCCCGGATCAAAGGTTGCTCAGCACCTCACCGAGGCTTATCGCAGCTACGCCACGTCCTTCATCGCTTCCTGCTCCCGAGGCATCCACCATTTGCCTTTAAATTGATTTCTTTCCGATAGACACAGGTTTTAGGTGTCTTTTTGTTATTTAATTTTCAACGAACTACTATCTATTTCAATTATTTTCTGTAATTTCCGCCATTTTTTCTATCTAAAAACCGCTTCTCAGAAGCGGCCAACAGAAGACATAGAAAATCCTCTGGAAAATTTAGCCACTTCCTTTATTTAAGATAACTTTTAATATTCTCATAACTTAATCGAAGTTTCTTTCTCTAAACAAGAAAAGTGATTGTAACACTTTGGCTTGCTACAATAATATTTTATCAAATTTGAAAGCTCTGTCAAGAGGGGGAAAACTTACATCCCCCTCTTGACAAAAAATGTTTACTAAAATTTAATTTATCTTCCTTCTACTTTCCTTCTCAGATTACCTAAAATATCTTTAGCAAGGTCTCTTCCTCCAAGACCAAAAGAAAGACTAACTGTAATTACAATCATAGCTACCACGCCACGAAATAGATCCTCAAGGAAAGGCTGAGCAATCTTGAGTTGATGTAAGATAGCCAAGAAAGCAAAAATCCAAACTGACCATTTCACAATAACACTTGCTAAATGACCATGTCCTATCTTCAATCTTTCAACAGAAGCTCTTATTAACTTATCAACTATATCTACCACAATGAATGTTACTACGAAAATCAAAACAGCAACAACTACATTGGGTAAATAAGCTAAAACATCCTGTAAGAAGCTAGCAAATTGCACCAAGCCAAGAATTTCAACCGAAGCTAACAAGAACACAATAACTAAAACCCATTTTACAATAGCCCCCACAAATCTTGAGGCATCAACTTTAAGATCAGCTTTAGCTAAAGCTTCTTTCCAGCCCTCTTTTTCAAAAAGACTATTAAACTTCAATTTTACTAAGATCCTTTCTATTAATTTTCCGACACCTGCTGCAATAAACCAACCAATTACAAAAACAATAATTGCTCCTATAACTTCAGGAATAAAATCTAGAAATCCACGCCAGAGATTATTTAAAGCATCAAAGGTTATTTGAGTCCATTCACTAATCATTTTTTTTTAATTTTACTCTTATTTTTAATTAAATTCTCGACCTTTGATATATTACCAATTACCCCAAGATTGACCTAAAATTATCTAATTTGGGGCGGTTCTGAAATTATTCCATTGTAACAGAAATAAAATAGAGTTTCTACTAAATCTGTGGATAACTTTTTTGTGGACCTGAGCGGATTCGAACCGCTGACCTCCGCTGTGCAAAAGCGGCGTTCTTCCAACTGAACTACAGGCCCAGATGTGGGTGCACCTGGATTTGAACCAGGGACCTCGTCTTTATCAGAGACGCGCTCTACCCCTGAGCCATGCACCCATTAATAGATTTTACTTTTTTCTCAAATATTTTTCAAGTAAATAGAAAATAAAAAAAGAGCAAGCTAAATAAGCAAAACCCCCTTAAACAAGTAAATCGGTTATTTAAAATTGCCTCGGATAGAGCGAGTTTTAAGGTAGCTCGATCAACACCTTCAAAGTTAAAATCCGAATTCCAGATTTCAACTTTAGTCAACCTATTTCTAAATTTTGATCCACGGACAGGTTCCCCTACCCGTGCCTTGTTATGACTTCCTCCTAATTACTGGCCTTACCTTAGTTCTCACCGGAGTGAGAGTTTCGGGTACTGCCAGCTTTTCTGAGGTGACAGGCGGTGAGTACAAAACTCAGGGACATATTCATCGCGACATGGCTGATTCGCGATTACTAGCGATTCCGACTTCACAGGGGCGAGTTGCAGCCCCCGATCCGGACTAAGATCGGTTTTGAGGATTAGCTCCATCTTACGATTTAGCAGACCCATTGTACCAACCATTGTACCACGTGTGCAGCCCAGGACATCAAAGGGCCATGCTGATTTGGCGTCATCCTCGCCTTCCTCCCGGTTATTCCGGGCAGTCCCCTATGACACATGAAACATAGGGTAAGGGTTGCGCTCGTTGTCCGACTTAACGGCACGTCTCAAGATACGAGCTGACGA
>CAYVAX010000042.1:0-2975 GCA_964449235.1 uncultured Candidatus Saccharibacteria bacterium | reverse complement strand
AGGCAATTAAGAAAATTATGGTGGAAATAAATAAGTCTATGTTTCGGGAATATGATATCCGGGGCAAAGTAAACAATCGAGAATTAAATTCAAAAACCTTAACTTTAATTGGAAAAGGATTCGGCACCTATTTAGCTCGTCGAGGAATTGATACGCTGGTAATTGGCCATGATTATCGTTCTTATTCCGAAGAATTGAAAAACGCTTTATCGCAAGGGTTAACCTCTACAGGCAGAGATGTAATTGATATTGGGCTGGTGTTGACTCCCATGCTCTATTATGCTCAATATCATTTTAAAGCTCAAGGAGGGGCAATGGTTACTGCCAGTCACAATCCTAACGGATGGAGCGGGATAAAGCTAGCTTCTGATTTTTCCAAGACTTTGGCTGGAGAAGAGATTGAGGATATTTACGAGATTATTCAAAAAGGTATTTTTAAGCAAGGCCAGGGGTTAGTAAGAAAAGATCATTTAGGGAGTCATATTAAACAGGCATACACTCAGGCAGTAACTGCAAGAGTAAGCATTGAAAAACCTTTAAAAGTGGTTGTGGAATGTGGGAATGGAACTGCAAGCTGGTTTGCAGCTGATATTTTAAAAAAGGCTGGTTGCAAGGTGATTGAGCTTTTTTGCAATCCTGATTGGGAATTTCCCCATCACACTCCTGATCCGGAATCAGTTAAGGCTAAACAAGCATTAGCTAAAAAAGTTAAACAGCAAAAAGCAGATTTGGGAATTTCTTTTGACGGCGATGGAGATCGGCTGGGGGTTGTAGATGAAAACGGGAACAATATTTGGAGTGATCGTTTATTAATTCTTTTGGCTCGTCAAGCATTGGCGAATAATCCCGGCGGGAAAATAGTGTTTGATGTTAAATGTACTCAGGCTTTGCCTGAGGATATTAAAAAACATGGCGGAATACCGATCATTTGGAGAACTGGACACTCGTATTTAAAACAAAAACTTCATCAGGAAAACGCTATTTTAGCTGGAGAAAGAAGCGGACATTTTATGATTGCAGATAACTGGTATGGATTCGACGATGCTATTTTTTCCGCTTTGAGATTATTAGAATATTTATCTCAACAAAAAAAACCTTTTTCTGAGATTATGAAGACTACTCCCTTTTACGATTATCAGGTTTCCCCGACAATATATGTTTCTTGTCCGGATAATGAGAAGTTTGGGGTGATTAAAAAATTAGTTGGAGATTTTAAACAAGAGTTTGGAGAAAATAAAGTGATGGATATTAATGGTGCCAGAGTTAATTTTAAACATGGCTGGGGGCTGGTTAGGGCTTCTTCTACAGAGCCAGCATTAACTTTAAATTTTGAAGCTAAGAACATTAAGGCATTAAAAGAAATTAAGGATATTTTTAAACAAAAATTAAGCAAATATTCGGAAATAGGGAAGAAGTGGGAAAATGAATAAGAAATTATGATTGGAGTTTTTGATTCTGGATTTGGAGGATTGACAATATTAAAAAGTATTGTTAATCGTCTTCCTGAATACAAATACATATATCTAGGAGATAGTGCCAGAGCTCCCTATGGAAGCAGATCTCAGGAGCTCATTTTCAAATTTACCTGCCAGGCAGTAGATTATTTATTTAACCAAGGATGTCAGTTAGTGATTCTTGCTTGTAATACTGCCTCTGCAGAAGCATTGAGAAAAATACAACAACAATGGCTTTTAAAACATTTTCCAGAAAGGAGGGTGCTGGGAGTTATTCGACCCACTGCAGAACAGGCAGTAAGGGGAAATAAACGTATTGGAGTTATTGGCACTCAAGGGACGATTTCTTCAAATGCGTTTATTAAGGAAATCAAGAAACTGGATTCAAGCATTAAAGTTTTTCAGCAAGCCTGTCCATTGTTAGTGCCGATTATTGAAGCTGGAGAGCAGGATTGGGAAGGAACAGATTTGATTTTAAAAAAATATTTAACTCCCTTGTTAGAGAAAAAAATAGATAGTTTGATTTTGGGATGTACTCATTATCCTTTAATTTCTGAGAAAATACAGAAATTAGCAGGGAATATTAAACTTATTTCTCAAGATAAAATAATTGCAGAAAAATTAGCTGATTATTTAAAGCGGCATTCGGAAATAGAGGGAAGATTGGAAAAGTCTGATGAGCGTATTTTTTTAACCACAGAGTTAACAAAGAATTTTCAAAAATTGGGAAGTAAATTTTTCAAGCAAAAAATAGATCCCCAAAGTATTCAACTGGAAAAATAGTTGACAAGAATCTTAAGATATGTTATCCTTTATTAAAAGGAGGAAACAATGACAACTGTTTATATTGTCCTCGGAATTCTATTGGGAGTACCTTTATATTTAATGCTTAATTGGGTTTTTTTAGGAATTAGTTGCGTTATAGGGATTTTAATTTCTAAAATTATGCCTGGTGAAAAGTTTAAGTATATGGGTATGAACACAGAGTGGGTAGAAAAGTTATTTGGTTGGTTTGTGTTTTTAGCCACTTTGATTCTTCTAGTAACAAGTATATTTTGCAGACTAGCCTGGGCACTCTATCACCTCTTGCGAATCTGGTTTAAACTCATTAAGCGTATATGGTGGAATTTCGACAATATAGAAAATACAGAAGAAAAGTAATTAAAAACAAAAGTCCAAGTCAAAAAAGACTTGGACTTTTTTAATATCTTTAAAAGCAAACCCAAAACTATAAAATTACGATTTGCGAGGTCGTAAGAAAAAAATGAGCAAGTCAACTTGCTCATTTTTATTTTCCATATTATTTATTATGTTTTTATGTTAAATCCCTTTCCGCTAAACACGCCAGGCATGTGGCGTGTTCCTCTTAGTCGTTCAATCTTTGGAATGTCTTTTATTTTCATGTTTATTTAAATAAATCATCGAGTTCGCAAGAGAGCAGAGTCGATTTATTAAGCATAACCTGTTCTTTCTGATTTAGGTTATCAGCGGTCATCCTGATAACTTTAGTAAGTATGCTAT
>CAYVAX010000041.1:0-3127 GCA_964449235.1 uncultured Candidatus Saccharibacteria bacterium | reverse complement strand
AAAGAAAAGAAGTCTGCATTTCAACGCTATAAAAAAGTTTATGAAATTTAAATTTAAAAATTTTAATATTTTTTGGAAAGAGGCACTATTATTTATTTTTACTCAAGTCTTAGGAATTTTAGTTGCAATTCGCCTTTCTAAATTTTTAAAAGTTTTGGAATTAGAGCCGGAACCGGTTTCTGTTTTTGATTTTCTAATCTATTTTATAATCATCACTTTATCGGTTTTAATTTTCTTAAAAATTTCTAAAAAAGGAACAGGAATAGCATTGCAGATCTTTTTTGTATTAGCGGTTTTTTCAGGTTTAGACATTTTATTCGGTGCGTTTTTTGGAGAACCAATAGCAGTTATTTTATCCGTTTGCTTAATTGTTTTACGCTTTGTTCAGCCCACAGTTTTAATTCATAATTTAATCGTCATCGGCGGTTTAGCAGGGATTGGAGGGATGATAGGATTAACTTTATTTCCTCGGGATGCGATTATTTTATTAATCGTGCTGGCAATTTATGACGTGATTGCAGTTTATAAAACTAAACATATGGTGAAGATGGCAGAGGCAATGATTAAAAAAAGAGTAATTTTAGGAATTATTGTGCCTGACAAAATTAGTCAATTTCGAGCTTCAATGGTTGACGTTGAAAAGAATAAAACTCCTGTTCAGAGAATTTTAAAACCCGGGAGGAAAAGCAAGTTTATGATCTTGGGAGGAGGAGATTTAGCTTTGCCACTGTTATTAATTTCTTCTGTTGCCGGACAAAGCATTCTTCAGGCAATAGTTGTATTAATATTTGCAGTTTTGGGATTATTAGCAATGCACTTTATATTTCTGAAATTAAAAAGCAAACCTATGCCTGCTCTTCCCCCACTGGCAGTATTTTCAATATTAGGTTATTTGATTTCTTTATTAATTTAAAAAAGCCTTCTTTTTTCAAGAAGACTTTTTGAATAATTTATTGTTTTTGAGCACTTTCTATTTCCTGTTGACAACTTTCTTTCTTGGACTTGACCTCTCTGATTTTCGCTCGTTTAAGGAAAATTCGTGAGAATTCAATGGGATAGGGATAATTTTTTGGATTTTGCTCTTTTAATGTTATTTGGAGAATTCTTTTGAATCGAAACTCTGCTTGTACTGGAGTTTTTGCCCATCTGAAAATTGCTTTCTGCTCGGGGATATAGAAATAGTGGGGTTCATTAAATCTGTCAATCCAGCAAATTGCTCCGTAAAGCTTAAACAGGATTTTAGTTTTTACTTTCATTCTTTCTCCTTTATATAATACGGGTGGAGTTCTTTTCCAGTAATTGCGTCCATAAAAATATTGAATTTAATAATAAATGGTTCTTTTTGAGCTTTGTGAAAGAAAAACATCTGTTCATCAGGATTATTTTTAAAACTTTCCAGGGCAAAATCTAATCCCATTTCTTGCCATCTCAATTTAAACAACTCACTCTGTCGATACAGGAAATAAGTTTGCACTGCTAGTCCATTGTAATAAGGACCGAGAATTTTCCACATACATTCAGCAATTTTTTTATTGAACAAAAATATTAGCTTGTGGGAAAATAGAGTTATTTTTTTAAAGAACATAATTTCCTCCTTTTCATTTTCTTAACCTAATTTTAACATAATATAATAAGCATGTCAAACAAATTAGTTTTTTTAGGCACCGGACCCGTGGGAGGAATTAAAGGCCAAGGGAAATCAAAACGAACAGAAACAAGCACGCTCATAGAAACAAGCAAAGGGAATATTCTTATTGATGTTTCTGGAGACTTTAATCAACAATCAAAACTTATTGAGAGTATAAAAGCAATTTTAATTACCCACGGCCATCAAGATGCCATTGGAGGCATAGCACAATTAAAAAAAATTATTAAACACCCGGTTCCTTTATATACTCTTCCTAAAACAATTGAGATTATTAACAAAAAGTTTAAGCAATTGGAACATTTAAAATTTTATTCCTTAAAACCATTTAAACCTTTTTCAATTTTTGGGATTAAGATTATTTCGTTTAAGGTCAAACACTCTATTCAAAAAGGGTTTCCCACTCTGGGGTTTCAATTTATTTTCCCCAATAATTACAAATTAACTTACATTTCCGATACTGGAGGATGGGGCAAAAAGGTTCAGAATTTGATTACCGGCTCTGATTTACTGGTGCTGGATGGAGCAATGTGGGATAAAAAATTAATTGCTCATCTTGACATAAAACAAATTTTGCCTAAAGTTAATAATTGGGGAGTAGGAAAAGTAATTTTTACCCAGATCGGAAAAACTGCTCCTGATTACAAAAAATTAAAACAAGAGATTAAAAAAATATGGAACAAAGCTCTTCCGGCCCATGACGGCCTGGAAGTAACTTTGAAAAAATAATATGGGACGCGCACAAAAACTCAAAAAATTAAGAAAAATAGAAGCCGAAAAAGAAAAACAAGAACAGAAAAAGAAGAATAAAAAAAGAATAATGATTTATTCATTGATTTTAGTGTTAGTAGTTAGTTTAATTGTCGGCTCAGTATTGTTGATTGATTATGCAAACTCCAAAAAACTTAAAAGAGCAGTGATAGAAACTGACAAAGGAGATATCAAGCTTGAACTTTATCCTAAAATTGCTCCCCAGACAGTTAAAAATTTTATTGATCTTGCTGAACAAGGATTTTATAACGGAACCAGTTTTCATCGAGTAGTTCCGGAGTTTGTGATTCAAGGAGGAGATCCTTTAAGCAAGGATGACGATCCTTCTAATGATGGTGCTGGCGGTCCTGGATATACCTTTGAAAATGAAAT
The DNA here is from genome assembly GCA_964449235.1 of uncultured Candidatus Saccharibacteria bacterium. Taxonomy (GTDB): domain Bacteria; phylum Patescibacteriota; class Minisyncoccia; order RBG-13-40-8-A; family JAUWHN01; genus CAYVAX01. The sequence goes on along the minus strand of CAYVAX010000041.1, from coordinate 339 downwards.
AAATCCTATTGCCCTAAATCTAACTCTGAAAAAGACTAAAGAATTAGAAAATATGGGCTATGCATTTACTACCGGATTAGAATCTATTCCTCATCAGCCAGGGGTGATATCAATGGCCAATTCCGGACCAGGGACTAACGGCAGTCAATTTTTTATAGTCATTAGCCAGGAAGATCAATCACACTTAGATGGCAAGCATACTGTTTTTGGCCGGGTTTATAAAGGAATGGAGGTAGCTCGCAGCATTGAACAAGGGGATGTAATGAATAGAGTTTACTTGCAAAAATAATCTTATAGTGCTAAATTAAAAAGCTTACATCAGAAAACGACCCGAATTAG
>CAYVAX010000040.1:0-3353 GCA_964449235.1 uncultured Candidatus Saccharibacteria bacterium | reverse complement strand
TAATAATTTCCAAGCATATTTATAAAGTCTCCATAAATATTTTAATCTGTTTCCATTTTCTTCCTTGCCCAAAGAATAAACTTGAACATTGTTCGGTAAATCATATTTTCCCCTATAAAGGCAAATTACATCCAAACGATCTATTTTTTCAGCTAATTTTTTAATCCAGCCATGAAAAAACCCAAGAATATCATCATTTATATCCACCTTCTGGGTTATAATCAACAATTTTAACTTTTTAGGGTCTTTTGCCATGATTTTTTATACAATTCCAATGTTTCTTTTTTGTTGGGCAACTTTAAAATAGCTTTATTAGCGTTTTTACCTAATTTCTCTCTTAATTCCTTATTCTCTATTAATTCTATCATTGCTCTTTCCAGCGCACGTCCATCCTTAATTGCAATAACTATTCCACTTTCTCTGTTTTTTATCACCTCTCCAGCACAACCAACATCAGTCATAATTATGGGCAAGCTATATTTTGCAGCTTCAATAACCACCAGTCCCCAACCTTCATAATCTGAAGTTAATAAAAATACATCTGCTTGATTGTAAAATCTTTCTAAATTATCTTGCCAGCCAAACAATCTAACATTTTTAGGAATCTCAATATTGTTTTTTAAATCCTTTAATTTAATTTTTTCCGGACCATCTCCAACTATCCATAATTCCGTATTGGGATATTTTTGATTAACCCCTATAAAAGCCTTGATTTGTAATTCAATATTCTTAACTGCAACCAATCTTCCTACTGTTAAAAAAACAAATTTATGCTTATCTTTTTTAGCTTCTTTTTTAACAATTTTACGTTTTTCAGTATAAATCGGCACTACTGTAATCAAATCCTTATCAACTCCAAAGCTGTTCATTAATTCTTTTTTTAACCTTTGACTAACCACTCTAAAGCCATCGGCTTTGGAAATGACTAGCCTTGATAATATTGCACGCAATCCATGATTTTTCTCGAATCCATGAATTTGAACATGCAATTTGATATAAAAAGTGGCTCGAAGCAAATATCCTAAAAATCCCGCAAAAAATGGATCCTGGACAGTTATCAACCAATCTGCCAAATGTTTATTATTCAAAATCTTTCTTGCTTTTTTATAAGCTTTAAAAAATTGAGAAATTTTATTATCACCTCCACTTCCCCAAACAAACAGATTTTCGTGTTTATTTTCTTCATCTCTGGAACTAAAAACAACTATGTGATATTCCTCAACTAAATCCGCATATTCTTTTTGACGTTTAAAAGTTAAAGAGTTTTTATTCAATACTCTATTGTCAAGTCCAATACTTAAAATCTTCATAATTTCTTGTAAATATCCAAAAATTTATTAGCTATATCCCCCCAAGAATGAACAAAATTAAAATTAGCTATTTTCTGCTGGTATTTCTGATAATTCTCCTCATCAGCTAAGAACAATATCTTATTCTTCACATCCTCACGATCAAAAGGATCAACAAATACTCCAATATCTTTTAATTTCTCCGCCAATCCGCAATTTTTGGTTAGAATAAAGGGTTTATTGAATTTAATTCCTTCGATAATAAAGTTGGGGGCAAAATCACTAATTGAAGGAACAATCAATGCATAACATCCTTTTATCTTTTGCTCCAACTTCTGAGGTAATAAATTATTAACAATTTCAAATTTTAATTGTTTATTCTTTTTTTGCAAGTCTTTAAAAGCTTGCGAAACTAAATCTAAATTCTTAAACTTTATTTCCCTCCCAGCCCATAAAAAGTTCTTTTGCTTTGGCTTAACACTCTCATTTTTTTTACTATAAAAGTTCTCAATCACAAAGGTTTTCTGTTTATCAAGTTTATACACTTTTTCAAAAAGCTTTTTTTGCCATTCACTGTTAAATGCAAGCGCTGAAGCATGCTGAAGAACAAATCTCTGAAAAGGAGCAATAATTTTATGCTTTAAGGGTAATTTCGGTTTTTTAGCATAAAACTGCTCAAGAGTTATTAAATCACCTGTTTTTTCTACATAAGTTTCCCAGAGAAAATCCCCTCCTACGCGAATAATTATTTTTTTTCTAAAAATCTTAGCAGCTAATACTGCTGGAAAAGCAACGCTAAAAGTATCTAAAGCAATTATTAATTTTACCTTATGCAATTTGAAAATGAGCTTTAAGAAATAAAGGCAGTGCCTGATTCCAATTGGTAATTTTTTCTCTATTGTATAAGCAACGACTTTTACTTGATGCTCTAATTTCAAAAATTCTCGTTTAAGGTTCTTGGCATATTTTGCCGGTCCTCCAATATCTGGCGGATAAATGCCTGTAGCAATAATTATACGCATAATTTATCAAAAAGTTTATTCATCTGATTAGCAATAATCTCCCAGCTATATTTCTCCCCTGTTAACCTTTGTCCATTCTCAATCAACTTATTTCTCAACTCTTCATTTTCTAGAATCCGGGTAATTGCTTGTGATATAGTTTTAGGTTTTTTTATCTGACAGAATAAGCCAGTCTCGTTGTCCTCCAAAAAATCCACAATCCCCCCTGCTGGTGTTCCAATAATCGGCACACCTGCTGCCATTGCCTCTACAAACACATTGCCAAATCCTTCAGAAATTGAAGGACGAACAAATACATCGGAAATAGCAAGGTATTTAGGTAATTGGTCGGGAGAAATTAATCCTAAAAACAAAACCTTGTTTTCTAATTTTTGTTTTTCAACCTGCGATTTTAATTTTTTTTCTAATGAACCCTTGCCAATAATCAAAACCTTAATTGCTAAATCTAAATAGCTTACACTGTTTATCAGGTCTCCAATACCATTTTTAGGAACTAGCCGGGAAATAGTAAGAATTACTTTTTCATCAGATTTAATCCCTAATTTATTTCGCAACCTTTGTTTATCTTCTTCTGGCACTGTTAATGCCTGTTTAAAAACTTTTAAATCCACTCCATTGGGAATTACTTTAATTGAACACTTTGCTCCCATTTTTTTGCTGAAATCAGCTAAGAAATTGCTAATTGATTGGATATGGTCAGCTTTTTTAAAGATTTTCTTAATTAATGGCCAAATCATCCATCTGCGTTTAAAAAGTCGTTTTTTAGAACTTCCCTCCTGTACAGTTAATAGAAATGGTATTTTAGAATATTTTAATTTAAAAAACAATGCTGCTAATCCTGCCTGGGAAGCGCTAATTGACCAAATTAAAGAATGTTTCTTTTTTTTATACAGCTTTTTAGCTTTAAAATATCCTAAAACTGGTAAAAGATATTTATCCAGTTTACAGCCCAGGCCTGTTCTATAAACATTGATGTTGCCAATTTTCTCCTGATTAGCGTTTTTTTTAGAAAACCGAGCAGTAATTAAGTCAAATTCATAAT
>CAYVAX010000039.1:0-3546 GCA_964449235.1 uncultured Candidatus Saccharibacteria bacterium | reverse complement strand
TTAGATTAGCAAGGTGTAAAATAAAAGTCAATCCCACACATAGGTTATGTGTGGGATAATCTTATTTAAGTAAACGCTTTAAATTATACTTCTCAAGAAATTCCCAAAGCATTGCTGTAGGATTACTTAAAACATAATTTTCTTCATGAACAGCAATTCCGCAATACATCATAGTTACGATCTCTCCTTGGATGTTTGTCACTGGTCCTCCAGAATCGCCTGCGCCTCCAGGATAAACTACCCAGAACGGAAAATCTTCCCAAAATGATAAATGTAATCTACCTTCTAAATCTTTACTAAAAAAATGTTGAAGTTGAGTAACATATCCAAAACGAGTAAAAAAAGCTAATCCTCCAGTAGAGCCGGAAAATATTACTCTTTGTCCATGTTTAAGATTTCCCGGTTTCGCAATCTCTAAGCCAGGCAGTCCCAGATCTTCTTCCATTTTAAGTAACGCATAGTCATTAGCCATTTCGCCGGAATATTCGCATTTGGTTCTAGCTATCAATTCCGCTTTAATAGGATGATCTACCCCTTCTTTTAATATCCAAATCGCCAACAGCTTAGCATTATTTTGATGATCGTGATCAAAAAGATGGTTAACAGTTAACACATGATTATTTTTCACAATCGCTCCTGCGCCTAAATAGGCAACTAGTTTCTGGTTTGTGGCTTGATCAGTCTTTATTAATACCGGTATTTCTAAATATTTAATATCTATTTCCAAATTTTCATTTTTGGCCTCTGAAGATTTGAAATTAAAATTACTCCAAAGGGTAATAGTTTGCTTCTGGCGACGAAGATATTCCTGCGGCGACATTGAGTAGTAAACGGCAATTGCTACTCGATGATCTTTTACCTTCTGAACTACTGCAGGTGAAGCAAAATCAGGATTGAAGTCGTAATTATTAGTTACGCAACTGCTAATAAAGATTATTAAAACGCTGATAATGAAAATTTTTACTTTCATTATTCCCTCCTTGTTAAAGAGCTATATATATTAAAATTAGCAAACTAATTACTTAATGTCAAGTTTATTGACACCGGGAATTATAGCATGCTAATGTTAACAGAAGTTCATTAACGTCAATATATTCAAGGAGAAGATTATGAATCCGTTTTATTCAAGCTTGGAAATTGTCTGGAAACATCCCAGTTTGGTAGTTATTAACAACCAAAAATTAGAAGAAATCGCTCATGAGATTGCTGAGCAAAAACTAAAAATTCCTAACTGGCGAATGCCAATTTTTTACCCCCAAGATAATCAAAATTTTATTCAATTTCTGGGTATAGTCAACAGTATTAATTTCGCGTTCAAGGACTTTAAAACCAAGAGAAAATTTAAAATTAAAGATTGGCGACCAGAGCTCAAGCAAGAAAAATGGCGAGGAGCATTTGGAATGACTGCCTGTTTGTTGCGTGCTTACCAGGAAGGCATTTCTATTCTGGACGCTAACTTTCTAAAATATGCAAATTCGAACCAGGTGAAATATATTTTCCGGTCTTTGCCCGGATATTCCTTACCAATGATTGAACAGCGAACTAGAATATTTAACGAAGTCGGGAAAACTTTATTGAACAAATACAACGGATCTTTTTATGACCTATTTCAATCTGCTGATTTCAAAGCATTCGGCCCTAAAGGAATTGTTACCCAGCTAATAACAAATTTTCCTTCCTTTAATGACTGCACATATTATTACAATCACTGCCTTCAATTCCACAAGCGAGCACAGTTATTGGTAATGATGTATCACGGACGAGCTTTAGCCGCAAATCAAAAACTCCCAACCATTAAAGATATTCATGATTTGGGAGTAATCGCTGATTACCAAATCCCCCGAGCCCTAGAACATCTTGAAATTTTACAATACGACCCACAGTTAAAAAAAGTAATTGACAACCAAAAAATAATTTATGCTGGGAGTGTGGCGGAAATAGAGCTTAGGGCAATGACAGTGTTGGCAATGAAAAACCTGCTTGAAAAAATTAATGAGTTAAGAACAGAGAAAATAAATATATGTCATTTAGATTTCAAGCTTTGGGAGATGAATAAAAAAGTAAAAATGGACTCTCCGCATCATTTAACCCCCACAACTTTCTATTAATTTAAATAAAAAAAAGAATAAATTTAATTTATTCTTTTTTTTATTTCCTCTCTAGTGCTTGTTCTGTGTATCGATTAGCCGGATTCCATAACAACCAGCCATAAGCATCAGCATCATATACTGCCTGCTTCTGCAGCTCTATTTTCTCCTGGTCATAGACTGCGCCCATATCAAAATCTTGAAGCCAGGGACGAATCCGGCATTCAGTATTTGCAATTCTCTGTTTTCCTTTTTCAAGATTCATTTTAACTATTTCATAAGGAAATTCAGCTGGATTTTGATAGTTTTCAAACCTTTCTCCATAGTGTGACGGATAAATCATCGGACAAATAATATCAAAATGTGGAGCAGCATATTCTAAAATCTGTCCAATATTCATGTCATCATTGTTTTCCCGCCAAAGAGTTAATCCAAACAAGTCTGCAGACAAGAAAACATTATAATCACTTAATTGCTGATCAATGTATTTAAAAAACTCTCTCATAATTTCTGCTCTCGTTAACAACTGGCGATCATCAGAATACATTTTAGGATAATCTATTTGACTAATGTTGCCGTCAGAAGGAAAACGCACATAATCAAAGTTTATTTCATCAAACCCAGCTTCAACTGCCTGCTTGGCAATTTCTAAATGATAATCCCAGACCTGTTTACAGCTGGGATCAAGCCAGGGAGTTCCGCTATAGTCTCGCCAAATACTCCCCCAAATATTTTTTAATGCCCACTGGGGTTTAATTTTGGGTAACAAGTCATCTTTAAAAACCACGATTCTGGCAATAGTATAAATATCATGCTGATGAAATTTTTGAACAACTTTTCTTAAATCCGGAATAATTTTCAATTCTGTTTTTAAATCATTGATCATCTCGCTGGAGCTATTAAAGGCTACAATGCCATTAACCTCCTTTAAATCAATTACTACTGCATTTATTTCCGTGTTTTTTGCCAGATTTATGAAATACTCTACTCTGTTTTCGTTTCCTGCTGTCCAGGAGCTAAGATAAACTCCTTTAATATATGGAGGGTATTTTTGTTGATCATTAACAATTTTATGATTAGTCTTTTTTTGGTTCAGCAAAGAGTAAAAAACCCTGTCAAGCTGATCGCCCTCAACAGAGTAAATAAAGAAAAAAATTGCTAAAATTAGGATTAAATAAAAAAAGATTTTTTCTTTCATGTGCCCCCACTAGGAATCGAACCTAGATATCCAGCTTAGAAGGCTGGTGTTCTATCCATTGAACTATAGGGGCAGAATTTAATTACAATTACAGGAATTGATCACGCTTATATGCACATGATCGTCATGATCTCCATCTACAGTAATATCTCCTCCGCAAGATTGCGGGCCATATATTTTATTCACTCCGCTGCACTGAAGGGCAGTCTCAGCTATTTCACAAGCATTTTCCTGGTCCCCAAAATCAACGGCATAGGAATT
>CAYVAX010000038.1:2196-3562 GCA_964449235.1 uncultured Candidatus Saccharibacteria bacterium | reverse complement strand
CGTGAGACAGGTCGGTCCCTATCTGCCGTAGGCGTTGATACTTGAGAGGATCCATTTTTAGTACGAGAGGACCAAAATGGATAAACCTCTGGTGTACCAGTTGTTCCGCCAGGAGCATTGCTGGGTAGCTACGTTTAGTTTGGATAAGCGCTGAAAGCATATAAGCGCGAAGCCGTCCTCAAGATTAGGTATCATAGATTCCTTGAAGACTACAAGGTTGATAGGCTCCAGGTGTAAGCTCAGTAATGAGTTAAGCCGAGGAGTACTAATAAATCATTTTTACATTTACCCCGCATCTTTTACGAATAATTATCGCGGCGATTATAAGGGGGTTATACTGGGGATGCTCCACCTGATCCCATTTCGAACTCAGAAGTGAAATTCCCTAAGGCCGATGGTAGTGTTTATACGCGAGAGTAGGTCACCCTCTTATAATCGTCACGATAATTAATCAATTATTTTATGGAACAATATCAAACCAATAAAGTAAATTTAACTGCATGTCCTTATATGGCTTCCCATGGAAGCAAAAAGGGCTGGTTTGAGTTGTTAACATATTTTAACGCGTAAATAATATATTTAAGTTATTAACACCAAACCAGCCTGTTAGGCTGGTTTTTAGTTCTTTTAAAAATAGGAGGAGAAAATGCAAAAAGAAAAAATTATATTCCTCAAAGGGAAAAAAGTTAATTTAAGGCCGTTGAAGAAGCATACGGACTTGAATAAGTGTTTAAGATGGATTAATGATCCGGAAGTAAGATGTTTCCTGTCTTCATATCTGCCTGTGTCTGAACAAAAAGAAATAGAATGGTTTGATGAAAAAGATGAAAACAAAATTAGATTAGCTATTGAAACCAAGAAAGGAAAATTTATTGGCAATATAGTTCTGGAGAGAATTAATTATCGTAATCGGACTGCAACCACTGGTATTATAATTGGCGAAAAAGAGTATTGGGGAAAAGGATATGGAACAGATGCTAAAATGACTTTATTGAATTACGCTTTTAATGTTTTAAATTTGCGTAAAATTTATTCTCAGGTTTTAGCGTTTAATAAGAGAAGCATCAATTACAGCAAGAAATGTGGTTATATAATTGAAGGAATATTCAAAAAAGATTGTTTTGTGAACGGAAAATATGTGGACACTATTTGTCTAGCAGTTTTTAAACAGGACTGGCTGAAGACTTGGGAGGAGTATAAAAAAACGCTTGCCTCTTGTTAATAGAAATAATTCAGTGGAAAAGAAAACCAGAAACTTAAAAAACTTTTGCGATTGCTTTAATTAATAAGCAACTTGACAGAGTTTTAAGGCAATGATAATCTAACCACAGCTCAAATTGACCTTTAGAAAAGGAGATAAATAATG
>CAYVAX010000038.1:0-2096 GCA_964449235.1 uncultured Candidatus Saccharibacteria bacterium | reverse complement strand
CTATAGAATCAAAAGAAAAAAAGTTATCTGTACAGAAACAGGAAATCAGAAATTATATATTTTTAATTAAATCAATTCAGGAATTGAAATAAAAAAACAAATAGCTGTTATGTTTAAATAACAGCTATTTTTATTTAAAAATCATTTTATTTTTTTTAAAAAATCTGATAGAATTATAACTGATGGATAAATACCAAAAAAAACGTTTAAAGATCGGATTAGTTTATTTGCTGATATTTGTGATTATTATCGGAGGAATATATTTGATTATTAAATCCGGAGCTCCTTCTTGCTCTGATGGTATTCAAAATCAGGGTGAAGCAGGAATTGATTGCGGAGGTCCCTGTTCTCCTTGTCCCTGGCAGGTCCAAAAAGATTTGAAGGTAAATCTTGCTAAAGCAATAGAAACTACTGATGATTATTTAGATTTAATGGCTGAAATTGAAAATCCGAACTCAGAGTTTGGGGCAAAAAAAATTAATTATGTTTTTAAACTTTATAACGCCCAGGATAAATTAATTCAATCCTATGAACAGTCATCATATATTCTTCCCCGGGAAACTAAGTATTTAGTGAAAAAGAAAATATCTGTTTCCGAGGTTGTAGATTATGTTCGCCTGGAAATTCTTAGCGTAGAGTGGAAAGAGTTGGTGGAGTATGATAAGCCGGAGCTTATTATCCAAAACTCTAGTGTTAGTCAACAACAAGATTTAGTTTTAGCTACTGGCACTTTGGAGAATAGAAGTAATTATGATTTTTATGAGATTGATCTCTGGGCAGTATTATTTGATAAAAATTCTAATATTATCGGGGTTAATAAAATGGGGTTGGATACTGTTTTAAGCGGAGAAAAAAGATATTTTGAGCTTAATTGGCATTTTCCAATAAAAGAGAAAATAGATAAACTGGATATTAAATCCGGAACTAATGTTTTTTTGGATGAAAACTTTATGAAAAGATACGGCGGAGAAAAAGAAAAATTTCAAGAATACTAAATTGAATAATTTAATGTCATTTTTAAATCAAATTAGAAAATTGGACTGGATTATCATTGTTATTGTCCTACTGCTAGTATCAGTGGGACTTTTATCTATTTACAGCATTAGTCAAAATCAAGCAAATAATTCTCATATTTTCAAAAGACAATTAATTTATGTGGGGCTGGGGATTCTATTAATGTTTATATTTACTTTTTTTGATTATCGCATTTTTCGGGATAACAGCTTTATTCTTCTCGGCTTTTATTTATTTGCATTATTACTCCTGCTAGGAGTATTGCTGGTTGGCCGGGAAGTGAGGGGAGTATCCAGCTGGTTTCGGGTCGGGCAAATAGGATTTGAGCCTGTGGAATTAATGAAATTGGTAATTATATTAATTTTGGCAAAATATTTTTCCCTGCGCCATATTGAAGTACATCGCATTCATCATTTAATTGTTTCCGGATTATATGTAATTTTCCCGTTAGTATTGCTTTTACTTCAGCCGGAATTGGGATATGTGTTGATTATTGCTATGATTTGGCTGGCAATTATTTTAGTTGCCGGGATAAAGCTAAAACATCTATTAATCTTGTTTTTAATTACAGCCATATTGTTTTCCATAAGCTGGTTTTTTGTATTAAAAAACTATCAAAAAGACAGAATTACTTCTTTTTTAAATCCTCAATCTGATCCCCTGGGAAAGGGTTATCAAATTATTCAATCTGTAATCACTATTGGTTCTGGAAAAATATTTGGTCAGGGATTGGGACATGGCACTCAATCCCAGCTCAAATTTTTACCTGAGCAGCATACCGACTTTATTTTTGCAACCATTGCTGAAGAGTGGGGATTTTTAGGATCTGCATTTGTTTTGGTTTTGTTTTTTTTGCTGTTTTATAGGCTGGTTAAAGTTTCTTTGAGGTCTACAAATAACTTTGCCTGTTTAGTTTCTCTTGGCGTGGGAGTAATGATCTTAGTTCAAGCGATTATTAATATTGGGATGAATATGGGGCTGTTTCCAATTATTGGAATTCCCCTTCCGTTTATTAGTTTTGGAGGGAGTTGTATGGTGATGAGTTTTGTGGCCCTGGGGATTGTTCAGAGTATTGTGGTCAG
>CAYVAX010000037.1:0-3878 GCA_964449235.1 uncultured Candidatus Saccharibacteria bacterium | reverse complement strand
GGATGTTTAGCTGAAACAAGGAATTTTAAACAAGAACAAAAGATTAGAAAGGTTTTGTTAGATAAATACAAAATTAAACAAACAGAGATTGGTTATTGCTGCCAAATAGTTGCCAACCTTTTAAAACAGAATCAGGATTTGGGAAAATTTGCTAATGAATACTTGCCAAAATACAAAGCAATTAAACAATTTGCAGAGAAAGTTAACAATAAGGTAGGGGAATCCAAGAAATGGAACAATCCAGAAGAATTTTTCAATAAATACAATTTAGACATTGCCAAGCTTCATTCTATAGATTCAAATCTTTCCACTCAACTTCTAAAAAACCATATTTCCCGAGGATTGTCATTTGCAGAGTCCTATCTTAATATCTTCAAATCAGCATTAAATAAGCCCGAAATTATTCAATCAATTGAAAAATATATTAAAACCAATGAAAAGCTTAATGGCTACAATCTGTCGGATTTACTGGAAATATGTTCAGCTTATCAGAGCATGCAGGAAACAGACTTGCTAATCAAAACCATTGGTTCCAAAACCAAGAACTTTCAGGAATTAAAATCAAAATCAAATAAGAATCTTTTAAAAAAAGTAACTGAAAACTTAAACATCAAGACAAAAATTTCTGAACAGGAGATATCTCAATGGAAAATCAAATACTTTGCCAACTTGATCACCAATCAGGAATTAATTAAAAAACAAGGAGATGAGCAAGATTTAGAAACCTACAATCATCTTCTAAAAGCAGTGTTTGAAAACAGATTTGAAGAATTTATCAGCGGCTTAGACCAAGATGATGAAATCGGAAGGGAAATAGCCAGGCATAACAGCAAGGTAGAGCAAGAATTTAAAAAACATAATATTAACTGGGACAATTGGCTGAATTTTAAACAGCAGGCGATTATGGGGATTAACACCCAGAAAAAGCAGGATCGGGAAGCTTTGTTTGAACAATTTGAATCCCGTTTCAAGCAATGGCAGGGAGAAATAAGTGAGTTCGAGCCGCGATTGAAATCATCTTTAAACAAAGATTTAACCAAGCTGACTCAAAAGAAAAAAGAATTTGATCCTTCTAAGATTAATCTCAATGATCCTAAATGGAGAGAACAATTACTGCCAACCTACACTAAAAGCTTAAATTACTTAAAAAACAAAAATCCTGACTTTAAGTTATCCTCAGGGACCCGGGAAGCATTTAATCATTTAATTGAAACCTTAAAATCTTTAAGCCAGAAGCAGGAAAAAGAAAACACTGCTAAAAAAGAATTTACTGTAAGCTTGTGGGACCGGGATCCAAGAAAAGACATGTTCCAGGGAAATGAAACTCATTGCTGCATAGCAGTGGGAGTAAAAGAATCTCCTCCTGGCGGAGGAATGACCACCATGCACCCGGAAACCATTTTCCAGTATTTAACAGACAAAGGCGTTAATGTTGTAGAAATAGCAGATCCTGACACAGGAGATGTAATAGCTCAAACCTGGCTGTTTGTAACCTTAGACGGGGATAATAAGCCTGTTCTAGTGGCTGATAATTTTGAAGTTAATAGCAGATATCCTGCCGGGAATAATGTTAACCGGGGAATCCGGGAATCAATGTTTCAGTTTTTAAAGAAATATGCCCGGGAGTGTAATATATATAAAACGGTTTTAGGAAAAGTTGGCACTAATGACATCGAGACCAATGAGTTAAAAACAATTTCCCTGCCGGAAATTAAAAAACTAGGAGGATATTTTAATGACGACAAATACTATTTAGAAACATTAGGGAATAATCAAGCTTTAGAAGTTGAGTAAATATTATGATTGAAGAAGAAAAAATACCAGAGCAAAAAGAAAAAGAAAAATATTCTATTGAAACGGTTGAAAAAGCAACACCAGAAACTCTTCGCGCTCTCGAAAAAATAGAAGAAAAATGTTTTCCTTATGGGCTTAGAGAATCAGCTGAAGAAATTGGAGAATATTTTAAAACTAAAGGGATACAATTATTGGCTAAAGAGGGCAGAAATATTATTGGTTATTTAACCAGCTTGCCAGCTAAAGAAATTGATTTTGCCAAGAAGAAGCATAAAACAAAAGATACGCTTTGGGTTTGGTCAGTTGATATTTTACCCGAAAAAAGAGATTTAAAAATAGCAAAAATGCTTTATGATAAATTAATGGAAGAAGCAGGGCAAAAGGGCTACAAAAAGTTAGCCGGAGTAGTAAGAGTTAAGCAGCATCTTTCTAATATCTTACAGAAGAGAATGGGATGGAGGTTTATTGAAAGATACGAGGACTGGTATGAAAGCGGCGAACCCTTTGATTATCTGGAAAAGGATATTGAATAAAATCATTATTTTTGGTGGTTATAAAAAAACAGGAAAATAGAAAGATAAGAACAAGGGGTTGACAGTGTTTACAAAAAGAGTATAATAGATAATGTATGTGAAATAAACTCACAATTCATCGTCCTTTAAAATGGGGTTTAGGTTTTTATACTATAGAGGCTTAAACCCTGTTTTAATTGCACATTAACAATTGACGCTTAATATAGTTGTCCCAAACTATTTTTTAAAGTTTTTAGCGAAGGAGGATCATTCCTAGAAACAGATATTGCGCAGATAGATGTCTGCGTCAATCTGTTTCTATAAATTGAGAGTTTGATCCTGGCTCAGGATGAACGCTGGCGGCGTGGATAAGGCATGCAAGTCGAACGATCGTCTTTTGACGATAGTGGCAAACGGGTTAGTAACACGTAGATATCTGCCTTGAAGCCTGGAATAACCCCGCGAAAGTGGGGCTAATACCAGATGGTGTCCAACTTTGTTGGACTAAAGGATTTTTCCACTTCAAGAGGAGTCTGCGGCTTATCAGCTTGTTGGTAGGGTAATGGCCTACCAAGGCGATGACGGGTAGGGGAGGTGAGAGCCTGACCCCCAACAATGGCACTGAGACACGGGCCATACTCCTACGGGAGGCAGCAGTCGAGAATCTTCCACAATGGGCGAAAGCCTGATGGAGCGACGCCGCGTGACTGAAGACGCCCTTCGGGGTGTAAAAGTCTTTTCTGTCTGAGGAATTCTCCGCTTAGCGGAGTGACGTTAGGACAGGAATAAGGGGCCGCCAAACTCGTGAGAAATCCATCCCTAACTCGTTAGGGTGGCGCGACCTATTGCAGTAATGCAATATGGAAAAACTCGGCTTATATGCGGGAAACTCCGAGAATCTTAAACTAGGATATTCCAGTTATATGGAACGAACCCTAAAAATGTTTAAGTGCGGACAATCCGCAGGGAAGTCATAATTGACCCCTCAGAGACTGAACTCTTTTATGGGTGAGATAGTGGGTACCAGATAATCTGGATTTAAACCATTATCACACGCCGAGCCCCACTTATTATACGTGGGTGATGATATAGTCCAATGAGATTAATTAAAATTTCATTTCGGCCAGCAGCGGCGGTAATACGAGTGCCCCAAGCGTTATCCGGAATTATTGGGCGTAAAGCGTCTGTAGGGGGTTTGATGCGTCTTCTGTTAAATTCCATTGCTTAACAATGGATTCGCAGAGGAAACGATCAAACTAGAGGATGCGAGAGGTTGATGGAACTTAGGGAGTAGGGGTGAAATCCGTTGATACCCTAGGGAACACCAAAGGCGAAGGCATTCAACTGGCGTATTCCTGACCCTGAGAGACGAAAGCGTGGGTAGCGAACGGGATTAGATACCCCGGTAGTCCACGCCGTAAACGATGGTCACTAGCTGTTTGAAGTGTCGACCCTTCAAGTGGCGAAGCTAACGCGTTAAGTGACCCGCCTGGGAAGTACGATCGCAAGACTAAAACTCAAAGGAATAGACGGGAGCTTGCACAAGCGGTGGAGCGTCTGGTTTAATTCGAC
>CAYVAX010000036.1:0-3897 GCA_964449235.1 uncultured Candidatus Saccharibacteria bacterium | reverse complement strand
GGGAGGAAGTAAATTGGTTACAGTCGAAAAAAGCGGCAACGTCGGCATCGGGACGACGAGTCCAGATGGAACATTACATATATCAGAGGGAGTTTTAAGCGGTCTTAGTATTAATGCTGGTGCGGACGATTTAGTAATTGAAAATAGCGACCATTTTGCTGGAATTTCTATTATGGCGGGCAATACAACAGGTTCTCAAATTGCATTCGGAGACGAAGATGCTGATATAAGTGGTTTGATTCAATATAGGCATGATTCTGATGACATGTTATTTAGAGCAAATGGTTCAGAGGTGATGAGGCTAAAAAGCAACGGCAACGTCGGCATCGGGACGACGAGTCCGAATTATCCTTTACAAGTAAATGGAACAAATGGTGGAATAAGCATATTCTCAGAAGGAAATATCTCAGCAACAGATTACATAACAAGAACTTCTGTTTTTGATACTTCAAAAGATGAATGGAATTACATAAGAGACGCAAGTTATTATATAAATTCAAAAACTAATGAAATAAACCACTCAAAATTCTATGGATACATGACTTATGAAATAAATGTAACAGATTATGATAGACCTGAAGAAGAAGAACAAGAATTTTTTAATGAAACATCAAATCAAACAGAAACTAAAATAGTAACAATCTATCCACATAAAAAAGAGATAACAGAAGAAGGAGTAAGTTTAAGTTCAGAAGTTGATGTATTAAGACAAGCAGTTTATGAATTAAAACAAGAGATTAATGATTTAAAAACCAGAATTGAAAAATGAAAAAAATATTATTAACTTTAATACTCGGAATGTTTTTAATTAGTTTTGCTTCTGCATCTCTTGGAACATTTGAACAAGGAGAATGTGTTTCTTTATATCAATTTTGTGATGATTGTTCTTATGTAAATATAACAACTGTTCAATATCCGAATGGAACAATAGAATCAATAAGTGAAGAAATGACAAAAGACGATGTAGATTATAATTATACTTTTTGTTCAACAAATAATATTGGGGATTATGCATACGTAGTTAAAGGAGATACTGGGGGTTCAACAACAACTGAAAGATTAACCTTTAAAATAACCCCATCAGGACAAAATTTTAACACAGGTAAAGTATTAGGGGGTTTAGGAATATTTGCTGGTGTTCTCTCAGTTGCCTTTGTTTTCTTATTTATAGGTTCTAAATTAACACAAGACGATAAAACATATCCAATAGGATTTTTCTTTGCAATAATGGCAGTCATATTAGTAATTTATTCTTTGCATTTAGGTTGGGTATTTAGTGTTGATGTTCTACAACACGAAATAATATCAGAAGGTGTTTCAAGAATCTTTGTAACTGTTTTATGGAGTTCTGCTGGAATAGCAATAATATTCTTTGCCTTGATGCTAATTTCTTTCATAAAAGAATTAAGCAAGGTGATTGATAAAAAGAAGTTTGGTGAAGATTTTAATCCTATAACAGGAACTTATGAGTAAAAAGAGGAGTAAAAGAATGGTGAAAACTCCCCTTATTCAAGAATGAGTATAACTATTTCTTCTTCTTTTTTCTCCCTGACTTTTTCTTTTTCTTTCCCATTAAGGTCCCTCCTATTTTAATTGAACATTTCTAAATAATATAAAATAAAAAAAATAAAAATGAATTAAGTTTAAGCGCCTCCAATTTTTCCAGTTGGAATCACGTTAAAGACAACTCCTAACACAATTCCAATAATAATTATTAAGATTAATAATCCTAATAAGTTAGGTATTGTTGTTGTTGCTTCTATTGTGCTATTCAATCCTTTCCAAGAGTCTGTTCCTTTGTCATAAGTATAACTTACACTAAGATTACTATATGTTTTTGTCGTAGCATTTGTTATAACTCCAGTAACTGAATTAATAGTTAAGTCTGTTAAAGGAACTGTTTCATTATACTCCCCAGAGCTACCATTATAAGCTTGGGTCAAAACAAAACTTTTCGTTCTTTCTCCTTCTTCTTCGTCAACAGTATATCCTGTTGTGTTTGCATGTGCTTCTGTTTCATTAGTTACAGACTGCCCATCAAACAAATTATCCTGTTGAGCGAATTCCTGAAGGATAATAAATCCAGAAACTATCAATAAACCAGTAACTATTAGAACAGTCATAACGCTTACTAAATTGCCTATTTGTCCTTTTTTGTCTTTCATTTTTTTTAAAAAATTAAAGAAGAGTATTTACCTCTTCAAAAGAACGTTTAAGCTCCACTAACTCTTCCAGTTGGTATTACATTAAACACAACCGCAAGTATAATTCCTACAATTGCAATCAACACAATTAAACCTAACAAGTCTGGGATAGTAGTCATAGCTTCGATTGTATCATTAACTCCTTGATAGGAAGTAGCGTTTTCTCCGTCAGACGCAACGTCTTCTACTTCACTTCTAAACTCTTCAAGAATCAAGAATGCTGCACCTATAAGAATACCTACAATAATAAGAGTTAATACAATTCCTTCTATATTACCAAGTTGTCCTTTCTTGTTCCATTCACTAATTGATTTTAACTTCATCTAATTCTTTACCTCCTTTCAACTATTAAAAAGGAAGTCACAGAAACCGCACAAGCCACAAGGCGATTTTCTGTGACTTGTAAAACTCTTAATCAAAATTCCTTTATAAAAATGGGTATCCCCAAGGTATACCTCAGGTATACAAAAATACCTCAAAGGTGATAAAAATTTATAATCACTTGGATATTTTATAGATTAGCAAAAAACAAAAATGCCTTCCAAAGATACAGTTCCATTCAGAATAACAAAAGGAACCTATAAAGATTTAGAGAGAATAAGAGAAGTGATTTCAAAAGAACTTGGGATTCCTATAAAATCTACAACTTATAAACAAGCTGAAATAGCAATGAGAATAAAAGCATCAAGAGGTAAAGTTTTTGTGAAAGAACTAAGAAATATTTTGCTTGGGAAAATAAAATGAAACAAGCCAAAAATAAAAATTATGATAAATAAAAAAGCACAAGCAGGAACGTTTCTTCCATATCTTTTGATAGGTGTTGTAATAGTTATGATTTTTGCTATTGTGGTAATTCCTGTTTCTTACACTGGAGATAAAGTATTTGATGAAATAAAGGATACTGAAGTTTTTAAGAATTCTAACATATCAACAGAAAGAACAACGCAAGTTCAGAATTTAATAACTCCTGCATTTGACCAGCTCGTCTTTTTTATTTTAGTTGCTGTGATTTTAGGTTCTTTAGTGGTGGCAATATTCACAAACTATCATCCAGTAGTTCTCGGAGTTATGATTGTGGCAATTATTTTGCTTGTGTTAATTTCTGGTTTGTTCGCTAATGCTTATGATGAAGTTCAAGATACAGAACTACTTCAAAATAAATCAGAGGAATTTAAGTATACTAATACTGTTATGGGAACACAATTTCCAATCATAATAGGAATTGTAGGGGTTATTTCAATCATAATCTTATTAGCCAAACGGGGGAGGGTTACAGCACCAGCATGAAAAATGAAAAATAAATTGTTAATTTTAATGTTCGGAATATTTTTATTGTTTAGTTTAGCTTCTGTTTCTGCGATTACTTGGGATAATCCCGCTTACTATGCTTTAGACGAAACAATAGGGGATGTTGTTGATGAAACTGGAAATGGAAATGATGGAACAAACAACGGAGCAACAAGAGGAGTAACTGGAAAGATAAATAACGCTTTTGATTTTGATAATTCTAATAATGAATATGTTGATTGTAATTTTATTCCTTCTACAGATGAGGCTTTTACTTGGAGTTTATGGTTCAATTTAGAAGAAACCGATCATGAATTTTTAATTGGTTCAAATGACGGTAATGAAGATGGGGTTGGGATTAGAGTTAATGATGAAAACTTAGAGGTAATTTCAGGAGGAGGAGGGC
>CAYVAX010000035.1:0-3916 GCA_964449235.1 uncultured Candidatus Saccharibacteria bacterium | reverse complement strand
CTGTCCTTTTGGGGAGCCAGGTTTGCATCATAAAATAACTGTCTATCTCACCAATACTACATTGAATGCATGCATTACCTTTTCTCAACTCAGCATTCATATGATTCGGGTGCATGGATTTTTTGCCGGCAGGGGGAGCGTTTATCGGCTGGAGCCGGTGGATTTAGCGGGGTTTTTGGGGTTGGGGTGAGAATTTTTTGGAAGATATTTATAATTGAGATTGATTTGATAATTAATCGTTAAATAATAAAAATTTTGATAATATGAGTATGAATTTAGAATTGAAACTTGATTAACGAGTCTAATTTTATGATGTTTTAATTTTTTATTTTAAAAGAATATTCCTTGACTTTGTCATATAAATATATTTATTTTTAATATGAATTCATATTTTATATGTTTTAAAGATATGATATTGACATGTTATTAAATTTTTTGTTAATTAATTTTCCCTTTTATGTAATTGTTAAATATTTAGTTAAATATGTTAAAAGTTGAACTATTAAATAAAATATTTGATTCTGCTTCTATACAAAGATGGAATGATCATTTAAGGCCAATTCCATTATCAGAATTGGATAAACAAGCACATAAAATCATTATTAGTTATTTGATTGCAAAGATGGATCATTATGAAAGGAAGAAAGAAGTAAACTGGATATCTTTAATTGAATGTAGTATTTTTGAATTTTTAAAAAATATTGTACTTACAGATATAAAAAGGCAAGTATTTTCTTATTTAAAGAAATATGAACGTGATGGTATAAATAATTTTGTTTTAGAAAAATATGAAGATTTATTAAAAGAATTACCAAATAATTTCTGGGATAAATTTAAAAATTATTTAACTAATTTCAATCAAAATATATATGAAAGGGAAGTATTACGTGCTGCTAGTAATTTAACTACCTTTTGGGAATATATGTTAATTTATAATAGTAATAAAGATAGTCATGATACAAAAACAGTTATTAAAAATTTAAAAAATAAAATTGAGAATTATTATGAATTTTCAATTATTGAAAGATTTATGAATAAAAATAAACCTTTTCAATTTATAAATTTATGTGGTCAATTAAGATTTCAAAAAAGATGGTCACAAACCCCAAGAATACCGGAAACAACTATACTAGGTCATTTATTAATAACAGCACTTATAAGTTATTTTTTATTAAATGAAATTGATGTATGTGATAAATTAGTTTATAATACATTTTTTGGGTCTTTATTTCATGATTTACCGGAAGCTCTATCTAGAGATATTATTTCACCAGTGAAAAGTCAAATACCTCATATAGATGAACTAGTTAAAGAGTATGAATTAATGGAAATAGAAAATAAAATATTACCGATTTTGCATCCGATTTTTCATTATGAAATAAAATATTTTATAATTGATGAATTTACAAATAAAATTATTAAAAATGATAAGATTATTAAAACTGATAATAATATAAGTCAGTTTATGAAAAATTATAATAAAGATAAATTTAATCCATTGTGTGGTGAAATTATTAAAATATCTGATCATTTATCTGCTTATATTGAAGCTTTTATGTCAATAAAATGTGGTATTAAATCAAAACATTTAGAAGATGGTATGGAATACCTTTTTAAAAAATATAAAGATATTAAGATATTAAAATTAAATATAAGTGATATATATAAAAAATATTATGAAGAAGTACATTAATAAATTATGAGAGATGTGGAAAAAATTATTTGTAAGATTAAGGAAATGACAGATCAACAATTTTTTTATTATTATAATGATACTATGTATGCACCTATTTTGAAACATTGTTATCCGATTGTCAACAGCTTTCCTTTCCAAAGATTAAAAAACTGTACATTTCTAGGGATTTTATCTTCAAAATTTAACTTTATAGAAATCACATCATTAACTAACAATAAATCAAAAATATATAATGTACGAATTACAGATCAAACAAGATTTGAGCATAGTATCAGTGTTGCTTATCTCTCCTATCTTATTTCTGAAATATTAAATTTTGATACAATTAATAAAAAATATGCTATTGCTTGGGGATTATTACACGATATATCTTCTTGGCCGTTGTCACATACCGGTGAAGCTGCATTTAAAAAAATAACAAAAATAAGTTCTTCAAAACTTCGGGAAATGATAATAACTGGTTCTCAAAAATTACCTGAAAGATATAATATTAAGAGAATTTTGGAAAAACTGGGTTTATCTATCGATAAACTATTATCTTTATTTGATAAAAAAAATTTTTCTTTTTTTGAATCAGAACTTAATCATTTTTGGAATATTATACATTCTCCATTAACTCCTGATACTTTAGATGGTGTTTGGCGTGCTGGGAAAAATTTTGGTATGGTTAATATACCTAAACCATTAAATATTATAATGTCCATTAATCCTGTTAAATCTGATTTAATAGATATTTTTGTAGATAATGAATATATTGATCTAATTAAATTTTTTTGGAAGAAAAAAAATTACTTATATAAAAATTTTATAAATGATAATGAAATTATTCATTGGGAATCTGCCTGTTCAATGTTTATTAAAAATAATTATAATGATTTAACTTTAACAGAATGTCTTGAATTACCTGAAGAAAGATTAATTAAGAATTTAAAAAATTATATTAATTTAAAATCAAAAATAATTCTAAGATATAAAAATCCATTCGATTATCAATTTAATGGATTTAATAAAATAAATGAGAGTATACCTTTAAATTATCTTAATGATATGCTAATAAAAACCAGGATTAGAAAAATTTATGGAAAATAATTTATTAAATGATTATCTTGATGAAAATTCATTAAATATTTATAATAGAGCTAATAGAAAATGTAATAGGTTACTAAAAGATTCACAAAAGATAATAAATAATTATTTTAAAGAAAATAATATAAACAATTGTAAGATTTGTTTTATTGCTGTTGGTTCAGTCGGACGTTCAGAGGCTTTAGATGCATCTGATTTAGACATATTGCCAGTTGTTGTTAATGATAAATCTATGGAAAGCTATAAAAATTATGATAAGGAACTTAGGAGTATTATAGAGAATAAATTATCAATAAAAGTTTCTGAAGGTAAAAAATTAACCAAATTAACAAAATTAAATGATTTAATTTGTGCAAAAAATATTGGTGGTAAAAGAGATTCAAATTCAGAATTAACAAAAAGAATACTAATATTAACAGAAGGTAGGGAAGTTTGTGGGAATTTAAATATTTATGAAATAAAAAGAAAATTAATTAATTCATACCAAGAACATACAATTACAAGCGGTAGGTTTATATTAACATTCTGTAATGATTTAGCTCGATATTATAGGACTCTATGTATTGATTATAAAGCAAAAATTGATGTAGAAGGTAAAGATTGGTGTACAAGAAATATTAAGTTACGTTGTACAAGAAAATTATGGTACTTTTCTAACATTTTAACATTAGTAAGTTTAGCATATGAAAGTAATTTAGAGAAAGATGATTATATAGATAACTTAATTAAATATTTTAATTTACCACCCTACATTAGATTATTCAAATGTCTTAATGAAAATCAATATATATTAGGAAAACAATTATTAAAATGCTATGCCTTATACTTAGATTTTATGTCAAAAGAAGATAATCGTTTAAAACTAAGTAAAATTAAACATGAAAAAAGGTATCATGAATGTGATACAAATCCATTTCCATTTTTAAAAATTAATTCTGATATGATGCATAGTTCAATATTACAATTAATAGATTCTTTAAATTATAAGGAAAAGCAAAAATTGTTAGATTGGTTTTTATTATAGTTTATTTATACTATCATTTGCTATTAGTTCACATACATCCTATAAATTATTTTCTATTTTTAGTTAAGTATTCATCTGATCCGGGAACATGGGTTTTTCGGAGGCAAGGG
>CAYVAX010000034.1:0-4078 GCA_964449235.1 uncultured Candidatus Saccharibacteria bacterium | reverse complement strand
GCCGAGTTCGGCCAGCAGATTTCAACAATGGCAGAAGGCATCCAAACCGGAGAAACCACGGTTGAAGATTTAGTGAAAAAAGCCACCTCCCATCACTTGCAAGTGCTTGAAGAGGTGCGCCAGAAACTCCCGGTTCAAGCCCAACAGGAATTCCAGCGCGCTATAGACAATGCAACCAGAGTACAGGAACAGCGGCCAGCAACCCCTGCGCCAGCCAAATCCGGAACGCAGCCGCAGACACAGCCGGCCCAACCAGAAGCAGAACGTGAGGATGTTGAGGAAACAGAACGTGGGGATGTTGAGCCGGAGGTTGAGGAAGTAGAACGTGAGGATGTTGAGCCGGAGGTTGAGGAAGCAGAACGTGAAGAGGTTGAGCCGGAAACACCCGGCGGAAGGCCATAACCAAGATTTCGGGCTCGGGAGTCAGTCTTTTCTTAATTCAACACGCCAGACGGGTGGCGTGTTGGATTTAACGCAACCCGATTATGTTTAGCTAATCTCCTTATTGCCTTATTCGTATGAATAAGGCATAACGCTTGCGAGGTTTTATTGTCAGCGAATTTTTTGTTTGAGAAGCAAATTATTGTTATAATAAATAAAGGTGAAAAAGATTTTGATTATTTTAATAGTTGTAATTATCCTGGGCATAGGAGGGTTTTTTGCATGGAAAAATATTTCCGCGCCCGAGAAAGATGAAACGTTTGAGGATAATATTTCTGACACATGTATGAAGTCTGGAGGAGTTGTGAGTACTCAATCTTGCTGTGAAACAACAGGGGATTTTCCGAATACCTGCGTTATTGGCGCCTGCGGTTGCGCTCCGGAATATAGTCATGAAGTAAAAGTTTGCGATTGCGGAGAGGGTAAATGTTTTGACGGAATTAAATGCGTTGATTTTGAAGAACATTTAAAAGAAGGGGAGATGTTAATAGAAAATCCGCCTTATTATAGAGAGGACGGATTTTGCTGGGGGGCCAGCGCGATAATTTTAATGATCAACGAAGGTTTTTCAGAAGATGAAATTCAAGCATTTCGGACCATTTTAAAAAGCGGGCTCGGAGGCCCGCCGGATATGTTTAGGGGATTTAGAGAATTTGGAGTAATAGACAGAGTTAGAATTGCTTATTCAAAAAATTATAACAAGCAATTTGCCGATTTTTATAATCAGCAAATTTTGACGAATCCTGAAAAACAAGTAATTCTTTTGAATAATCAAACCGAAGCCTTAAAGAAATTAAAACAATTAATTTCTTCAGACATTTTAGTAATCATAGTGGGGCATCACGGAAATCATTATATGATTGTTAGCGGTTACGATGAAGATTATATCTATATAAGCGATCCCGGCATTGATAAAGTGTTTTTGGAGAAAGTTGATTATCAGAGCGAGTATCAGGAAAAAACAAAAATGTCAGTGGATAATTTTTTTGAACAATGGAATATATCGGATTTTGAAGGAAGAGGAATTGGCTTTCCGGGCGACTATGGAATGATTTGGCTGGAGAAATAAAAAAGTAAAATCAAATTATGGGAAGTTTATTTTTTATATTGTTTTTTATTTCCTTTGTTTGTTTGATCACAGGGCTTATTAAGCCGCAGTTGACCTTAAGGTTTTTAAAAGGAGATAAGACCAGAAAAAAAGTAATTTTGGTTTTTGGCACTCTGAGCATAATGTTTTTCATTTTATGCGGCTTAATTGCTGAATCTCCTGTTTTTTTTGAAAGATATGCAGGCAAAAAAGATGCTTCAAAAACTTCTCCGGAATCAGAAGAAGAACAGAAAACTGATAAACAAAAATCTTCAGAAAAAGTAAAACCAGAAAGAGATGAAGCGTTGAAGCCAGAAACAGAAGTATATGCTGTATCCATAGGGGAGGTTGCAAAAACAGAGTTGCTTAACTTAACTTCTTGGACGGATACGGCAGTATCTATGAATTTACCTGCTGGCTGGAATATTTATACCGGGGGCCAATGCGCTACAAAATCAATTTTAGCTAGAGACCCTTATTCAGAACTGAAGCAAGTTTTTTATTTTTCAGAAGCAGGGCCAGTCTATCCTAATTCAGAATCAAAACAAAGAGATCAAGATTATGTAAACCTATGGAAAGGAACAGAGCTTGATTATTTCGAAAGTCCGGTAATAAGCCCCTTGACTGCTGAAAATTTTTTAAAGAATTTTCATAAACTAGCAAATACTTCTTTTTTTAAAAAAGCTTTTCCGCAGGTCCCGATAATGAGGAGTGTGAATATAGTGAGCAAAGAAGAAATCACTAATGTTCCAAGTTATATTACTGACGGAAAACTAATCCGAGCTGAATTTCAGCAGAATAATAAATTAGGAGAAGGATACTTTTATATCCTGACCACAGAAATTAAAATGAGTTCAGAGTATAGCCTGGGATACGGGATAATGTTTATTGGAATTACTGCTCCTAAAGGATTGCTTGACTTAATAACTCCTTCCCTGAAAAAAAGTCTGGAGTCGTATGCAATAAGCCAGGAATATGTTAATACTTGTATTCAGGAGCAGAATAAAGCAGTTGCAGGAGCATTAAAAGCCGGTCGAATATTAAATCAAAGCTCAGATACGATTATGAGTGTTTGGGAGAATAAGCTGGAGTCAGAGCAAAGAATGTCTGAGCAGTATAGTGATGCCATTTTAGGATCCAGCCGGTTGTATAATTCGGACACAGATGAAGTATATGAAATCACTCCTGAATTTTATGATTACTATCAAATTCACAATGATGAATTTGAAATGAATCATTTAGAAGAACTCTCTGAAGATAAATGGAATTACGCCCCTTTAAATGGCGCGGAACATATTTATTAAAAAAAACACAAAAATATTGTTTTTATTGTTTATTGGTTTGGGGTTGATTGTTTTAGATCGAATAACCAAATGGTTTGTTTTAGGCCACCCTAATTTATATCAGGGTGGTCTTTTAGAATTAAAATTATTTAAAAATTCCAAACTATATTTCTGGAGTTTAAATCCTGTTTTTCTGTATCTGGTTATGGGATTAATATTAATAGCATTAATTGTTATATTTTTAAAAACCTTAAAAAACAAAAACCAGCTGTTAACTGCTGGTTTGTTATTAATCATCTTAGGAGGATTAAGCAATCTCATTGATCGTATATTTCTCGGCTATGTTGTGGATTGGATCCGGGTATTCTTTTTGCCAATTTCCATTTTTAACATTGCGGATATAATGATTGTGGGGGGATTAACATGCCTTATTTTTCATTTACTAAAATCGTAATTGGACCAATTACCTTGTATGTCTGGGGATTTTTTGTTGCCCTGGGATTTTTAATAGGGTATCTTTTCAGCCTGAATCAGGCCAAGAAAAAAAATATTGATCCGGGGTTAATTCATAATTTGGTAATCTTTTCTATCTTGGGCGCAATTCTTGGTTCCCGGATTGCATATATTCTAGGAAAACTGGAATATTATTTGGGAAATCCCTGGGAAATGTTAAAGATCTGGCAGGGAGGACTGGCTATTCACGGGGGAATTATTGGCGCTTTGGGATTGAGCTTGCTCTATTTGGGAATAAAAAAAGTTTCTAAGAACCTAACCTTAAGAATTGCAGATATCGTGGCCTTGATTATCCCTATTTCAATTGCTATTGGTCGAATCGGTTGTTCATTGATTAATGACCATCAAGGCGCAGAGACTTCCTTGCCCTGGGGAATTGTTTGGCCGAATGGAGTAATCCGCCATCCTGTGGCTGAGTATTTAATAATTGCTAACATAGCTATATTTTTCATTTTAAGAGCTCTAAGAGTGAAATTGTCCAAGCCCGGGCAGCTGTCAGTATGTTTTTTGTTTTTATATTCGATTTCACGATTCTTTTTGGACTTTACTCGCTCTACAGGCACGCTAATGTCTGATATCCATTATTATGGCTTATCCACAGCGCAATGGTTATCGTTGGTAATTATTCTTGGTATAATTATATTGTTAATTATTAACAAGCTAAAATTGTGTTCAAAGCCAACAGAATAATCAGCCTAGGTTTTGGGCTGATATTATTAACCAGTTTTATTTTTGTTGGTGCTGGATGCGGGAA
>CAYVAX010000033.1:0-4339 GCA_964449235.1 uncultured Candidatus Saccharibacteria bacterium | reverse complement strand
TTTTATACTCACTGCTAAACTTTCCCAAAGAGCGGGCTATTTGTGGCAATTTCTTTTTATTGCCAAAAATTATTAATCCTATTAAAATTAGGATAATTATTTCGCTTGCGCCTAACATAATTATGTTTTTATTCTTGTTTTGATTTTTCCTCTTCTTCTAACTCCTTTTCTCCCTCTTGTTTTCCTTTTTTGAACTCTCCTTTTGCCTTGCCTAAGTTCCTGGCTAATTCTAATATCTTTTTTCCTCCAAAAAGAAGGATTATAACCACCAACACAATAACTATTATTTCAGTTGTTCCTAGCATAGTTTTAAAATTAAATTAATTATTTAAATTGACCTTTAAGCTCTGTAACTAAAGTTTATCTAAAAATGAATCCTTTGGCAAGCATGATATTTAATTAAGGCTTGTATTAATTCCAATCTAATTCTAACACTTCTTCATTGGCTTGCTTGTCAATAAATACCATTTTATTATTCTTCTCAACAACCTTGAAATTCTTGAATTCCGATTCTTTTGTTAAGCTTGTTGGTTGTTGTTCAGAGCTAAAATCAAATGCTGGACGAGAATCAGGAGGAGAGAAAAGTTTTAATACCGGGCTGAATAACCGGCCGAGTATAAATCCCCCTCCGGCAAGCAAAATGAATTTTAACAGTTTTCTCTTTTCAGGGTTAGAAACCTCCTGATCCTTACCGGGATCAGATTTTTGATTATAGTCTTGAATGTCTTTTGCAGTTAAATAGTTTTCCTGTTCAGGGTCAGGCTGGTTTTGCGTATTTGGCTGTTGAGAGTCGTGATTATCTTTTAAGTTTAGAACGTTCATATTTTTTGCTGCCCAGCCAGCCAAGGAAGTAGAGGGCGGTTAAGGGCAGAGCTAAAAGCATCATAGTTATTCCGGTCCCGTCCGGAGTAATTACTGCTGCTAAAATTAGAAAAGCTAATACTGCATAGGACCAATTTTTTTTCCAGACCTTAGAGCCAACAATACCCAAGCGGGCTAATAAGATCATTAGAATTGGAAGCAAAAAGACTAATCCCACTAATATATTTAAAACTAAAACCAGAGAAACAAACTGGTTGATAGCAAAGAATGGCTTTGCTCCCATGACAAGGACATAAGAATAAAGGAATTTAAAAGTCATTGGGATCAAAAGGAAATATGCAAATGCACAGCCGGCGAAGAATAACATGCTTGCCGGGATTACTGCTTTTAAAATTGCAGCTTTTTCTTGCTCGTAGAGGCCAGGAGAAAAATATGCAAACAGTTTGTATATAAGCAGGGGCAGGCTGATTACCAGAGCGAGAAATAAGGCAATTCCCATTTGAGACCAGAGCGCGTCTAAGGGGTTGGTAGTAATTAATTCCATTTGTTCGATTAAAAGATCGCTTTGGATTTTTTTAAAAAATATTGCTGAAATAGAATTGTAACCGGGATTGGGATAAGGAACTGAAAGTTGGAATTTTAAAATTGGAAATTTAAAACTGAATATTTGAATATTAAATGCGAAAAAAAACACAAAAGCAGCCATGAAAACATATATCCAGGATAATATTTTTTTGGCAAATTGTTGCGCTTGATTTAAAATATGCATTATCTTCTTTAATTTACGTTGATTTAAGATCTTCTACTTTGAATTTTTTGTTATAAATTTTTTCTAGTAAGCTCAATGTTATTTTAACCGAGGGGTTGTCAGTATTTTTTAGGATTAATCTGTTACCAAATTTATTAACTAAGGGACGTAAAAATTCATCACCCCAGGAGGGTGTAAAAGCTGTAACTCCCTTAAAATCAACTTTAACTTTTTCATTCTTTTTTAATTCTGCTAAGCGTGGCTTAAAAGCAGAAAAAGATTCTCGGCCAAATTGTCGGCCAGTTAAAATTGTTCCAAATTTTTTTAGGAAAATAGTCACAGTTGTTCACTAAAACTTAATTAAGGCTAAACATCCACGTAAATTAATATTTGATTCCTGAATTCTTAAATTGGAATCTCGCTTTTCTATTTTCAAACAGGCATTGCCTGTTTGAAAAAATAAACTGATCTTGCTACTGAAAACTGCCTTTTTAACGAATTTTAATCCGTTTCCTCTGTATTCTGGCGCACGCCCGGAAATAACCTTAGTGAATGCCATCCGCAGTGCTTGTTGGTGATTTTTAAGATTGGGCCTGACTCTTTTTAGCGTAGCTAATATTCCTTGGCCTCGGTCGACTAAGACGATTTCTTTTCTATTTAAATTATAGCTGAAAAATATGCCAGGAATATCAGGCCAATTGCCAAGGTTATGGTCAAAAGAATTATTGCCGATTTCACCCACGATAGCTAAAAGAAGAGAGAGTGGCACATTTAATTTATCTATTTTTTTCAGCTTGCTTTCAAGTTTTGATAATCGTGATTGAAATACAAAACTATTAGAACAATAAAAGTCTTGACGTGGTTCAAATCCGGAGCTATCTTTTATCCAAATTTTTGCCAGCTTAAAAATATTTTTTACGTTAAAACTTTCGATATCTTCTTTTTTATAATATCGATTTCCTGTTTTTGTTTTGCGGACTGAAGATAATTTTTTAGCATCATCCCATCGACGCAAAGTCTGAATAGAAATCCCAAGCATCTTAGCGGCTTGGCCAATTGTTATTAAATTTGAATTCATATTTTTGAATGAATCTCTACATTTGTATTTTAGTTTAGCTTCAAAATTATGTCAAATCTCTACATTTTTATTATAATCGATACTATAGCTAATACTCGGCTGCGTGGCAAAAAAACATACAGCTGGTATTGGGGAGAACCCTTAAAAGAGCTTATAATCTTTCAACCTTTTTATGTTTCCTCGAGGGCGATCGTAATTTATACACCATATGCAAAGGATAAAATTCAAAATAGTGGTGCTGGTCAAACCAGGCGCATTTGAAATCATATAATCTTAATTTAGTTAACCTTGAAAGGGCGATTGCGTACCAGGTTAATTGCTCATAAGGCTTATCTCTTTTAGCATTCGGTTTGTAGTCTAAAATATGGATTAAATTGTTTCGGAATTGTATAAAATCAATGTGTCCGGTTAGTAATTCTGGTTTTGCGGGAAACTGGAATTTTAAGATTTTCTCCATGTATTCAATGTCTTTTTGGAGCAGGTAAATAGGAACTTCTACAGCCACAGTAACAGAATCGTTGCGGAGCATAAATGCTTGCAGAACTTCATGGCGGATACGGTTATTTTTCACTGATTGCAATACTAAATTTGCAGTTCGGGTGGCAAAATTTTGTTTATCCCTAACCATTACTTGCTGGAGATCGAATTTTGATTTTTTGGTATTAGAGGCTCTTGCGGATTGTTCGTGGAAATAATGGTGGGGGCAGGATTGATATATTGTTTCTAAAAAATGTTTAAAAACTTTAAAGCTTTTATTCTGCGAGTAATGCTGGGTGATTAATTCCAGCTTTCCCTGATGATAGCAGTAATTATATACCTGCTTGTGGTTGAGATTTAAAGATTTGATTATTTGATTGGGAGTGTACAGTTTTTTAGCCTGGCTTCTTAATCGGGAATAAGTGCAAAATGGTTTGAATTCTTTTAACCAGTTAGTTAAGGTTTTGGGATTTAAGCTCGTGCCGAACTTTTCTTTTATTAATTTGCAGGTTTTTGTTTGGCTGTGTCCGAGATTGTATAATGAGATTGCTTCCAAAATTATTTTCAAGGGATACTTTTTGTTTTTAGCTGCTTGAGGGGTGAATGTTTTTTTGCAATCTTTGCAGAGATACAGCTGTACGGTTTGGAATTTGTTTTTTCGGGTTCCTCTTCTAATGATGTTCTTGCTTGAGCAATAAATACATCTGTCGATATTGGGATTATCGGCAAAATATTTTTTTGGTTTGTGTTGTTTGTGGATTTTGTAGTTACTCATTGTTATTGTGGTTATGCTTGTGAATTTTTTGATTTGACAATTATTTTTCACAGAAATACAATTAAAGTATATGAACATAACTAGATGTGATATTTGCAAGCAACAGAAAAAGGAAAAAGCAAGTTCGTTGGATGAAGAATCTAAGTGGACACATTTAGATATTCGCGGAAAAGGAGATTGGTTATGTTACGATTTGTGTGACAAATGTTCTAAAAATTTGTTGAGGTATATAAAGAGGTATTTAGGAATTAAAAAATCTAAAAAAAAGTAAAATGTCGCTTAATAAAAAAGACTTAAAAGACATTAAAGGCACAGTTACCGAAGCAGTTGATCCTTGCTTTACAGCAATTAAAAAGGATTTTGATAGCATTGATAACAGATTTGGTGAACCACTCTATCCCTAAAGGGATAAAGCTTCCTGCTTCATAGTCGAGAGCAA
>CAYVAX010000032.1:0-4367 GCA_964449235.1 uncultured Candidatus Saccharibacteria bacterium | reverse complement strand
ACCTTTTTTATTATCGAATCCTTTTCCACACACCCCCGCTTTATATCCTGTCCCATTTCTGGTAAAATAAGGGGTGTAAATATGAAACCAAAACCTTTGGGAAAAGTAATCATTGAAGTATCTGCCCGGCACGTGCATTTGTGCCCGGAGGATTTAGCTAAGCTTTTTGGAGAGGATTATCAATTAGGAAAATCTAAGCCTCTTTCTCAGCCGGGAATGTTTGCAGCCGAGGAAAGAGTTACTTTAAAAAACAAGGACAAGAGTATTTCGGATGTGAGAATTGTTGGGCCCTGTCGCAAACAAACCCAGGTAGAACTTTCTTTGACTGATGGTTTGCATCTTGGCTTGAAACTACCCATCAAAGATTCTGGAAATTTGGATAATACCCCTGGAATAACTATAACTGGATCAAAGGGCAAACTGGTTTTAGATCAAGGAGTAATTGCCAGCCGGCGCCATATTCATATTTCCGAGCAAGAAGCTAAGCAATTAGGACTGGAGAATAAGCAAGTGGTTTGGGTGCAAACCCAGGGACCGCGGGCATTGATTTTTAAAAACGTGCTAGTAAGAGTAGATCCAAAATTTTCTTTGAGCATGCATATAGATACTGACGAAGCAAATGCAGCCGGAATAGATAAACAAGTTAAAGGTATAATTTTAAAACCCGAACAATTATGATTTTAGTTTTAAATTGCGGCAGCCAATCAATTAAGTGGAAAATATTTAAATTAGCAGGAGAGAGAATTGAGGAATTACAATCTTGTGATATTCAAATAAAAAAGTCCCCACAGTATAAGAAAAAATTAAAAGTGGAACTTGCGGAAATTAAGCAGAAATATCCAGAAATTAAAGCTGTGGGACACAGAGTCGTTCATGGAGGAGGGGAGCTAACTAAGCCAGTTAAGATTTCCTCTAAGGTTTTGAAAACAATTCAGAAGTATTCTCATTTGGCTCCTTTGCATAATCCATACAATCTTCTGGGCATTCAAACTGCTAAATCTTTTTTTAATGTTCATCAGATTGCAGTTTTTGATACTGGTTTTTATAGTGCTCTCCCAAAACTATCCTATACCTACCCCTTGCCAGAAAAAATAAATAAAGAGTTTGGGTTTAGGAGGTATGGGTTTCATGGGATTTCGCATCAGTACGCAGCTGAGCAAGCAGCAAACAAATTAAACAAACCACTTTCAAAACTAAACCTGATTACCTGTCATTTAGGAGGAGGATCTTCAATTACTGCCATAAAAAAAGGAAAGGCTGTAGAAACCTCAATGGGATTTACGCCCATGGAAGGATTAATGATGATGACTCGTTCAGGAGATATTGATCCCGGAATCATTATTGAACTTTCTAAAAAATATTCTTTTCGGGAAATAGAGGATATTTTAAACAATCAAAGCGGATTAAAGGGTGTTTGCGGAGAAGATGACATGTTAACGATTTTGGAAAACATCAAACAAGGGGATCAGAAGGCAAAATTTGCTTTAGATATGTTTTGCTATCGGATTCAAAAATATATTGGAGCATATTATGCAATTCTAGGAAAAATAGAAGGATTGGTGTTTACTGGGAAAATTGGTTTTGGATCTAAAAAAATTAGAAATATGATTACTAAAGATTTAAGTTTTTTAAAGGATAATCAAATTTTAGCTATTCAGCCTGATGAAGAATTGGCTATTGCCAATCAGGTTGTGGAGATAATAAGTTGATTTAATATGGCAAATAAAAAAAATTCTCAAAAAGCTCAAGAAATTCAGGATAAAATTTTTAAAAAAATGTCAGCGAGTGAAAAAATAAGAATAGCGTCGGAGTTAACAATGCTTTGTTTAAAGCTAAATCATCTTAATGGAAAGCGTAGGTCCAGAAAAACTTTTTCTTAAAATAGTTTCAATTTTAGAAAAATTTTTAAATAATAATAAATGAAAATTTAATTACATGCCCAAAAAACACAAAAACATATTATGGTTTAAGGAAATTAGAAAAAGAGACGTTCCTCAAGTAGGAGGAAAAAATGCTTCTTTAGGGGAAATGATTTCTGAGCTTTCCAAGCAGAAAGTTCAAGTGCCTGATGGATTTGCAACCACTGCTCAGGCGTATTTTAATTTTCTAAAACAAACTGGTTTAGATAAAAAAATCAAGAAACTTCTTAAGGATCTGGATGTAAATAATATTTCTCAATTAAGAAAAGTTGGCCGTGAAATAAGGGAGGTGATTGTTAATGCTCAATTTTCCGAAGAATTTAAAAACGATATTCTAAGTGCATATAATCAGCTTTCTAAAAAATATGGAGAAAAAAATACAGATGTAGCCGTGAGAAGTAGTGCCACAGCAGAAGATCTCAGAGGCGCCTCATTTGCGGGCCAGTATGATACCTATTTAAATATAAAAGGAGAACAGGAAGTTTTGCGGGCAGTTAAAAAATGTTTTGCTTCTCTGTTTACCAACCGCGCAATTTCTTATCGAGATCACCACGGATTTCAACATTTAAAAGTTGCTTTATCAGCTGGAATTCAAAAAATGGCTCGTTCGGACTTAGCTAGTTCAGGAGTAATGTTTACCCTGGATACTGAAAGCGGATTTAAGGATATTGTGTTAATTAATGCCGGCTACGGGTTAGGAGAAATGGTAGTTCAGGGAAAAATAATTCCTGATGAGTATAAAGTGTTTCAAGGAACTCTGGAAAAAGGATATTCTCCGATTGTTTCTAAGGAATTAGGAGAAAAACAGAAAAAAATGGTTTATGGAAGTAAAAAAGGAACTACGTTAATTAAAAATGTTTCTCAACAACAAAGAAATAAGTTTGTGTTAACTGATGAAGAAATTCTGCAATTAGCTAAATGGGGAATGGCTATTGAAAAACATTATTCTAAATTAGATAACCGGTGGGTTCCTCAAGATATTGAATGGGCCAAAGACGGAAAAACCGGAGAGTTATTTATCCTCCAGGCTCGACCAGAAACTGTTCATGCTCAAGATAAAAAAACCTTTTATACCCAATACAGCCTAGAGCAAAAAGGGAAACTTTTAACTCAAGGATTGGCAGTAGGGGAGAAGATTGGAGCTGGAAAAGCCAATATTATTTTAAACTCTAAGAACATAGAAGAATTTAATGCTGGAGAGGTTTTAGTAACTGAAATGACTGATCCTGACTGGGAACCGATTATGAAACGGGCAGCAGCGATTATTACAGACAAAGGAGGAAAAACTTCACATGCAGCTATTGTTTCCCGGGAATTAGGAATTCCTGCAATTGTGGGGGCGGGAAATGTTACCAAGGTGGTTAAAACCGGAGACAAACTAACGATTGATTGTTCTGAGGGCATAGGGAATATTTATTCAGGGATTTTAAAATGGAAGGAAAAAAAGCATAATTTGAAAAAAATTCCTAAAATTAAAACTAAATTGATGCTTAATTTAGGAATGCCCGATTCTGCATTTTCACTTTCTTTTATGCCCAATGAAGGAGTGGGATTAGCCAGAGAAGAGTTTATTATCGCCTCCGAGATTGGAGTACACCCGTTAGCATTGTTGAATTATTCTAAATTGGATAAAAAATTAAAAAAAGAGATTGATCAAAAAACAATTGGGTATAACAGCAAAAGAGAATATTATGTTCAAAAATTATCCCAGGGGATAGGTAAGATTGCCGCTGCTTTTTATCCCAAACCCGTAATTGTCAGATTTTCTGATTTTAAAACAAATGAATATGCTTCTTTAATTGGAGGAGAAAGATTTGAACCAGAGGAAGCCAATCCAATGATTGGTTTTAGGGGGGCTTCAAGATATTATTCTAAAGAATTTAGACCTGCTTTTGAGATGGAATGTGAGGCAATAAGGATCGTCAGGGAAAAATTTGGACTGAAGAATATAAAATTATTAATTCCTTTTTGCAGAACAGTAGAAGAAGGGAAGAAGGTTTTAGAAATTTTAGAAAAACAGGGGCTTAAAAGAGGGGATGATGGATTAGAAATTTATGTAATGGCAGAAATCCCTTCTAATATTATTTTGGCTAAAGAGTTTCTAAAAATCTTTGATGGAATGAGCATTGGCAGCAATGATTTGACCCAGCTAGTATTGGGAATTGACAGAGACAATGCCGGACTTTCCCATATTGGCGATGAAAGAAATCAGGCAGTAAAAAACTTGATTTCGAGCATCATTAAGGCATGTAAAGAAAAAGAAAAATATTGTGGAATTTGTGGAGACGCTCCTTCCAGAATTCCTAAGTTTGCCAAGTTTTTAGTAAAAAATGGTATTCCCTCGATGTCTTTATCTCCTGATGTGTTAATAAAAACAATTGTAATTGTTGCTGAACAGGAAAATAGTTTATGAAAATTAAGAATATTAAAGCAATTAAAATATTAGAT
>CAYVAX010000031.1:0-4820 GCA_964449235.1 uncultured Candidatus Saccharibacteria bacterium | reverse complement strand
CTAGAACGCCACTTTTGCACAGTGGAGGTCAGCGGTTCGAGTCCGCTCGGGTCCATTTTTAAAATTTTATTATCCCTCTTCCCTAAATGAAAATTGTTAAAGAATTGTTCTCCTGTCTATTTCACGCCTGGTCTAACAAAAGCAAGATTATTTCTAAAAATTGTCAGAAAAATCAAAAACTGATACTATAAAAGTAGATTAAGTATTTTGATAAATAAATAATGGAGGAAGAAAGATGTTTTTATCTAAATTGCTTAACATTAAACGAAGCAGAAGGATTGTAAACAAAGGTCCAAAGCAGAGAAAAGTGATAATAGCAGGTGTGGATAAAAAGACCGAAAGAGCAGTAAGACAATTTATGGCAAAATATACGTTTCAAAAACCGTGGAGTGAGTATATTAATGGATGCGGGATATCAAAAGTTAAATTAAATGATCCCAATGCCTTGAAAAACAAAAAAGAAGACCTGTGCATTACTGTAAGTCTTTGCAGACAATTGCCCTTTCATTTAAAATTAATCTTCCCCAAAGAATTTAAGGGGTTGAGAGTTTATTTAAAAGTAGTTGGAAAAACAAGACCCTATTAAATAAAACAAATTACCAGAGAATAATTTTCTGGTAATTTTATTATCTCAAGCTATCTGAAAGTTAAATTAAAAATCGTTTTATTGGATTTGTTATCCACAGATATTATCTTGTTTTTATGGTATAATAGTAATTGAAAAAAGGTCGAGCTAATAATATAAACATATAAATTAAATAAATATGCTAGACGTTATTTTATCCTCACTAGAAACTCTCTGGCTGAGCTTTGTAGATTTTCTACCTACTTTGTTAGCAGCCTTAATTGTATTTATTATCGGTTGGTTGATTGCAATTGCTTTAGGGAAGTTAGCTAATCGTATTATTCGCGCTCTGAAGTTAGATGCCTTGCTAACCAAGCTGGGATTTAAAAAAGCACTGGCAAAGGCAAAGTTGAAACTTGATTCCGGAAAATTCTTTGAAGGACTGATAAAATGGTTTTTTATCATTGTGTTTTTAATGGCAGCTACGGATATTTTAAGGCTTTATCAAGTCACTGAATTTTTGAAAGGAATTCTTTACTACATCCCAAACATTATTGTTGCAGTAGTCATTTTGATTGTAGCAGTAATTGTTGCTAATTTTCTTAGAAAATTGGTACGAGCAAGCGTGGAAGCAGCGGATTTAAAAGCAGCTGGATTTATTAGCGGAATGACTAAATGGGCAGTGCTCATTTTTGGTTTTGTGGCTGCGTTAACACAGTTAGGAATTGCAGTAACCCTGATCCATACTTTAGTTATGGGGTTAATTGCTATGCTGGCTCTGGCTGGAGGATTAGCATTTGGACTGGGAGGAAAAGATCAAGCAGCAAGACTTTTAGAACATTTAAGAAAGGATATTGGAGAGAGATAAGGGGGTTGACAACTTTTTTCAACATGCTATCATGACATTTGATAGTGACTTTTAATTATCATATGAAAAATTTAGTACAATTTTTCTACACAGAAGGCGGTTAAGAAAATCCGAGCATTCTCGGTGATTTAAATACTGCTTTCTAGCGGTATTTTTTTGCTCATTAAAAATTTAATATATTTCGCAGAAGATGCGGGGTAAATGTATACTTAAGGGTATACGGTGGATGCCTTGACACCAGAAGCCGATGAAGGACGTGGCGTAGCTGCGATAAGCTCCGGGTAGGTGCTTAGCAACCTTTGAACCGGAGATGTCCGAATGGGGAAACCCGATTTAGTGATAAACTAAATTACCTGATTGTATGATCAGGGGGAAACTCGGCGAAGTGAAACATCTCAGTAGCCGAAGGAAAAGAAACCAAGCGAAAGTGTTCGATTTGTTCGATATGCATGATCGGACAATTCGAGCATTTATGATTCCCTTAGTAGTGGCGAGCGAAAAGGGAGAAGCCCAAACCTTAGACTACATGCTTTATGCTAAACGTCTGAGGGGTTGTGAGGTAATAGTGTTCCAGTATTTATATTGGAAGGAGCAAAAAATTAAGACTTCGTTAGTTGAAAGTGGCTGGAAAGCCCTACCACAGAAGGTAATAGTCCTGTAAGCGAAAACGGTCTTATGCTTCTAGCTATTAAACGTTTTTGTAACGTATCTGTCTTTTTGGCAGATTCTCGAGTACCTCGGCCTGAATAGGCTGTGGGAAGCTGGCAGAACTACTAATCTTAATATTTTATATTAAGATATTGCCAAGGCTAAATACTTCTGGTGATCGATAGTGAACAAGTACCGTGAGGGAAAGGTGAAAAGCAGCCCAATGAGGGCGGTGAAATAGTACCTGAAACCGTATACTTACAAAGAGTGGGAGCCAAGCTTGCTTGGTGACCGCGTGCTTTTTGCAGAACGAGCCAACGAGTTCTTGTGTATAGCTAGTTTAAGCCTCTTTGAGGTGAAAGCGGAGCGAAAGCGAGTATTAATAGTGCGCAGTCATTTATTTGACATGCTGTACGCAAGGGACCCGAAACCAGGTGAGCTAACCATGGCCAGGATGAACCCTGTAGAATATACAGGGGGAGGTCCGCACTCACTAATCGTGCAATATTAGGAGATGAGCTGTGGTTAGAGGTGAAATGCTTATCGAACCTGGTAATAGCTGGTTCTCCCCGAAATAGCTTTAGGGCTAGCGTTGTTTGGTAGCTTTGGAGGTAGAGCACTGAATGGAGCAGGATGGTTTATACCTACCTACTTCAATCAAACTCCGAATGCCAAAGTGCAACAAACAGCAGTCAGACTGTGAGGGCAAAGCTTCATGGTCAAAAGGGAAACAGCCCAGATCATCATCTAAGGCCTCTAAATTGGAATTAGTGTTTTGAAAGGAAGTAAGGTTTTTTAGACAACTAGGAGGTTGGCTTAGAAGCAGCCATCCTTTAAAGAATGCGTAACAGCTCACTATTCAAAAGACTTTGCGCCAAAGATTTAAGGAGACTAAACCAATGCCGAAGATATGGTCCTTTATCTTTTAGATAAAGGAGGTAGGGGAGCATCTTTGTTGCAATGAAGTTTTACAGCGATGTAAGATGGAGCGGCAAAGAGAGAGAATGTTGGCATGAGTAATCACAACCCCGTAGAGAATACGGAGCACCGAAAGCCTAAGGATTCCTTGGCAATGCTTGTCAACCAAGGGTTAGGCGGACCTAACCGCGTGACCGAAGGGTTTGCGCGGGATGGACAGTCGGTTAATATTCCGACCCTCTCTTGTACAAGTCTAAAAATGACGGAGAGTAGTACTTTGGGCGTATTATTGGATTTACGTTCGGGACATGAGATTTTTCAAGTGTCACGAAAATTCTTTCCCACGGGAAGGAAAATTCAAAGGAGCACTCTTCCAAGAAAATTTTTTAGAAGTTATTGTGCAGGGGATCCGTACCGTAAACCGACACAGGTAGGCAGGGCGAGTAGCCCAAGGTGAACGGGTAAAACCTCGTTAAGGAACTCGGCAAAATAGCAGCCGTAAGTTCGTGATAAGGCTTGCCAGCGTTTTTGCGCTGGTTACAACAAAAGACCCCTGGCGACTGTTTATCAAAAACACAAGTCCCTGCTAACTGGCAACAGAATGTATAGGGGCTGACACCTGACCAGTGCTAGAAAGTTAAGCTTGGCGGTGTTCACATTTATTGTGAATGCTAACTGAGTGAAGCTCTAGTGAACGTCAGCGATAACTATAATCGTTCTAAGGTGAATTCGTTGCCTTAGTAAAACTTGGCTATATGCTGGAACATTCGAGTATCTCAAAGTACCATAGTTGTAAAAATCTTTGAGTGCGAACAATCAGCAGGGAAGTCGTAATTGACCCCTCAGAGGCCACACGCCAAGGTCTCAATAAACATTGAGGCAAGATATGGTCCGAACTCTGTGGCGACACAGAGAGTTGATTCCTGGTTATGGAATCAGATTAACACAGTTGACCGAAATTCCTTGTCTGGTAAGTTCAGACCTGCAGGAAAGGTGTAACGACTGGGGGACTGTCTCAACGAGGAGCCCGATGAAAATGCAGTGCCGGTAAAGATGCCGGCTACCTGCGGCAAGACGGAAAGACCCCGGGAGCTTTACTACAAGTTCCTATTGTCTTATTGTTTTGGATGCGTAGCATAGCGGGGAGGCTTTGAAGGCTTGTTTTCGGACGAGCTGGAGCCGTCAGTGGAATACCCGTCTTTCGGAACAATAAGTCTAACTCCGACATTATGTCGGGAGACAGTGGGTGCTGGGTAGTTTCAGTGGGGCGCTGGCCTAAATTAACCTATGTTATTTCAGTACTATACATCTTTGGTTACTCGGGATGTATAAGAAGTTAAGAAATAAGATAGAGATTGGGGCTTTTTGGCTATATGCGGGAAACTCCGAGAATCTTAAACTAGGATATTCCAATTATATGGAACGAACCCTAAAAATGTTTAAGTGCGGACAATCCGCAGGGAAGATCTAATATTTTTTAGATCCCCTCAACGACTACACGCCAAACTCTTAATAAATAGAGAAGATATAGTCTGATCTTTGTGGCGACACAAAGCAGATTCCAGGATAAATCAGTATTTTTTAGGACGATAAAAGATAGACTGGGATTAACATAAATGCCTAAAGAGTAGCGGAGGCGTCTATTAAGGTCGGCTAGTTCCGGATGGAAATCGGAACGGTCGTATAAAAGCACAAGCCGGCTTTACTGCAAGGCGGATATGCCGCGCAGTTGGGAAACCAGAGTTTAGTGAACCGACCTTTATTCGTAGAATTGAGGAAGATCACCAGATAAAAGTTACCCCGGGGATAACAGGTTAATAG
>CAYVAX010000030.1:0-4957 GCA_964449235.1 uncultured Candidatus Saccharibacteria bacterium | reverse complement strand
GTTTTGGGCTGATATTATTAACCAGTTTTATTTTTGTTGGTGCTGGATGCGGGAAAGGAGAGGTAAATACGGATATAAAGCTGAGTACAGAAGAGTTTTATGCCAAATACTGCCCAAGCGTAATGACTCATAAGCCGGATTTATACAACAGCGTAAAGGAATGTATTGGCGTTCAGAGTCCAGGAGAAAAGCAATTGTATCTCAGCTGTATGAATGAGTTGAATGACGAGAAAAAATGCCAGCAAAGGAGATGGGATAATTGGAGAAAAATATTTTTAAAGAATTTAGCTGGGGTTGAGAAATAACAATTAATTTATATTTAAAAAAAATTCTTTTTTTTGAAATATATTTATTTATGAAAAAAATATATTTTTTTATTCCAATTCTGCTATTAGCTGTTTTGGTGCTAATTGGCGGAGGTTGTGGAGGCGAAAGTGCTAAAAGTTTCTACAAAAATTACTGTGAGATACATGTAAATTCTTTTCAGGATAATCTTGTTGAATATTTTGACGGTAGTATTGAAGGAGCAAAAACAATAGGGGGTGGATACTTTGAAACCGTGGAAGAATGTGTTCAGAAAAAAACAGAGCAGGAAGAAAGTGTTTTTCAGGCTTGTCAGGAATATGGCAAAAT
Organism: uncultured Candidatus Saccharibacteria bacterium; assembly: GCA_964449235.1. Taxonomy (GTDB): domain Bacteria; phylum Patescibacteriota; class Minisyncoccia; order RBG-13-40-8-A; family JAUWHN01; genus CAYVAX01. The sequence goes on along the minus strand of CAYVAX010000030.1, from coordinate 4,324 downwards.
GGATTGTAGTCAGGAAATAGATAAATTGAGAGAGGTGGCAAAGAAGATTATAACTCTGCAGGGATGTATTGATTTCTGGGGCGGTGCTTATTGCGGAATGTATAATCCCGATAAAGCAGCTGATCTCGGAGCTACTGCTGACGAGATAGCCGCAGCAACTCAAATATATACTGAATGTATGGCAGAGATAAATGATCTTTGTGGTGATTTACCAAAATCAATAAATTGGTAAAGCATAATTCATTAATACTTAAAAAATGAAAAAAATATCTATAGTTTTTATACTTTTTTTAATTTCCTTAGGCTTAATTTTTAGTTTGGGATTTTTTAATATCAACACGGAAGCTAAGTTTGTTAAAGATCAAACTCCTGAAGAATACTACCATATTAAAGATCGAGTGGTGCGGGGAGGAGAAGAAGCATTTAATATCAGCAGCCTTATAGGCTCAATAGCGAGTGTTGCCCGCAAGCATTGTAAGGACGAAGTTGATGAAGAAGGGAATGTAATTGAGGAAGGATATTTCCGGTATCATGCCACCACCAACTATTTTCGCGTAGAAGTGGACGATGAAAGCGGCTATGCGCTTGGAAAAGGAAAAGTGGTTATTCATTATGAAAAAAAATGCCCGGGATATTTTCCAGCAAAAGCATTTAAAAATAGCGGGGATATTGTAGCGAATATAAGCGCAAAAGGAAAAGTGGGTAGTGACGGCATGATTCATGGAACTGCCTGGATTAGTATAAAGATTCCTACACGGATTGGTTTTTCAGTAAGTTTTACTGATTCCTGGAACGCTAAATACACCCAAAGCTTTATGGGACCTTCTACCTTCTCGGTTAATATTAATAGATTTAATATTTATGCAGATTTTCCAATCACTATTCCTTCAGGAATTGTACAATCTCCACAGTTAATTGGATTCGAAATTGAGAAACAAGAGGCTAAACCCACTATTCTTGGCCTGGACAATCAAGAAATGATTGCTAACGGGGAAGACAGTCAAACAATCACAGTTGCTATGGAGCAAAAAGCGATTTTGAAAAACAGTAAAAATGGCGATACCATTGACAAATCTTATGAGGGAGGAGTTATGGATGAAGAATTTGTTATTCAAACTAAAGTGAACCAAGCGCAAGTAGGAGACAAGAAAGGGGAGTATAAGCATCCTGAAAAATTAGTAAACAGTGCTTGTGATAATACCTCCTGTGATGCTGTAGTTTTAACTACTAATAAGGAGGGAAAAGCTTCATTTGTTTATTCTCCGCCAAAAATTGAAGACAAAGAATTTCTAGGGGCAACAGTTATAATCCAAGCAATTCATGACAAAGGCAGGCCCCAGGCTAAAATAAAGGTTAATCCTTTAGCAGGTATAATTGAGGGACAATTAGTGAATATAAATGGAAGGAAGTTTGGGTCCGATGTAAGGGTGCGCTTAAGGTATCCTCAGGGCGTAGAAGGAGGTCCAGAAGACACAACCATAGCAGCAAATAAAGGTAATTTTTCCTTTGAAACAAAATCTCCACTAAGGGGATATCAATTAATTTTTGTGCCTCGGTGCGAAGGATGCAAGCAGAGAATATACGGTAATCTGCCGTATATCATTGACTTAGGAAATGTTTTATTAGGAACAATTGATGACTATGAGCAGGGAGTAATAAATGATATCCAAAACCTGTTTAAGGGGTCTGGAATGGAAGAATTATTAGGAGACTTTCTGGGCGACATTTCTTTTAACTATGAGGGAGAAGGCCCATATTATGCAGGCGAAACAATTTATTTACCTAATGAAAATTTTATGATGGATGCCAATGATCCTCAAACCATGGAAACAGTGTATCATGAGATTTTTCATGGAATTCATTCTAAATTAGCTGAACACGGCTGGATTCACACTCATTTTAAATTGGGCGGGGAACATCAAATGTGGGAAGAATCTAGCGAACGAGTTGCGTGGGATGAGGCCTTGTCTCATTTCTTTCCCAGGCTATTAATGATCTCTAAAGGAATTGGTTATGAATCAGCAGAAGATTACAGCCAAAGATCAATTGATTCTGATAACATTAATGACAATGGTAATTTAGTGGAAGGAAAGATAACCGGATTTTTGGTTGATTATTATAAATATAAAAATTATACTCCCCAGCAAATCTTAGGCGATTTATACCACACCTTGCGCAGTTATCAGGATATTGATGTGGTTTTGCACAAGGAAAGGCCGGCGCAAACAATAACTGAATGGATTTTAACCAAACTGTATATGGATCCTACTGATTATACGGTTAATGCTTTAATGAATAAGCATAATATTGCTTTAGATACTGTTGAAAATATTGATTGGGGTAAAATGACTATTGTCAAATCTGAAATAAATGGCAGAAGAACTAAGGCTGAAAGAGAAAGGGCAATTAAAGAAAAGGAACAAACAGTTGATTCTGGGAAAACTGAAAGGCATACTGTAGATAAGAAAGGGGCAGGTAAAAATACTATTTACGAAGCTAAAGAAAATACTACTTATGCTGTTGAAGATAATGGACAATGCGAATTGGACAAGGGGACAGTAGTAGCTAGAAATGGAGGTGCGGTTAATACTGAGCAGGCAAGAACATTGCCAAAAGGAACAGTTTATTCCGTGACTGCATTAGATGAAAAGACGATTATAAAAGTAGCTAAAGGAGAAGTAATAGTAATGAATACTAATAACTGGGAATCATATATTGCTGAAGCTGGCGAGGAAGTGGAAGTATACGAGGATAAAATAGAGTCTGTAGCATATTTTGATCCCAAAGTTGATCCTGATTTTGAAAGAAGTTTTATGGATTATGTTTACGAATATTTTTCCTGGATAAATTTGTTAATTCTAGCAGGAGGAATAATTGTATTGATTATCATTTTGATAATTATTAAAAAAATAATTAAGAAAAAATAATATGAAAACAAAAAAGCTCGTTCTATATATAGCTGGAGGGATTATTACTATATTCATAATTGCCTCTGTAATCGCAGCAATTGTTTCTCAACAAAAAGGAGAAGTTAATTATACTCCTGAAAATAGAAGTTATAGTGGAGAAATAGAGCCTCAGACTGAAACAGCAGCCAATAAAGTTTCTGCTGACGCCAATAATTCCGAGGAATCAACAAAGAAAATAATTAAAACCGGAAGCTTAGAGATTGTGATTAAAGAAATAGATGAGGCAGTTGGTAAAATAACTGATATAGTTGATCAAAAACAAGGATTTGTTTCCAGCTCTAACATTTATACAAAAAAAGACAAAACAAAATACGGCACTATGATTGTTAGAGTTCCAGCGCAATACTTTGAAGAAACAATAAAGGAAATTAAAAATTTAGCCACATCTATTAAAGAAGAGTCTGCTACTAGCAGAGATGTAACTGAAGAATTTGTTGATCTTCAGGCAAGATTAAAAAATCTGAAATTAAAAGAAGAACAATATCAGAAAATATTAAATAGAGCAGTGAAAATAGAAGATGTTTTAAAGGCAAGCGATTATTTGTTTGATACCAGAAAAGAAATAGAAAGATTAGAGGGGAGAATTAAGTATTTAGAAAATCTTACAGATTTATCTACTATAGGAATCAGCTTAACTGAAGAAACTAAAATAGAGGTTCCTACCAGTGAATGGAGGCCGCTAACAGTATTTAAAAACGCACTTAGAGGAATGGTTGAGCTGTGGCAATGGATAATTAACACTTTAATCTGGATAATATTACTTTTTGGACCTTTAGCAATTTTAGTTTGGATAATAGTAAAAATTGTAAAAAAAAATAAACAGAAAAATAAAGAGTAATTTTGTGAAGAAAATAACCCTATTCATTACAATTATATTATTAGCCGGTTTAATTTTAATTGGCAGTAGTTGCGAGGGAGAAAACAAGGGGAAGGAAAGTCTTGAGGAAGCTGAAGAACAAGAGGAGGAAGATATAAATTTAAGTGATTCCACTGTTGTTCTGGATATAGAATTATCAAATAATAAAACAAAAAGTGTTTTCTACAGTAATGAAAAGCTAACAAAAAAAGGCAGTTTTAGGATAAAGGAAGTGTCTGTGGATACTCCGGAAGTTAAATTGGGTAATAGAATTAGCGGAAGTTTTAAGGTTGAGTATGCTTTGCCGGTTGCAGAGAAAGGTTCTTGGAGAATAGAGGTTTCAGCGATTAATTTAACAGATGAAAAGGGGAATAATATAGCTTTGTCAACCAATATGGGCTCTTTAGGGGAAATGAAAGGAGTGGATGAATCTGGAGAAGGAAAAGGATATTTTATAATCCCAACATCAGAATTAAGCCTGGGAACACACACGTTTTAT
>CAYVAX010000029.1:0-5702 GCA_964449235.1 uncultured Candidatus Saccharibacteria bacterium | reverse complement strand
ATATGATGAGAATAATTAATCATCATTGCTGCTTTCCCCTGATAAAAAGCATCAATAGAATAAGACATTTGGCGATTCCAGCAATAAGCTCGTTTATTGGGATTAGCAAAATCAGTATAAAAACGAAGAGCTTCCTTGCCGGGACTAAACGATTCCTTTTCTAAATAACTTGCTTGATTAAAAACAGCCTTGTTATTATTATCATCAGTCATTTTGGTTCCGGTTTGAAGCATGAGCAAGAACAAAATATCAGTAGAGCGATTAATGTTTTCTGCAGTTCCAATTGCTGCCCCACTCTGAGTTATATTCCCCCATTGATCTCGCTTAGTTAATGCTTCCACATCCTCAATGAATTTGCTCCAGGTAGTAGGAGGAGAAGAAATTCCTGCTGTGCTTAAAAGGTTTTTGTTGTAATAAAGGGCAAGGGTATCAATATAAAGAGGTAGGGCATATATTTTACTTTCGTCCACAAAGTCAACATGAGCAGTATCCATAAATGTATTTTCAAAATCGCGGGCAGTGATAAATTCTTCTGATTGCGGCATCGGGTTTAATTTAGATTTATGCTTAGGAAGCCAGGTATTGTGGAAATAAAAAATGTCTGGACCTTCTCCGGCAGCAAACGCATCTATTAATTCCTCTTCATAATTATTAAAGGATTTAACTTTAAAGTCTATAGAAATATGCTTATTCTCTTTTTGGTAGCTGTCAATAAACTCTCCCCATGCTTCTCGGCTGTCATAAACTGCCCAGATTTCTAAACTAGCAGGTTCGGGATTAAGATCCTTTCTTAATCCCACAGCTAATAGAATAATTAAAACAACTGCTATTCCTCCGGCAATAATTAATATTTTTTTTCTTTGCATAGGTTTATTAAAATATTATTTCTCAAAAATCATTCCCCAATGATTTTTGCTAGCTGGAAATTCTTTTTTGAATTTAAGCCCCTGCTGTTTAGCTAAAGATTGGATGTTCTCTTTATCCACAACTAATTTTTCAGGAGGGCCCATGGGTTGATTTTTTTTCCACTCAATTATCACCATCCGCTTCCCTTTTTTAAGCACCCTATTGGCCTCTTTAAGTATATCAGCTTTTTTAGAGGATTGAAATAAAATATTGGCAGCTAAAACTAAATCTACGGTTTGATCTTCTAATTTTGAGCCTTGGGATATCTCCAAATCTGACCAAATTGTTTTAATATTCAACAATCCTTCCTGTTTTGCCCTTCCACGCACTGATTCCAGAGCAGTTTTTAAAACATCAAGAGCATAAACTTTCCCTTCCTTTCCAACTTGTTCTGCCAGCGGAACAGTAAAATATCCTGCTCCGCATCCAAAATCAGCAATTTCCATGCCTTTTTTAATATCTAATTCCTTAATTACTTGTTGAGGACGCAAAAATCCTCCTGTGCCTTTAATCATAAGTTTATATACAAGCTATGGAAGCTACCTTGTCTTTTTCACCCAATCGCATAATTCTTACTCCTTGAGTAGCTCTTCCCATACTAGAAATGTTTTTTAATAAGATTCTAATTACTTGACCTTTTTGCGAAATTGCCACGATTCCTTCTTTGCTGGAATCAACAATTCTTGCTCTGATTATTTTCCCAGTTTTAGGAGTAATTTTAGCAGTTTTTATTCCAGTTCCTCCTCGGCCTTGTTCTTTGTATTTGCTTAAATCTGTTTTTTTGCCATACCCGTTCTCAGTAACAATCAATAATTCTTTTTTCTTTTTTTTGTCTTTATCTATAATTACATCCATACCAGTTACACAATCACCTTTTCGTAAATTAATTCCTTTTACTCCCCGGGCTGTTCTTCCCATTGCCCTTACATCTTTTTCGGAAAATCTAATTGCCTGCCCCTGCTCGGTAATTAAAATAATTTCATTATTTCCGCTTGTGCCCCGAACCCATCTTAAATTATCATCTTTTTTTAATTTTATAGCAATTAAACCACTGGTTCGGATATTCTTGAATCTTTCAATAGCTGTCTTCTTTATTATACCTTTTTTAGTAGTCATTGCCAAAAACTTAGCATTGTTCTTTTCTTTTAAGGGAACAACTGCAGCAATTCTGTCTTCAGAAGAAATTCCTAGCACACTTACGATTGCTTTTCCGCGGGAAACTCGACTGGCTTCCGGTACTTGATACGCTCGTATTTTATATATCTTCCCCTGAGCAGAAAAAAACAAAAGATTGTCATGGGTAGAGCAGGTAAAAAAGTGTTGCACAAAATCTTTTTCCCTGGTTTTTATTCCCACAATTCCTTTTCCTCCTCGCTTTTGAATACGATAAGTTTGAGGATTAACGCGTTTAATGTATCCATTTTTAGTAAAAGTAATAATTGTTTCTTCGTCGGGAATTAAATCCATTTCCTTAAATCCCTCTACTGGAGCTTTAAATACTTTAGTTCTGCGTTTATCTCCAAACTGTTCTTTTATTGCCAACAATTCTTTTTTAGCTGTATCTGAGATTTTTTTAGGACTTTTTAATAATGCTTCTAATCTCTTGGCTAATTTCTTTTTTTCTTCCAATTCATCATTAATTTTTTTTCGTTCCAGTCCTGCTAAAGTTTGGAGTTTCATTTCTAAAATTGCTGTAGCTTGAATCTTGCTTAACTTAAACTTGGTTCTAAGGTTTTTGTGAGCAGTTTCTCTGGTGCGTGATTGTTTAATGGTAGCAATCACTTTATTGATCTCATTAAGCGCCTTATTTAATCCTTGTAAAATATGGATTCTTCCTTTGGCTTTTGCTAAATCATGTTTGGTCCTGCGAGCTACTATTTCTTTTCTATGTTCAATATATTTGTTTAATAGTGTTTTTAAGGATAAAATCCGAGGTTGAATTCCATCTACAAGAGCAACCATGTTTAAGTGAAAAGTTTTTTGAAGGTCAGTGTATTTAAACAACTTATTCAACGCCTTCTGAGGATAAGCTCCTTTTTTAAAATCTAAAACTATCCTAATTCCTTCTTTATCAGACTCATCGCGAATATTTTTTATTCCTTTTATTTTGTCATTTTTAACAAGATCGGCAATTTTCTGCAGTAACTGCGCTTTATTAGTATTATACGTCAACTCGTTAATAATTAATTTTGAACGTCCTTTTTTTCCTTCCTCTATCTCTGTTTTTGCGCGAGTAACCATCGGGCCCTTTCCCAGGGCATAGGCTTGAACAATATCTTTATATCCATAAACTTCCCCTCCAGTAGGAAAGTCCGGACCTTTAATAAATTCTACCAAATCTTCCACTGTTGCCTTGGGATTGTCAATAAGATGAACTACAGCATCAATTACTTCTGTCAAATTATGCGTGGGGATGCTTGTAGCCATTCCTACTGCTATTCCTAAAGTTCCGTTTAATAAAAGATTGGGAAGAGGAGAAGGCAAGACTACGGGTTCTTTTTTTGTACCATCATAGTTATCTCTAAAATCTACAGTTTCTTTTTCAATATCTTTAAGCAGCTCTTCTCCTAATTGAGAAAGTTTAGCTTCTGTATATCGTTGAGCTGCTGCTGCATCTCCGTCAATACTGCCCCAGTTTCCCTGACCGTTAATTAAAGGATACCTCAGAGAAAAATCCTGAGCCATCCTGGTTAAAGCGTCATAAATTGCTTGATCTCCATGAGGATGGTAACGAGCCATAGTAATACCAGTAATATTTGCTGATTTCCGATAAGATCCGCCTGCATTTAAACCCATTTTGTAAGCAGCATAAAGAATTCTGCGATGAACAGGCTTAAGTCCGTCTCGAACATCAGGCAGGGCGCGGGAAACAATCACACTCATTGCATAATCTAAATATGACTGCTGCATTTCTTCAGTGATTTTAGCCAATTTCACATTCTCTAATTTTTGTTTTTTATCTGCCATAATATATTTTAGAACTTATTTAATAATTTCTATTTCAAATTTATTTGTAGGCTCTTGACTGTCAGTTGTATTGCGTACGCTTGCTTTTAATTTTTCTTTTATAAGCAAAATGTCATTTTTGAGCGAGGAAAATAAAGAAGGGACAGATTGCTTTTCTAGTTCTGCTTTTGTTTTCTGAGGACCAGATCCTAAGCTGGAATTTAAATGCATTACCCAAAAAGAAAAAACAATAATCATTATTAAAATAACTGAAATCCATAAAATCTGGACACGAACATATCGGGGCTTGGTTTGTAATTTCTTTAAAAATTGCATATTATTTCCCTATCTCCAGTACTATTAATCTCATGTCCTCTTTGAGTAAATCGCTTTTTTTGATTGTTAGTTTTTGCTCCCCTTCTTTTTTAGTTCCCATTTCTTTTATAAATGAATCTACTTTTTTCAAATCCACCTTTAAGTTCGGTATCTTGTAGTGCATGGGAATAACTATTTTAGGCTCAATTTGATTAATTACATCTGCTGCTTTTTCTCCATTAATGGTGTACACTCCGCCCACAGGAATCATTAAAATATCCACCTCTGATAACTCCTCCAATTGCTCGTTAGTTAATTCTTTTTGCCCAAAATCACCCAGGTGGCAGATTCGCATATCTTCAACCTCAATGACAAAAATAGTGTTTAAGCCTCGTTTTTTCCCCTGGCTTTGATCGTGAAAAGAATTTATTCCCCGCACAGTTATATCCTTAAACTCATATTCTCCCGGGCCTTCAATAATAAATGGATTTCCTTTTAAACTGGAAACATTATTATGATCACTGTGCTGATGAGAAACAGTAACAATCTCCGCTTTAAATCTGGGCGGAGTTAATCCTATCTCCTTGTTAAAGGGATCAGTGGCAATTACTGCTTTTTTAGTCTCAATCTTAAAACAAGATTGTCCGTACCAGGATATTTTCATAGTTATATTTTATCACAAAAACGCAAAAAAGCCAATTATATGTACAGTTAACAGGTGTCGCCTCTTACTATACCAAGTGTTACCCCCTAGTGTTAACTGTACAAATTGTTGACAAAATTTTCTGCCTCCCATATAATTCAACGTATGAACGTAAAAACAAAATCTCAAACAATTCAACAAACTCTTACTGAAAGTTTCTCCCAAATTCCAAAAGTGGGCGACATTGTTAAAGGAAAAATTTTTGATATCACTAAAAATGGCATCTTTGTTAATTTGAGAAAATTCAAAACCGGAGTTATTGTTCCTAGAGAAATTAAAAATAATTCTAAATATTTTAAAAATGTAAAGGTAGAAGATAACATTGATGTTAAAATTACAGAACTGGAAAATGAAGATGGATATGTAGAAGTCTCTTTAAAGCAAGCAGGTATTGAGCAGGAATGGGAAAAATTAAAACAAAAAATGGAAGATGGAGAAATTATTAAGGCCAAGGTGTTAAAAGCAAACAAGGGAGGATTAATGCTGGAACTGGATAAATTACAGGCATTTATGCCTGTTTCCCAGCTTTCTGCTGAAAAATATCCCAGAGTTAAAAATGGAGATACTCAAAAGATCCTCCAGTCTCTCCAAAAATTAGTAAATGAAAATTTAGAGGTGAAAATAATTGATCTTGAGCCTAAAGAAGAAAAGATTATTGTTTCTGAAAAAGCAACTAAAGAAAAAGAGCTTAAAGAAACAATTGAAAAATACAAGGTTGGAGATATTGTGGAGGGCACTGTAACCGGAATAGTTGATTTCGGAGCATTTATTAAATTTGACAACATTGAAGGCCTGGTGCATGTATCCGAGCTCGCTTATCAATTAGTAGAAA
>CAYVAX010000028.1:0-5837 GCA_964449235.1 uncultured Candidatus Saccharibacteria bacterium | reverse complement strand
ATTTAACAAATATCGCTTAATTATTAATCAAACTTAAAGTTATCCACTAACCGCACAAAATCACTCAATTGCATACAATATCATCTATTTTCCACTCCTCTTGCTCAACAATCAATCCAAACTTCCACATTTCCTGCCATTCTCCATATTTAGCGCTCACAATAACTTCGGCAATATTATTAGAAGTTTCTTCAGAATCAATTCTTACTTCACTGGGACCATCTTGAATACAATAACTAATAGGCACAAACGAAGGATTGGTAAACTCTTTTTTGAATTCTGCAGAGAGATATTGTTTTGCAATCTCGTAATCAATATTTGCTTCTGGAATAGTTCCCAATGTAGATTTTAAATAACTGTCTACTATCTTTCTTGGTGAAACTGTAGGTTGTTTATCGCCACAACCACCACCAATCAATATAAAAGTTGTTAATAATAAAATTGGGATAAAAAATTTAAATTTAATCATAGAATTATAAGTTAATTATTATTCCCCGCAAAGCCAGACAAAGCTCTGCTGAGATTGATTAGTAAAACAAATTCTTTTTTCACAATTATATCCCTGATCTATTAATTCCGCTTTTTGCTCAAAATTTTCCTTATCAATATATTCCCACTGAGCATATTCTAACTCACAGGTCCATTGGATGGTTTTAACTTCGTCTTGATCAATTTCAAATGGCATTGGATAGCAGGTATAATCCTGATCTTGGAGCTCTAAAACTTTTTCCGGCAATTTATTCTGGTCCCAGTATGCTCGACTAATAGTGGAGACTTCTGTATAGTTTTTATCCAGAAAAGTCTGAACGTCCTGCAATGGAACAGAAGCATTGTTCAATAAATTTACACACATTTCATGACCGGAAATAAATACTTCCTTGCCGTTCAAAGAAGTATTAATTTTAAAGCTTTTTTTCATTTTTTCAAACAAATCTTGAAAACCATCTTGCACCTTCTGACTTTCAAAAATACAGAATAATCCCCTTCCAGTGTCTTCTCCCAAGGCATAAACCGCTTGTTTGATCTTGTTATCCTGCTTAGAAATCAATTCTACTGCCTCCTCTCCCCCTAAGCTTGTTTGTTTCTGTTCAATAAATTCAAAACCGGGATCTTCTTTTAACCAGGAAATAAATTCCTTTAAACTCTGGGGATCTCCATCCTGTGTAATCAGTACGTTTTGAAATCCATAAGCATAGCATTGAATTTCTTTATCTGTAGAAAAAAACTCCCGACCAGCATTACTTATTTCCGGCTCTCCCAGCTCCCAATCAGCTGGATATTGCACATTGAAATTATAGCGGGAATTTTCATAAACCTCCCAATTGCGAGGAATAATGTCCGGTTTTAATAGTGGAAGGATGGAAATAAAAATGGCGATCAGGATGATTATAACAAAGATTGCAAGCACAACCTTATTCCGCTTTTTCATACAGTTATTCGAATTTAAAACTATTTAATAAATGCTGAAAAATCTCTATATTCTGAGAATAATTCGGTTCCCGTCCAGTATAATTCATCTGAATTACATTCCCGTCTGTTGAAAAATACACAGTTACGGGATTTCCTTGAGTGACAGGGCCTTGAGGAACAGTAACTGTTTCTCTGATTGCCTGTTTATTGCCCACCGTAATTTGCTTGGTTTCCAATACTTCTTGTTCTTGGCCGGATTGAGGTTTATGCCATTCTATCCATTGCTCTAATTCTAAATCCTCGGCATTTTCGCTGATAAAAATTTCTATTCTCGCCCCCAAAGACACTCCTCCCATTGGCGGCTCTTCTTGTTTGTTGCCCAAAAAAATGGAATTAAACTCGGGATTATCTTCCAGGTGCCAGGATTGAGGATATTCAAAGCTGAATCCATGTTTACTGCTGGTATAAGTTTGGTATTCGAAAGTTTTTCCTTTGTCTTCCCTGCAGCCAGCAGCAATTAAAATTAAAACTAAAAGAAATATGAGAAATAAAAAAGGTATTTTTTTCATTAACAATATTTATTAATAATTAACTATACTCTTGTTTTTATTATATCAAAAAAATACCCCCGCTACAAAGTAAATTATGGGGATATTCAAAAAAATTAAATATATGATAACTATTTATTCTCTCTTTCTTTTTTTAGTTAATATTAAAAGCAAGATAATTAATATAATTAAAAGACTTAATAAAGGAATGGTATACTTGCTAACTCCAAACAGGGTTTTAATTACTACTGCTGCAGCATTTTTATCCATCTCTTTATCAGATAACTGTAAATCATCTTCTTTAATTAATTCCCCTGCTATGTCTTGGTCACCTTTTACTTCTCCTGAAATATACGGTTCTTGAGGTTCATCGCCTCCAACCCCTGTTTGTTTTTCTCTTTCTGTTTGTTCTCCGGCAACTTCGCCCGGAGGAGTGCTCTCTTCTGTGGTTACTTCTTCTGTTTCCTCTTCTTCAGTGGTTTCTTCTTCAGTTTCTTCTTCGGTTCCAGTAGTACCGCCGCCACCGCCTCCAACATCAGTAGTGGTGGTATATTCTTCCTCTTCTTCCTCTTCTTCCTCTTCTTCTTGGGTGGTTCCCTCTAGAGTAAGAGAAAATTTATAATTTCCCGGATACAAGGCAGGGTGAGTATTTATTTTAAGTTCAGCAGAACTTTCTCCTGCTTCAATTATAAATGCTTCTTGACCAGTGCTGGTATCCCCATTGGTCCAAGTTCCAAAACCTAACCATCCGCTGTCTTTAATTAAAAAATAAGGAGTAATCCCAATTCCATCAAAATTACTTCCATTAAAATCTGCATGAAAAATTGCTTCTCCGTCAAGATCGTTTCCAGTTGTATTATTAACTGTCATTTCTACCACACAATTCTCTCCCATATATTCAATGTCGCACTCTTTCTTTACAGTTATTGAAAGACCATTTGCTAAAGCATTAGAAGTGAAAAATACTGCCGTAAAAGATACAACTACTAAAAATATAATTATATTTTTTATTCTATTATTCATAAATTAATCACTTAATTCTATTTTGGTATAGAAGCTACTCTCACATTGGCCAACCTCATATTCAATACTTGGACACTCCTCGCCTTCTGCACACGTTTCTTTAATTTCTTTAAACTCGTAAAATAAATTTTTTACATTTTCTGGTTTATGGCTACAATTTATGAAATCAGTTTCATAATCTTTCATTGCCGAAGTTACAGTTATGGTTTCAGAACAAAGATAATAAGGTCCTGAATTGTCAGTTTTATAATAACCAAAGCTTAATCGAAGTTCCTGGTCAGAACTTGATGATTTTGCTCTAACATAAAACTTGGCCTTGGGAATATAGTCAAAATTAACTCCTCCTAAGTTTTCCGTCCTGAAGGTCCTGTATTCTCCGGTTATACTGAAAATACCGCAACTTGTTGGTTTTTGATTAATAGAAAGAGTTTCATTTTCAATTGAGCCAATATAAAATTCAGGAGCAGAAACTTGGGCTGTTCCTTTTATTGTTGCATAGTTTTCTAGCAACTTTGCATAAGATGCTCCTATATTCAAGCATAAAAATGCTACTATCAATAATATTGCAGTAATTTTGTTTTTCATATTTTAGAAGTAAGGCCACTTCCTCGGGGAAAGAAATAGACTTACTTCTGCCCCTGACAAGAAACAGGGGCAATTCTTTTCTAACTTAGTATACTGGTTGAACTTCCGTTTTAACTTTGTACTCTCCCGGTTGTAAGGCAACATCAAACACAGTTTTAACAAAGAAATTTAATCTTCCTGTGCCTAAATGCAAAGCTTCTCCATTATTTACATCATCATAAGTAATAAGATCTGTTTCGTATAGATAGTCGTTCATGTTGCTCCAATTTACTTGCTTAGTGTTCTTATTATAATCAGAAGATGGAACTAACCAAATTTTTGCTCCTCTACAAAGCTCATAATCGTCATAGCCGTTTGCTTTTTTGCAATAATCTGCATCTGCAGTTCCATTCCAATCATTGGGATGAGGAAGATCCATTCCTAGGTTTTTAGTCCCTTGTTCGGAAATTTCCCCATTTTCATCTGCAGTAAATTCAGCAATTAAAGCACCAGGATTGTCTCCTCCCGGATTATTAAATCTGTCTTGCCTGTCAGCATAATAAATTAAAGAATAATCACCGCCTCCATTAAGTCCTTCTGCTTCAAATTCATACTCAAAAACATTACTAACTAAGTTATAAGTTAATGTTCCTCCTGCAATTCCTGTCGTTGTCCAGTTAGAAGTGTTCTTTGTACTTAAGTCTAAAGTGCTCCAGTAAGAAGTTTCAACTCCTTCTTCAGAGTTCCACCAACCATGAACACCTGTAACCTTGTATTGAGTTGCAAATTTAATAGGAGCTGTGGTGTCAGAATCGTTTCTCAGATTATAGTCCTGGGTATAAGTGTTTCCGGCAATTGCTGGAGAATCTCCAATAGTATAAGTTTTTTCAGTATCACCATTTCCAAATTTAACGGATTGCTGAACATCTGCTGTTCCCAGCATATTACCATAAACACTTAAAAGAGCAGCAGAAGCTACTCCAGCAATCAAAACACCAGCAACAATCATTGCAATCGGGCTTGCTTTTAATGCTTTTAATATTTTTTTCATAGTGTACAATATTCAATTAGATTATTTATCAATCCCCTGCTTTATAGAAGAATGTCATTGTTCAAGATTTTAACAAGTTGCAGGCAGGGGCTCTTGAACAAAACGACCTTTGATTTTTAAGAATAAAAACGATATTCTTGTTTTTTAAAGTCTTAGTGCACAGGATAACATATTAAAATAAAAATTGCAAATGTTTTTATCCACAAACAAAAATATATGCGAAGAATTAATTTTCTTCGCATATATATTTTTTAAAAATAAGCAATAATTAGTGTTCCTGGTCCGGCATGCGCTCCTATAACCGGAGTAAGGACTGAGCTAAATACAACTTTGTGACCCAAGCTCTTTACTTTATTTGCTAATTGATTCTTTTGATCTTCTACTCCGCCGTGCGCTATAGCAACTTTTAGTTTTTTGTTTTTTCCGTCTTTTTCTATTTTTTTTAAAATAGAATCTACCCTGTTTCTTGCTGAAATTCTCAGTTTAGTCATTTTTACTTTTCCTTTTTTATTCACACTCAAGGCTAACCTTACACCTTTTCCTTCCAACACTGTTATTACCTTAGCCATAGCATGAGAAACTCTTCCTCCATATTCTGCCCATTTAATATCTTCTATAAATCCAAATACTTTGATTTTCTTTTTGAGTTGTTCTATTCTTTCGAGTATCTTTTCTGTTTTCGCACCGCTAACAATCATATTTTGTGCTTCCAGCGACAAAAGGCCTTGAGCCACACTTGCTGTTTTAGAGTCAACAATTTCAATTCTGTCCTGTAACTGTTTGTCTATTTTAGATTTTGCATTAATTGCAGATTCATAAGCACCAGAAAGTGCAGATGAAAGCAGTATTACGATAACATAGTCAAACTTGTTCAATGCCTTATAGTATGCTTGTTTAAATTTTTTAATTGGAGGAAAAGAGGTATACGGCGGCTCTTTTGCTTTTCGCATTTTCTCGTAAAAATTTTTCCCTTCCAACAATTTTCCTTCAAACTCCTCTTCTGGAAAAGAAACATAATATTTTATTACATTTTCTATTTTGTACTTCTTTCTAATTTCATCAGGCAAATCTGATGTCTGATCTACAATTAATCCAATTGAAGAATTTTCACTGTAAAATTCTTTTTCTGCTTCAAAGATTTCAATCTCTCCATATTTTTTAAGAACTTCTCTTACTTTATTAACTGCTTTTTCAGAATATCCGTGCAAGTGTACCCTTAACCTTTTTTGATTTTGAGAAAA
>CAYVAX010000027.1:0-5906 GCA_964449235.1 uncultured Candidatus Saccharibacteria bacterium | reverse complement strand
AAAAAGTGGTTGATGAGAATAACAGCCGAAGATCAAGAACATTCTATTACCTCAGTGACCAAGACCAGCCATTGGGATATCACGACAAGCTGTTATTAGTCCCTGGCGGAGATTATCTTCCGTACACTGTAAGCCTGTTATTAAACATTTATTCTTTTAATCTTGATTATCGGGAAAAATTATACACCCGGGGAGAAAAAATCAAACCTGTATCTACTCCTCAAGGAAAAATCGGAGGAACAGTTTGCTCCAGCATTATTTCCCCTCAAATCCAGAGAAAAATGACCAACAGGGGAGCTCAATTTTTAGCTGTGATTTCTTCTGATGCTCCTTTTCACGGTGCAAATTCCTTATTAATGCAAAATTTAGCAATGTCCAAGCTGCGGGCAGTTGAAAACCAGCGCTATCTTCTTCAGGCGACAAATATGGGGCATTCTTTTCTGCTCACCCCCCAGGGCGCAATTAAAGCAAAATCCAAGGAATTGGGAAATGTAATTATAGTTTCGGAGTTAAACCTTTTAGGTTCAAAAACAATATACACTCAATTCGGAGATTGGATAATAATTTTATCCACAATTGGGTTGTTATTGACTTTTCTGTTGTGGTATAATAACAAGAGAAAATTAAGTTAATCTCTTATGAAAAAAATCCCTGTTATTGCGATTATTGTCGGCATAATTCTTTTAATTGGAGGAGTGATTTTTGTTTACAAATATTCTGATGAACAAGCTCTATTGGGAAAAAGAGTCAGTAAAACTGTTTCTGAAAGTTTTATTGACAGCGATAATGACGGATTAAGGGATTGGGAAGAAGAATTGTTCAAAACCGACCCCCGCAATCCAGATACTGATGGAGACGGATATTTAGACGGTGAAGAAGTTAATTCCGGCCATAATCCTTTAGTTAAGGCCCCTGGAGACAAGCTCAGCTTTTATCCCCTTCCCTTGGGAGAAAAATACAATCTTACCCAGAAAGTGCTTGACGAAGAAACCATGGAATCAATCTTAAAGGCGTATATTACTGAAAAAGGAGAATATGTTATGGATCATCCGGAAATTGATTCTGCTGAAAGTTTTTCTAATTTTACTGAAGATTCAACAGTAAGAGAAATGGCTAAACGCGCTCTGGCTGTAGCTTATCCCCAATTATTAGAAAAAGCTGAGGATACAATTTCTGAAATTCCCGAAATATTTAATATTAATGTTACTGACAAGGATATTAATATTTCCGAGGATAATAGCCTAGAAGCAATAAATTTGTATTTATCTCGAGTTTCTTCAATCCTTAGCTCTGATGTGTTTTTTCTCCAGGATCAAACATTCCAAGCTCTTGCCTCTGCCTTTAAAAACAATGATTTTTATGAATTAGATCAATTAATTAAGCAGAACGATGTTAAAATAGAGCAGGCAAAACTAATTACAGTTCCTTCTTCCTGGAAAGAAATCCATAAACAAGGACTGGAATTAACTTTATTAATCAGAAACATATTTATTTCTTTCCGGGATATTGGACAGGATCCTCTTAAGGCATATATTGCCTTAGAAAAATTAGAGGATTTTTCAACTCATTGGAATGATTTAATGGACGAAGCTGTAAACCTTGCTGAACAGCAAGGAATGCAGCTCTCGTTATAACTATGCTTCAAAAAACAATTTCTACAATTTTAATAATTGCTGTAGTGTTAAGCTTAAGTTTTAATCTTTTTCTGTTTAAGACCAAAGAGGCTAAAGCTCTGGATGGAGGCGGTTCCTGGATGGTAGCTATTAAAGAATTGGCCTTGGATGCTGTTGGCTGGACTGTATCTGATTTGGTCATAAAGCCCCTTACGCAAAGAATAATTGACTGGGGACAGGGAAGAACTAGTGATTCTGGAGAATCTTTAAGGGTCTTAGACTATATTAGTTATTTTAAAAACGCACTAGCAGTGGGAGCAGCAAAATATATTGTTGAATTTAGAAAAACAGAAATTGAGCCCGCAATAAAAAATGTCTTGGAAGATCTCGGTTTTGCTACTAATCTTACTGATCTTCCTACATATGCAGAATATGCCCGCTCTACTTTGCAGGACGACCTTGGAGATAATTATCAGGAATTTGTAGATAGTGGTTATTCTCTAGAGGCTGGAGGATGGGCTGGCTGGTTTTCAATGATTAAACCTGAAAATAATATTTTTGGTCAAGCTCTAATGGCTGGACAAGAAAGGAGAAGAATGGAATTGGCTGAAAAAGAAGCTGCTGATAAAAAAACTGATGTTAGCGGGGGATACAAAAATGAAGAAGCAACCAGCTTAAGTGATGTTGATGCTTGCATAGGGGAATGCCAGAAAAAAACTATTGCTGACCCCAGTTTTAATTACCAAAAATGTGTAACTCAATGCGAAAGTGAAACAGTTGGGTACGCTATTGAAACTAAAATCAAAAATGTGGGATCAGATATCCGCACTCATATGGAAAGCGCTTTAAGCGCAGATATGCAAAGAATTATTTCAGTTAAGGAAATTACACAGTTGCTGGGAATACTGTTCAGCTCTGTAATTAACCGCGGACTTACTGAGGGAATGGAATTTCTTCGATCTGTTACCACCCAGGAGGAAGAAGAGAGATCTTCCTCGCAAGATTTCTTATACTACGACGAGTTTAAAGCAAATCAAACTCTGGAGGATAAAAAGGACACGCGTTCAAAAATCTTAACCGGAATTTTAAGCGCTGTTCAGAAATTATCGCGATCAATAACTGAATGTGAGGATAAAAAAGAAATGCTGAAATATACTGATTATGCTCGAAACATAGCTGATGTTCTCAATTCCTACGTAGAAGCTTTATACGTAGGACTAGAAGGAGTAAACTTAAAACCCGATTTTAATATTCTAGATCCCAGATTTGCTCCCTTTACAGTTTACGGATACAGCTACGGACAGGTTCCAGCTAATAAATTCCCTTCTAAATGTAAAACAATAACTGAACAATTAAACTTAGGAATTAATGCCACCTGCACCGATATTATCAGTGGGCTTGAGCCCATAAATCCAGTTTGCCAATCCTGCATGTATGATCATAGCACATTAAACTGCCCGCCTGAGCCTTATCCTCCTGAACCTTATCCTGAAAGCGGCAATGAGCCCTGGACTGAAGATATTCTTTCTCAAAAAAATGAATTCTATTGGAGCTGTCGGGCCCCTTACAACACAGCGCTAAAGAGATGTGAAACCTGCCTTAAAAAAGCTGACGAACAATGCTCTCAAGAAGACAGAGATGCAAGAAGTGAATGTATTGAAAAGGTTTGCAGTAATTATCAGGGAATAGAAGACCAAGTGGTTTCTCCCCCTGATAGCGGATTAGAATTTCACAGGCAATGCTTGATGGAGGAAAGAAAAGAGGCCTGTTTTACCTGTTTAAGAGAATATTTCGTTCCTGCTACTTATTGTGAGCAGACAATTGACTATACTGCTCGTTCGATAATAAAATATCCTGTAGTTGTATGGGCAAAACACAGGGATGTGACCCAGGGGTTCCCGTGGTTTGGATTATTTGATGCCGAATTTGCCAATGAAATGGGAGGTAAATGCATTCAAAATGATTGTTACCCTGAACACTGCACATACGAAGGTGGATTTGGGCCATTAAATTTCAGTTTAATTTGTAGAATTATTCCAAATTTTACAAACGAAGAAGGAGAAAAGGTTTGTGAACAGTACTGTGATATTACTCAGGAACAATTAAGAGATATAACTGACTTTAGACCTAATGATAATGATTGTAGCTATCGAGGAGGGTCCACTATTGCTTATGGAGGGAATGACCCCTGGTGGCCAATTAATGAAGGATTATTCTACCTGCGATCAAAATGCTGTGCTACTGCCTGGCAACATGACGAAGGTAAATACAACGTTTGCATTGGGGCAGGATCAACTTACGGAGAAGAGGAAGCAGAGTGCTGCTATTATGAAACCGTTGATTATGCGCCAGTTGTAGAGCCCACTCTGGACTTAACCTCTGGCCAAAGCCAAATATGTTTTAAGGTGAATAATGTAAATGCGTTTTCAAACGATGACAATAAAAGTACTGTTTTTGGAATAGCAGGTGAAGATAATGCCCACTATATTCAAATCCGACACAGAATATCAGATGGAGACCACACTCTCCAACCTAAAACAGGTTTCTGTTTTGGTTGCGACTCTATAAACGAAGACTGCGGTTGGTGTGTCGCCGAAACCACTGATCGACTTTCAATAAACAGTGGAGATACTTGGAAAATTCAATGGGCAGGCTATTCAGTTACACTAACCAATACCGACACAGGAGAATCTTCAAGTCTTGATTTGTCAGAATATTCTGATTATGACGGACTGGATTTAGCTAAATATTGCCGTGGAGGAACAGGTTGTAGCTGGCCTCAACATAATACTTATCCTGACAGTAATGCTAGCGTGACCCTGGCAAGTTGCCCCGAAGATGATCCTGAACCTGGCCCTGAACCTGGCCCTGAACCTCCTAACCCTGAGCTTTGCGGAAACGATACTTGTGATAGAGCTTTTGGAGAAACTATACAAAATTGTCCTGAAGATTGCCTTGGGCGAGAATATTAGTAGCGAAGTTTATTAATAAACTTAAATATGTTTTCGTTTTTCTCTTCTAATAATTCCAGAAAAGGAATTGCAGTTATTATATTAATTGCAGTAGTTTTTGGCTTATTCTCTTTTAATATTAAGGAGGCGCAAGCTAAAATGCCCAAAATTTTACAAGGACTCATAGAACTTTGGGCAACATCACGAACAGGTGATGCTACGCTCGTTGTTTCTGGAGTTATAGGAGATTTTGCTAGGCAAATAATAGAAGGATTAAGCAATATAATCTGGACAGCTTCATCTTGGTGTTTGGGAATTTTTGCAAATCTTTTTTCTAATGTACTTGATTTTACTACCGGAAGATTAGCTGAAACTCCTGTTTATCAAGGCTGGAAAATAAGCAGAGATATTGTAAATATGTTTTTTATTCTTGGCTTAATTGTTATTGCTTTTGCTACCATTTTAAGGATTGAAAGTTATGGAATGAAGTCTCTTTTGCCAAAATTAATTATTATTGCTATTTTAATAAACTTTAGTTTTTTGGCCTGTGGAATAATTATTGATGCCGCTCATATTACTACCAATTTTTTTACTAGCAAAATAGAAAAGCACGATGATCCAGAAAATGAAATAGGAATAGGAGGGCAATTACAAGCAGCCATGATTGATTTGAAGGGAATAAAAAAACCGGAAATAGATGAAATAGAGACAGAAGATGAAACAGAGACAGAAGAAGGGGAAACACCTTTATCAACCTTTGCTTCTTTTATTATAGCTCAAGGTTCTCAATCTGTGGTTATGTTTATAGCTGCTGCTATCCTTTTGCTGGGGGCAGTCTTACTTGTTATAAGATTGGGCGCTTTGTGGATTTTAATAGTTTTAGCTCCCTTTGCTTGGTTTTTTGGAATTTTCCCCTCTTTAAAACATATGAATAGTAAATGGTGGAATAACTTTCTTAAATATGCATTTTTTGCCCCTATCTATGCTTTCTTCGTTTATCTGGGCCTATATTTGATAAGCGCTATAAACATTGAAGCGATTAATATAAATGCCGCAGAAAACTTCACAAAAAGTATAGCTACCTTAACGCATTATTTAATCGCTGTAATGATTTTCGGCGGGGCACCAATAGTCGCAATGAGCATGGGCATTCATGGCTCCAAAGCAGTGGTAGCTTCTGCTAAAAGAATTGGTAAGGGGGCAGTGGGAGTTCCAACAAGAGCAGCTGTAAGGGTTGCTGGAAGATGGGCAGCTAGGAAGGGACTCCCCACACCTCGCACTATAAAACAGGCCTGGAAACAAAGAAGGGAAGAAAAAGAACGAAAAGCTTACGAACCTGCTA
>CAYVAX010000026.1:0-6215 GCA_964449235.1 uncultured Candidatus Saccharibacteria bacterium | reverse complement strand
GTTGCAGGACTATTGGCTAGAAAATGTTTCCTGTTGTAAAAAATATCTTAGCTTGTTTTGCGAGTAAAAATTATGTTTATTCTGAATTATGTCATCGTTATTGAGGCTTACAAAGCTCGAAATAAAAATTAAAAGAGAAGTCACTTAAGAAATGACTTCTCTTGTTTCTTGAAAAATGTTTTTGCCTTAATTTGATGAAGAGGAGGAAGATCCTGAAGATTTGTTCATAATCAAACCGATGAGAAAAAGAACAATCCCTAGGATCAGTTTACTCACATTCCATTCAAGGTTTCCGTCGGTCATAATTAGTGAATGATAAGCCAGGTAAACTCCGAATATGAGCAATCCTCTTGCAATTAGTATCAGAACTAGAGCAATGGCAGATAAAGCACTGCCACCGAGAAGACCGAAAATTCCGCCAAATATCCCGCCAAGCACCCCACTTTTTTCAGCGCCAGCGCCAACTCCAGCTCCACCTATTGTCATGCCTGCTATTGTTAATAAGGCGACTACTAGGTAAATAGCAACGATGATTGCTGAGGTGATGACGAACCACCAAAATAAAAAGTTAGTGGTGCTTAGAAAAATGACATTTGCGGTTTGGTGAGAAATAAAATACTTCCATCCTGCCATAACTAAGGCAATAATTACTCCTATCATTGAGAGCCTCCATATTTTGAGAGTAAAATAGATTAGTCAAAGAACCAATCTCTATATTTCTATTATAACATAATCATCTGAAAAGTCAAATTCCCGCACTGGATGAAGTTAGAATTTGTTTAGCTAATATTGTGTCTTAGAAGTTCTTTACCTTTGATAGTTGTAGTTCCTAAAGAAAAGCTGAATTTAATTAAAGAATCTTGAAGTAACCGGATTGGAGATAGTACAGCTTGAATAAAATTAAGCCGAGAAATTATCTTTCTCAGCTTATGCCAAATTTTAAACTTAAGCGTTTTCAATATCTTTAATTATCTGGTTAAATAATTCTTCTACTTTTTCTGTCTTCTGTTCTCCGTCTGTTAGAATATCTGACATTTGATCTATGTATTTTTGTTCTTCTTGGGCAGTTAATTTTCTTGTTTGTTCAATGGTTTCTATTTCTTCCCTTACTGCAGCTAGTTTTTCCCTTAAATAGTTTGTTAGTTTCTCGATTTCGGATGATAACTTATCAAATTTTTTCATATTAGATTCATCAGATTCATCTATTTCAAGTACTAAATCCATTACTTCTAAACTAAGCCTTAGTAATTTACCTTTTACCTTGTTTGATCTTTCAATATATGCATCTACTACTTTTTGATTCATTAGTCTTCCTCCTATTTTTATTAAAAAATATTGCCTTCTCAATAATTAAGCTTAACAGACCCAGAATAAAAGTCAAACTCAAGAACGAATCTACTAAGAGAATTTAAAAAGCGTTGCCGTTTTTCAGCAACGCTTATTTTGTTCATGTATTTCTATATATCTAGAAATTATTTAGTATAGTTATCAAGGCCGAGCTTGTTGAACAAAAAAGCTTCTCTTAAGCTTTTGAGAATCTGTGATGTTTTTTCTTTGGGGAAAACAAGGGTAATCATTTTCTCTTTCTGCTGATGGTAAATTATGTTTAGAGAACTTCGGTTATTCTTTTGTCCTCCGAAGTTTTATAACGCAGGAGAAGAACTCTTGTAGCTAATTCTGAAGCGGTTAGGGTATGTTTTGAGGGGTTGAAGTTGATTAAATTTGGTATATAATATAGTTAATGGAAAAAACATTAGCAATAATCAAACCAGATGGCATTCTTAAAGGTGCTACCGGAGAAATTATAAAAAGGATTAAAGATAGTGGGTTAAATATTGTTAATATAAAAATTACCGAATTAACACATTTTCAGGTATTGCGATTATACCAAGAATCTTTGCAAAAATTTCCACAGATAAGAGAGGCTGTGCTAGATTATATGACGAAAGATGTCTCTATTATAATGATAGTTGAAGGAGGCGGTGCAATACAAAAACTAAGACAAATACGAGGATTATCCGATCCATCTAAATCCTCCATCGGAAGTATTAGGAGAGATTTTGCAGAAGATCAAAATATGGAAGAATTAACAAAAAGAGGACTAGCTACTAAAAACATTATGCACGCTTCTGGTAGTGCGGAAGAAGTTAATTTAGAAATTAATTTATTTTTCAAAAATGGAAACTGATTTTTTTTATTCAAGATCAACAAAATTGTATATCTCAAGAAAACCGTTAAAAATAGACAGTCGGGTTAAAAGGGCTGCGGAAAGATTGAATATGAAATTAAACTGGGACGACGAAGGGAGGATAAATTTTGTAGATTTTGATCAAGCAAAAAAATTATTATCTTCTTTAGGATCTGCCATGTTGAGCCCTATAGAATATTGGCAAGTATTAAAAGATGCTAAAAAAGAAAAAGACGCCAATATGATCAAGGAATTAATGTCAGATAAGTACTGCGAGTGGCTGGATAGAGTTTACTTAATAGATAAAACATGGATAGATCATCCAAGAATAGTAAAAGATTATCAATATTCCGGCAAGAAGGAAAAGGCAGTAGAGCCCATTGGAAAGCCAGGCTGGTTTAACCCAGAAAAGAATATCAATCTCGAGTTAGGGATTCCAAAAAAAATAGAATTATTTAGAGAAAAATTTGCAACGAGTTGGAAATATTGGTCTCCGGATTTTTCCATAACTAAACATCGACCTAGGGCAATTATCCGTGGATACGTGACCTCAGTGGGAAAGCCATCTTTTGACCAAGGAATCCCCGTAGACGCACGACAGCCAATGCAAATGATTAGAGAGTGTAGAGGGCAGCCCCTGGAAAGCCCTGTCAGAATAGATATATTAAACCATGCCTTAAAATTATTAGAACAATACCATATTAGAAAAAAAGATTTTAATTCAATTGTAGGATTTCTAATCAAATATGGAAAACTATTTAAAAATTCCAAGCAGTTGATAATTTATAAAACACGAGAACGTTTTTTTGACTTATTGGGCTCTATGAAGATTGAGGCTATAACCAAAAATAACCTAAAACAGATCAGTATTTTAGATAAAGCGATAAAAACTATTACAGGATCTAAACTTGATAAACTTCATTTTCAAGATTTTATTGCTTTTATTAAAACCTCTAGGTCCAGATTGCAAAACGCCCTTCAAAACAAAAAAGATATAATATTTGTAATGGGGCACAAAAATCCGGATACGGATACCGTTGTAAGTTGTCTTTTTGAATCATGGAGAAATCATATATTAAATCAAGAAAAAATAATCTACATCCCGATTGTTCAAAATCACAAAATTCCAGACGAAGTCAGAGCGTTATTGGGAAATAAAATTTCTGATTCTATACTTTTAGACAGAGCTCCAGAATACTTTAGAGCTAAACAATCAGGACTTGCCAGATGGATTTCGGTCGACCAAAACAGAGAACCAGAGATTCAAAAATATTTCATCTCTATAATAGATCATCATATAGCTTCTGAGATTTCCAAACTACAAGATCTGCCAAAAACAATGGAAATTATTGGTTCCTGCACAGCGCTGATTGTACAAAAGATGCTCGGCATGGGCATGTCTTTTGATGAAGACCTGGGAAGAATCCTGCATGGAGCAACATTAATGGATACAGAAAACAGGGTTTTTCACAAAATGACCACAAAAGATGTTTTGATTATGAATTACCTAAAATATTTATCTAGGATTGAAAATGAAAGAGAATTTTATGGCCATTTAATGTCTTTTTTGCTCAATACAGATGATCCCGATATTTTGTTTGGCAGAGACTATAAAGAAGATTGGGGATTTGGATTCGCAGTGGCCAAAATTAAAAAAGGATTTAAGGACACAGGGAAAGAGGTTAAAAGAAACCTATTAAAAAAGATGACTGATTTAGCAGCACAAAACAATATTAATAAAAATCTCCCCTTAACAATATTACGAATTACAGATTACAAAAACGACAATATCACCGTAAATCGGGAAAGAGTTTACCTCGTTTTTAATAATGCCTCTTCAAGCGAATTCAAGTCAGCAATATTCAATGCATTAGAAAAAATTATAGAATTTGAATTCGGAAAAATAAATATCAAAACCACCCCTAAATACATTGAATTTTGGGGGACGGGCATGCAGCTATCTAGAAAAAAAACCGCTCCCATACTTGAACCAATTGTTAAAATTTTTAACGAATATTTTTATTCTCCATCAAATAAATTGTGGATCAAAAGAGATTTTTTAAAAAAATCTCGTAACGTTACCCAGGCTGCAAAAAAACTTAAATTAAAAATTACTTTTGATGAAGAGCGGAGGGTACACTATATTACTTACCCTGAAGCCAAATTATTATCTAAAAAAATGAGCTTTAAAATTCTTGCACTGCGAGAATACTGGCAAGCATTAAAAGATGCTAAAAAAATCAAAGACATTCAAATGATTGAAAGTTTGCAAGGATCTAATTTTGTAGAATTCTTAGATACGGTAATCAAAAATTATAATACGGCAATAGAACACCCTAAGATTATACATACTGCCAAAGGATATTCTTTAAATGGCGAAACTGTAAAAGTCGTCATACCTAAAGGAAAACCAGGATTAATTCATCCAGACCAAATCGATTTAAAAACAGGTATCCCCAAAAAAGTGAAACCACCCACCGAATATGGCAATTCAGAGTTGTGGCGGTATTGGGAACCGGATTCGGATTTGGTTATTCCCACAAGAAGTTACATATTTTTACTAAAACAACCCTGCTGGGATGGAAAATTCCATATAGGAGATAGTTTTCCGAATCTTGGTATAAGGCCCTGTTATAAAAAATTGATTTCACCCAGAGTCAAGGTGATTTTAGAAAAGAAGAAATTAACTATAAAAATCAAAAAAGAGGGAGACATAATCAAATACTCTTTTAAGAACTGAGGTGAATTTTCTATCAAAAATCATCAAAACAAAAATCCGAGAAAACAATTCTCGGATTTTTTAAAAAAATGGACTTCCTGTATTGGACGCGTTTAGAACTATTGATTGGGAGAAAATAAAAAAGAATTAACCATTTTAAAACAAGGTTTTTCCCTTAATTTTTCATTGTAGGCTTTTAAATACAACCAAGTACAAAAGTCCCCCTCGCGGGAGACTTTTGCTGCTTCCGTCCGAAGACGGATTACATCTAACACTTTTATTTTACTCTTTTGCCATATGCTTGTCAAGAGATTGTACAAGATGACCACATAGGTAACACTTTGCTAAATTCCATGGGTGTTTCGTAATTTAAGGTTTCATGCGGTCTAACAAAGTTGTATTCTATCAACCATTCAGTTAAAGCTTTGTTGAAAATGACAGGATCGGGATTAAAATTTCCCAGTTGTAGAAATTCATTTCTAAGTGTTTGGTTAAATCTTTCGTTGTCAGGATTATCTTTTGGCGTTCTTACTCTACTATAGTATTGTTCAATACAAAGTTCAATACAGGCTTGTTTAAACAACTTTTCAAATTCTGTTCCATTATCATTGCCTACTCGAGGAACATTGCCATTTAGAAGATAATGTAACCGGTAAAGAAAATCTCTAGCATTGTAAGAACTTTTAGTTTTGTACATTCTAGCAAAAGCTGCTTTTCCGTATTTATCAATAGCCGTGAAGATATATCTTTTAAGGCCATTCCAGTAAATAACAATGGTGTCTAAACAAATAATGTATCCTGCCTTCTTTTTGTACCCGGGAAGCTTGTAAAGCTTTAATTCCGTGATTCTTTTCTTTTTCTGGGCTTTCTTCCTTTTTCGAGCTATTTTAGCTGTTTTAACGGAGTTGTAGTATAGCTTTTTGCTTTCAATAACTTTTTGGATTTTCCAGGAGCTGATTTCTTCATTATGTTCCCGTTCATAGAGTTTCTTTAACTTCATCTTGCCCCACCTGATATGCTCCTTTCTGAGTTTAATGATTCTTTGTTCTTCCAATGGCGTGATCTCTCTTTGTCTAACATGTTTAGGAGCCCTGGATCTGTCTTCCAGGTTGTGCATTGTATAGATGTTATCTTTGTCAAATTTATGGAACCACTTGTAAAAGGTTTTTCTGGAAATGCCAAAATGCCTTGCTGTTTGAGAGGCGTTATGGCCCTGGTGATAATATATGATCCATTCTAATCTTAATCTTGCCGTTTTGGATATTTTAAGGATTTTAGCCACTCTGTGCCAGCGTTCGTATTTGTTTA
>CAYVAX010000025.1:0-7780 GCA_964449235.1 uncultured Candidatus Saccharibacteria bacterium | reverse complement strand
TTGCTCTCGACTATGAAGCAGGAAGCTTTATCCCTTTAGGGATAGAGTGGTTCACTTTAGCAATATTAAAAAAGAGTCTTTTTTAAGACTCTTTTTTGATATATACCTTGTATTTTCCTCTTAGAAGATAATCCCTGATTATATTCCCCCGACTGTTAACGGGTGCAATATGGGGATTAAAGGTTCTGAATTCATAACAACTCATTCCTAATCTCCGAGCAATGCTGGGAATACTTTCTTGGTTTTTAACTGTTATTACTTTCGGAATTACAGGATAAGGCTGAAATTTAATTTCATTAATCTTTTCCATGGGAGGAAACCCATATTTTTCAGGATTTTCCATAATTAATTTTACAGCAATCGCCCTAAAAACATAACGCTGGGTTTGAATGGGAATTCCAATTACTTCGTAAAAATTATCTACTCCCTCTGCCTGCATCTGCTCCCGATACCTGTCTTTATGCATATTATACCCGGCCAAAGCTGAAAGCCAATTATTAAATTCCGCATAAAGCTCTTGAAGGTGAACCAATGCTGCTTGTGTAGAGGCTTGGGGATCGTATCGCTGGTCAAGATAATAATCAACTCTTAATCCCATAATATTTCTAGCCGTGCCTTTAATAATCTGCCACATCCCTGCTGCTCCTGCATAAGAAGGAGGGGTTTCGGGATTAAGATCGCTTTCTATTGCTGGAATATACTTTAAATCATAGGGAAGCCCCAGTTTTCTAATTTTTTCTTCAATCATTGGAAACCAGCGCCCGCTTCTTAAAAAAATCAATGCCATTGGCCAGCGGGTCATTTCGGATTGTAATGCCCGTTTCAGCCTTTCTCTGACTTTAAATTTGTCTAAAGGAACTGGCTGCCCGCAAAATGTTACTTTTTCAGGAATAAAAGGGTTAATCAGTGTTTGAGCGTTTTCACGATTATACTTCTGCAGTAAATTAATAAACTGTTTAAGTTTTTCGATTTCTTTGGCTTGTTGCTCTGTTTTTAGCTGATAATTCTGTTCTAAAATTTGTAATTGCTGTTGGAGTTTCTCAATTTTCTTTTCCTGAGCATTGAGTTTCTCTGTTATTTCCAAATTAAACTTTTTATGAAAATTACAATTTGTTAAAAACAAAAATACAGACAAGATTAAAAATACAGCAGCTTTTTTCAATTTTTCCTCCTTTTAATTGTTAAACAACTATATCTCTCTATTGTAGCGGGATTAAAAAATGAAGTCAAATAAAAAAACCCTATTAGGGTTTAAGGTTAAATTGGGAATATAATTTTGGGATTAGTAAATGAATCCAGCAATTGCTCCTGAGCCTATAGGAAATGTGCGTACAGTTCTTACTCCCAGTCCTGCGTGATTCATTTCTGAAATTGTAAACCTGCCATTAGACACTGCTTCTACATAAGCTACATGACCGTATAATCGCGATAGCCATCCGCCCCCTCTTAAAGAAACAATTGCTCCTGGTCGAGGCTGGCATTGTGACCCCCAGCATACAGAATAGCCCATGGCCTGAGCATTATACAGCCAGGATTTAGCATGCCCGCTCCAGGAAATATATCTCTTCTGGGCAACATACCAGGTGCATTGGCCCCAGGGAAATTGACGGCTTTTAGCTCCATAAGCACCGTAATAGCTGCTGTGGTAATAAGTTACTCTTGGTTGGTAATAATAGGAGGTTGATTTTTCCCCTCCAGGGATAATAATTTCCTGATCCAGCTTTAAAGAAGCGTTTGCAGGCAGTCCATTGTAAGCAATGGTTTCTTGGATATCTCCGTCATATTTATTCACAATTGCAGATAAGCTTTCTCCGGATTTCACCTTATGAGCCACTCCAGAGGTAGGAAGGATCTTTAACGTCTCTCCAGGCCGAATTATACTCCAATAATTTAAATCATTGGCCCAGAGCAGGGTATTTGTAGAAATTCCAAATGCAGCTGCAATTGAAGAAGGTGTATCTCCTAACTGAACCTCATATTCTGCAACTCCACTCCGATTCTGGCTAAGATCTCCGAGGTTGTAATTCCCTGATAATGGACTGTTGGGACTTAAAAAGGCAATACCTTGAATAAGGATATTGCCATCAATTTGTTGAGCTGATCCAAATCCTTGATCAATGTCAGCAGTCTGGGGAACAAAACCATATTTACTGTTTCGTAAATATGAGCCTTCGCGGAGTAATTTTTTTTCTGCTTCCTGCAATTGCGCTTTTAAATGTTCTTCAATTAACGGCTGGTCCTGCTGGTCAGAGTCCCGCACTGCTAATGCTTGCTGATTGCTGGAATTAAGAACTGATTTTGCCCCTAAAAGGAGAGTAAATAAAAGAACTACTGCGAGCAGCAGTTTTAAAAGTTTGTAATTAATTGTTCTGGTTTTACTAATAAGTCGCTAATTAAACTATTATCTAGTTTTCAAAGCTATTACTCAGTCTAGCAGGCTAATTACCAATTGTCAAGGGTTTTATCCACACCTGCAATTTAAGCAAATGGGGAGCTGGGCAACGCTTAATTAACCCCAAAATTAATTCAAAAATTAATTCAGGAACCTGACATTCCTATTCCCCTGAAAGTATGACATTTCTATTTCCCGTTGACAATACAAGTCTTGCTGGTGTTCAAGCTATGGAACATAATTTACAGTCTATTAATTTGCTAATTTACTTTTGAAATGCGACATCCACTGCCTTGGAAATCAAGAATTTATCTGCTATACTAAAGTATAATGAAGATTGTTAAGCACCTAAATCCCAAACAAAAACAAGCAGTAACCACTATTAATGGCCCGGTATTGATTTTAGCTGGTCCTGGCAGTGGAAAAACCCGAGTTTTAACCCACAGGATTGCATATTTAATTTCTCAAGGAGTTAAGCCCGAGAATATTTTAGCAGTAACGTTTACGAATAAGGCGGCTGGAGAAATGAAGCAGCGAGTTACTGATTTAATCAATGACCAGAGTTTAAATAAATCTTCAGCATTTATTGGCACTTTTCACGCTTTTTGTTTAAGGATTTTAAAAAAAGAAATAAACAAATTAGGATTCAAGAACGATTTTGTTATTTACGATGAATCTGATCAGCTTTCCTTGGTTAAGAAAATAATCAAAGACTTGGAGATTGACAAACAACAATTCCGGCCGGGCTTAATTTCTAATAAAATATCAACATTTAAAAGTGAGTTAGTGGACGATCAACAATTCAAACAGGCTGCTGACAATTACTTTCAGCAAACAATTGCTAATATTTACGAGCAATACCAGCAGAAATTAAAACAACTTAATGCTCTTGATTTCGACGATTTGATTATGAAAGCTGTGGAATTGTTTAATAAATTTCCCAATGTCTTAGCTAAATATCAGGAAAAATATAAATATATTTTAATAGATGAATACCAGGATACAAATACTGCTCAGTATGAATTAATCAATCAACTAGCTCAAAGACGCAAAAATATCTGCGTGGTAGGAGACGATTCACAATCAATTTACAAGTTCCGCCGGGCAGATTTCAGAAACATTTTAAATTTCGAAAATGATTACCCGCAGGCAAAAACAATTGTCTTAGAGCAAAATTACCGCTCCACGCAAAATATTCTGGATACTGCCCGTAAAATAATTTCCCGCAACAAGCATCAAAAACAAAAAAAATTATGGACAAAAAATAACTCTGGAAAGCCAATCACAATTGCAGAAGCAGATAATGAAATTGAAGAAGCAGAATTCATTATTGATGAAATTAAAAAATTATCTCAGCAATTATCCTTAAATTGGAAACAATTTGTAATTCTTTACCGCACCAATGCTCAATCCCGAGCACTGGAAGAAAGGTTGATTAAACACAATCTGCCGTATAAGATTGTGGGAGGTATAAAATTCTATCAACGAAAGGAAATAAAGGACATCCTGGCATATTTAAAATATATTGCTCATCCTGATGATCTCCTGAGCTTAAGAAGAATAATCAATACTCCTCCTCGAGGAATTGGACAAGCAACTCAAAAAAAGTTTTTTCAGGAAAAATTTGAAGATAAAAACATTAAACAGTTTCTCTCCCTTATTGCTCAACTCCGAAAAACTGCTAAGCACAAGTGTTTATCAGAATTAGTAACCGAGTTATTAAAGAACATAAAATACAAACAATATTTAGAGTCCCAATATAGTCAAAAATATTATTTAGAAAATATTCCCGAATCTGAAGTCCGCTGGCAAAATATCCAGGAATTATTCAGCGTGCTTGGAGATTACGATCAAAAACCCGCACAGGGATTAAAACAGTTTTTAGAGCAAACCGCTTTACTCTCCGAGCAAGATGAAATCGAAAACCAGCAAGAAGTTATTAATCTTATGACTATTCATGCTGCTAAAGGACTGGAATTTCCAATTGTGTTTATCACTGGCTGTGAAGAGGGAATTTTTCCACACAGTAAAAGCTTGCTTGATTCTGAAGAGTTAGAAGAAGAAAGACGATTATGCTATGTAGGAATTACCCGCGCCAAACAAAACATATATTTCACCTATGTTCAAAGGAGGTCTCTTTATGGGGTTACTCAAGCTAACCCTCCTTCCCGGTTTTTAAGGGATGTACCCAAGAAATTATCAAAGCGCATTGTTGCTGAACAGGAAACCGAGGAATTTATTCAGCTTTAAGTTTTAAATGTGAATCTTTTTTCAAAAAAAGAAATCCAAAATTTGCTTAAAAAACAGCGTATTCGTCCTTTTAAGTCCCGGGGGCAAAATTTTCTAATTCATCAGGGGGTGCTAAGGAAAATAGTTGATGCTGCAGAAATACATTCCCAGGATAATATTTTAGAAATTGGTCCGGGATTGGGAATTTTAACCCTGGAATTAGCTAAAAAAGCAAACCAGGTGATTGCTGTTGAAAACGATCAAAAGTTATCCCAGCTGCTATTGAAAATATTGAATAATGAAAACATTAAAAATGTTAAAATAGTTAATGAAGATATTTTAAATTACCAGTCAAAGCTTAAAAATTATAAATTGGTTGCCAACCCCCCTTATTACATCACCTCCCCGATAATCAGAAAATTCTTGAAAGCCAAACATCTTCCGCAATTAATAGTGCTAACAGTTCAAAAAGAAATTGCTCATCGAATTAATGCCCAGCCGCCGAATATGAATATTCTGGCAATTGCTGTTCAGATATATGCTCAAGCAGAAATCATTTCCAGTGTTCCTAAAAGTTGTTTTTGGCCAACTCCTAAAGTGGATTCAGCAATTATCAGAATTAAACCTAAAAAAAAGAAACAGCTTCCTCATATTGATCCTGAAAAATTACTTGCCCTGGTTAAAACCGGATTTTCCTCAAAAAGGAAAATGTTGAAAAATAATTTGCAAATTAAGAAATCAGTATTAGAAAAAATCAAAATCAATCCCAAGGCAAGAGCAGAAAATTTATCTATTAATCAATGGATTAAATTATGTAAGTATCTCCACGAATAAATTCGGGAGCTTTAGACATAAGCAAAATGCTTTGTCTTTAGGGCTAACTTACAGGGTAGCCCAGCCCAATCAAGATTTTTACCTGAAAGGACTTTAATGGCTATATTTCTAGAAGCATTAAAATCGGCATTAAGAGAATAACCACAATACTTACAAACAAAATTCAAACCATTACGATTAGCAGGTTCAATATGCCCGCATTTAGAACATCTTTGAGAAGTATGCTTAGCTTCAACAAGAATAGTATCAATGCCAACCTCAAGAGCTTTATATTGAACATATTGTTGAAGTTTAGAAAATGCCCAAAGATTAACTTTAGCTTTTTCTTTTTTCCGCCATTGTTTAGCTCTTTTCCTAATATCAGTCAATTTTTCAAAGGCAATAACTTCTGCTTTGTGATTAATGGCTTCATTAACAATTTGCCGAGAGATATTATGCAAAATCCAATTACTAAAGCGGTTTTCTCGTCCAGAAATTCTTTGAAGCACCTTTTTACAAGAACGAGTACCTTTGGATTGAAGTTTTGCTCTTTTTTCTCTGAACTGTCTTCGTTCGTCATTGAGAAGTCCCGACCTAAAAAACTTTCCAGTAGAAGTAGTAGCAATATTTTTAATTCCCAGGTCAACACCCATAACAGCTTTCGGTTTTTTAATAAGGGATGGCTTAATAATTGTAATATTCAAAAAGAAATCTCCTTTTCTATAAGTCAAGGTAGCTGTTCTAAACTCATAATTCGGGTCATCAAGGATTTGCTTTTGATAATTTCCCAAAAAATAGTTAGCTTTAACTCTGCCATTAACAGTAGAAAAAGTGCAATCTCTATTCTTAATAGTCAGGGTTCTTTTATCAAATTGTATTGCCGAAAAAGGCTTAAAGATTGGTTTAGAAGCTTTTTTATGGTTATGCCATTTGATTATATTAAGTCGAATAACATCACAAGCTTTATTACGAGCCGAACAAATAAAATTGGCAGGAAGTTGAGTCTTTTTTCGCAAAGGATAATAAGTCAATTTATGGAGAACAGATTTATTGATTATTTTCTTTTTAGGTTTCCAAGCTTGCTCTATAGCAAAACTAAGGGCAAAATTGTATTACCTAAAAGTTTCCAGAATATCTTGTTTTCGCTCTTCAGGAATATCAAGTTTAACTTTACAAGTTTTAATTATTGTTCTCATAGTTGTAGTTTATTATCATGTCTATCTGAATTAAGTCAAGGTAATTCCTCTCCACGATTAAAATCGGGAGTTTCCTTGCCTATAAGCTTATGAACAGGTTTATAAAAAATAATTCCATATTTTTACTCCCAATCTTAAGCGGAATATTATTAATCCTAGCTTATCCTCCGTATAGTCTGGGATTTTTTGTTTGGATCTCTGTTATCCCCTTATTTTTATTCTTAAATTCCGCAATCAGTTTGAAAAAAGCGTTTTGGGGCGGTTTTTTAACCGGATTTTTGTTTTTTGGAAAAATATTTTCCTGGTTTTTTGCTACTTATCCCTTTGAATGGCTGGGAGTAATTGAAGATAAAAGCAGAATTTTAGTTTCTTTGCTGGTGGGATTAATTTGGCTTTCCCAAACTATATTTTTAGCTTTATTTACTGGATTTTTTATTTGGATAATTAAAAAATATTTAATAAATATTTTTCAGAGTTTAACAGCAATAATAGTTATTCCTGCAGCTTGGATAATATTAGAATATTTGCGAGCTTGGGGGTTTGGAATATTTTGGCTGGGCCCGGAAAGCTTATTAGGCCCGCACTGGACATTTGGAAATTTAGCTTACGCTCTGGCAAATAATTCTGCCCTCATTCAATTAGCAAATCTCGGAGGAATCTATTTAATCAGTTTTTTAATTGTGCTTGTAAACACAAGCTTGTTTTTAATTTTAATAAAATGTAAACAGTTGGCAGTTAGCAAGCGGGAAATAAGGGTTATAATCCTAATACTCGTGCTTATCGGAACCAGCTGGTCATTGTATGGAGTGTATAAATTAAATTCACAACCAGCATTACCAATTAGCAGCTCTAAAAAGGTAGCAATATTACAAACCAATTTCCTTTCTGGAAGCGATTTTAATCCTTATTCCAAACAAGAAGTATTTAATACTGTTGTTAGCTTAATTTCAGATTATGCTCAATCCTCTGCTCATCGCCCGGAAATTATTATCGCCCCTGAAGGATTTGGAATCATCTCTGCAGTTGGAAGTGTAAATGTTGCCAAACATTTGATTGATGATTTTTGGAAGTCAGGGCAGGTATATATTGAAAACAAAAAAGTGGTTGATGAGAATAACAGCCGAAGATCAAGAACATTCTATTACCTCAG
>CAYVAX010000024.1:0-8373 GCA_964449235.1 uncultured Candidatus Saccharibacteria bacterium | reverse complement strand
ATAGAGATGTTTCTTTTCTAAGACAGTATCTAACTAAAGAAATGATGGAGAAGCTGGATATTTTTAAACACGGCATAATTGGTCGTGACAGGAAAGTCATTGACACTTCTACAACTGGAGACTGGAAAAAGATTAGAGAATTATTAATTAAAGGAACAGGAACGAACGGTTTACCAGTTATCAAAATTGTGAATGCTGATTACAAGAAAAAAAGAGGGCTCTTGCTTAAACATTATTATGACGGACGGGAGCTTTTAGAAGAATATACCAGAAAAATGTTAGGATATATTCATAAATTATGGAAAGGTCCAGTATATTTAACAACCGCTCAGAAGAATGCTAATGTATTGTACAAAATAGAAAGAAGCAAAGTGAAGAAGTTGACTGCATCTAAGAAAAATCAGTTAAGCCTACCTCTTGATTTGAAAAAATAAAGTAAAAATAAAAAGCGCGAATAATAAATTCGTGCTTTTTTTATTTTCCGTTTTACGTTATGATTATCAGTAGAATGAGGAAAAAAGAGTATATTGAAATTGGTTCTGCTTTTGATCTTAAATCTTCTAAACAACGAAGACTTTTTCGCGTTTTAGAGATTTTACCAGGAGTTTTAGCTTGGCTTACAATCATATTGGTAGTTTTTCTTTCTTGGCAACGTCCGGTATGGATTGCCATTTTTATTATCTGTTTTGATGTTTATTGGTTACTTAAAACTGTTTTTCTTTCTTTTCATCAACGATCTTCGTTTAATAAAATGAAGAATAATTTAAAAGTTAATTGGCTGGAAAAATTAGATCAATTACCGGCTCAAAACTGGAAAGATATTTATCATCTAATAATTTTGCCCACCTATAAGGAAGACCTAAAAGTAGTTCGTTCTACTTTTCAAAAATTGGTAAAATCTAAACATCCTTTAAATAAATTTATTGTTGTTCTGGCCATTGAAGAACGAGCTGGAGAACAAGGGAAACAAGTAGCTAGGGCAATAAAAAAAGAATTCGGAAATAAATTTTTTAGATTTCTCGTTACTATTCACCCCAAAGACATCGTAGGTGAAATTGCAGGTAAGGGAGCAAACGAAACCTGGGCTGCAAAAACAGTTAAAAGAGAGGTTATTGATCCTCTGAAAATTCCTTATGAGAATATAATTGTTTCTTGTTTTGATATTGATACTCAGGTCTATCCTTATTATTTTGCCTGTTTGACATACAATTTTCTTACTTGCAAAAATCCGCTTCGTTCCAGCTTTCAACCTATTCCTGTATATAATAATAATATTTGGGAAGCACCAGCAATTTCCCGGGTAGTGGCAATGAGTGCCACTTTTTGGTATATGATTCAGCAAGAAAGACCGGAAAGGCTGGCTACTTTTTCTTCGCATTCTATGAGCTTTAAGGCTGCTGTAGAAGTTGGGTTTTGGCCAACCAAGAATGTTTCTGAAGATTCACGAATTTATTGGAAATCGTTTTTATACTATGACGGCGACTATGACGCAGTTCCTCTTTATTATCCAGTTTCCATGGATGCTAATTTAGCTAAGAATTTTATCCGAACAATGATTAATGTATTCAAACAGCAGGCTCGCTGGGGCTGGGGAGTAGAGAATGTTCCTTATTTCACTTTTGGATGTATAAAGAATAAAGCCATTAAGCTTAAGAAAAAACTTTATCATATTTTCAATCACTGGGAGGGATTTTGGTCTTGGGCAACAAACTCTTTGTTAATTTTCATACTTGGCTGGCTGCCTTTATTTATCGGGGGGCCAGAATTTAATCGCACCATTCTTTCATATAATCTTCCACGATTAACTCGGATTATTATGACTCTTGCAATGGTGGGATTAGTAACTTCTGCTTTTTACTCTCTTCAACTTTTACCGCCTCGGCCCAAGAAGTATAGTTCTAAAAAATATTTGTGGATGATTCTTCAGTGGATACTAATTCCCTTAAGTTTAATTGTCTTTGGCGCAATTCCTGCATTTCTTTCTCAAACACGGTTAATGCTCGGAAAATATATGGGGTTTTGGGTTACTGAAAAAGAGAGGAAACAATAAAAAAGAATCAGCTATTAACTGATTCTTTGTTTTTTTTCGCTTTTTTGAATGGATTCCCACTAAAAGTTAATCCTACAGTTATATCTTTTTTGTGGGTTATTCCAATTTCTACATAAGTGTTCACCTTTAGGGCCTCACTCATCCAACTCCATTTCCATTTTACAGGTACAAATTTCCCATAAATATCTGCAAAAAACTTGTAACCCCATCCATAGTAAGGGTAGCTATATCCATCATGATAGTTATAACTGTGCCATCCCAGTACGAGCTTTTGATAGGCTTGCAAACCAACTCCAACACTTAAAAATTTAAAATTTTTGTATTCGAATAAAGAGATATCAGCACCAATAATTGTAAACCCAAATCCAAATTCGCTATTAGTGGTAGTATGGACGATTAAAGGGCTAAGCGATGTCCAGTAAAAAATTGGCTTAATTCTGAATTTTTCAGAATTAGCTGTTTTTTTATTAGCTAATCCTGGCAAGGCTAGTAATGCTATCAAAACAACTATTAAAAAGGTTTTTTTCACTCTTGCCTCCTTTGTTATCCTTTGTTATGTAAACGAGCTATAACAATTCAATATAGTTTATATATCTTGTTTTGTCAATGCGTTATTCTATTTCTTTAACTTTAATGGTTTTGGTTTTTAGTTTTTCTGCCTTTGGTAATCGAATAGTTAGAATTCCATCTTTCATTGACGCCTTTACTTTATTAGAGTCAATATCAACAGGTAAAATAATTGAACGTGAAAATGGTCCCCAGTATAGTTCTTGGTAATAATAATTTTCTGGAGGAATATTTTCATCCTTT
This sequence comes from uncultured Candidatus Saccharibacteria bacterium, assembly GCA_964449235.1. Classification (GTDB taxonomy): domain Bacteria; phylum Patescibacteriota; class Minisyncoccia; order RBG-13-40-8-A; family JAUWHN01; genus CAYVAX01. The sequence goes on along the minus strand of CAYVAX010000024.1, from coordinate 5,513 downwards.
TTCCTTATTCCTTTAATAGTAACCATTTCATTGGTTATGGATACATCTATATCTTCCGAAGTTGCTCCTGCGATTGTAGATTTAATAACAATATCGTTTTCGGTTTGATAAATATCAATGGTTAATTGGCCTTCTTCGTCCGGAGACCAGTTCTGAGCTTGTTCTTGTTCGGATGCATTCTTGGTTTTAGATGTGGATTGTTTCTTAGTTGTTTGTTTGCTGGCTTTAGTTTTCTTCTTTTGTTCCAGTTTAACAGACTTAGCTGGTTCTGCTTTTTTGGGTTGAGGGTCAGAGTTTTCTTCGTCTGCTGCTCCAGTTAATCTTTCAAAAAATGATTTCTTGGTCATAATTATTTAATTCCCAGCTTATAAATCTTGGAATTCAAACATAATTGAATTGCCAAGTAACAGGCTGTGAGAATTATCGTTTACAAATTGATTTAAGCTTGCTTAAGTTTTTAAATCCTATGGATACACTTATAGCCATAATTAATAATAATATTGCTAAATACAATAAAGAATTTGTATTTTGTGCTCCTGCTGTCATTATAATATAATCATATATTCCGTGCAAACCAGCGCCAATAATAATTCCCAAACCTACGAATATCTTCCTTTTATGTTTAATAAAAAGGGATCGAGCAATAAAATATCCGATTATTCCCGAGGCTAAAGCATGAAGCAGGACTGCACTTAAAAATCTTAAAAAAGCGACTCCCATAATTGCATTCATTGATTCTCCTCGCATATGTAATCCGTTTATTAAAAAAATATTTTCTGCAGCTGCAAATCCTAATGCCGAGATGATCATATACAGCATAGCATCTGTGGGTTCATCGAATTCAGAGCTCTTTAACACTTTTATCTTTACCACTAAATATTTTAAATACTCTTCAATGAATACTATTCCTGCAAGATAAAGCACCAGACTGCCTGCTAAATTAACAGCTTTTAATCCTGAGTGATAGGCATACTCTAATCCTAAAGCTACGAATGTAGAAAAAATACCCCAGGTAAACACCTTAATAATCATTTTATTTGGCTCTGGATGCTTGTCTTTTTTTAAATAAAAAAACAACCAAATAATGCTGGGGACAACTGCAAGGATAATATAAAAAAGAATAATCATGTTAACTGTTCAACGATTTTTATTTTTTCTAATTTTTGATTGGGATTTTTTTTACGAACTTCAACTATTTTTTGCTGAACTTTCTCAAATTTCTTTTCTGCCTTTCTATTGATTAGCTTATTATCTGCTTTTGGCCACTGAGAGATGATCAGGGCCTTTTCTTGTTTATAATTTAACTGCCAAATATGCTCAGTAATAAAAGGCATAAACGGATGAAGAAGCTTGAGAATATCTTTAAATATTTTAGGGTTTAAATTGTCTTTTTGTAACTTGCTAAGTTCTATATACCAATCGGCATATTCGTGCCAAACAAAATCATAAAGTTCCCGCGCCGCTCTTCCTGGCTTATATATTTTAAGATTATTAGTATTACTTTTAATTATTGAATGTAGGCGGCTTAAAATCCATTTATCAGCCAAACTTAATTTTGATTGAGATTTGCGTTTGCCTTGTTTATTCATCTGGATGAACCGATTTATGTTCCAAAGTTTGTTGCAAAAATTTCTGCTAGCTTTAATTGCATCTTCACTAAATTTTAATTGTTGTTGATCTTGGTTGGTTAGATATAATAAACCAAAACGAGTAGCATCTGCTCCGTATTTTTCAATTAATTTCAAAGGATCAATTCCGGTTTCCAAAGACTTGCTCATTCTTCTTCCTTCAATATTTAATACTGTGGAGTGAATATACACATCCTTAAATGGAATTTCGTTTAAGAATTCTAGACCTGAAAAGATCATTCGCGCCACCCAAAGATAAATAATATCTCTGGCCGTAGATAAGAAAGTGGTAGGATAAAAAGCTTTTAAATCTTTTGTTATTTTAGGCCAGCCCAAAATTGCAAATGGCCATAAGGCTGAAGAAAACCAAGTGTCTAAAACATCAGTTTCTCCTTTGAGAGGGATTTTGTGTCCCCACCACAATTGTCGGGAAATACACCAGTCTTCAACATTTTCCATCCAGTCTAAGTAGATCTTTTTATATCGCTTAGGAAAAAATTTAATTTTTCCTTTTTTAACTGCTTTTATTGCTGGTTTGGCCAGCTGATTCATCTTTAAAAACCATTGTTTGGAAATTAAAGGCTCAATGGGGGTATCACAACGATCGCAAAGAGAAAGAGAGTGTTCGTAATCTTCTTCTTTTTGTAAAAAGTTTTGTTGCTTGAGATCTTCAACGATTTTTTTTCGGGCTTGTTTAACAGTTAAACCCTGATATTTTTCAGCCTGCTTAGTCATTTTTCCCTGTTCGCCAATTACATTAATTATTTCTAAATTATGCTCTTTGCCGATTTTGTAGTCAGTTGCATCATGGGCGGGAGTAATTTTTACTGCCCCGGTCCCAAATTCAGAATCAACTCGAAAGTCAGAAATAATTGGAATTTTGCGATTAACTAGCGGAAGAACAATCTTCTGGCCGATTAACTTTTTGTATCGTTTGCCTTTGGGGCTAACTGCTACTGCTGTATCTCCAAGCATTGTTTCTGGTCGGGTTGTGGCAACAGTAATATATTCTTGCGCTCCTTGACCGTCCAAAGAATAATTTATATACCACAGCTTAGTTTTATGGGGGACGTACTTTACTTCAATATCCGATATTGCAGTTGAACACCTTGGACACCAATTAACAATTCGCGGTCCCTGATAAAGCCAGCCCTTGTTATAATAATGTTTAAATGCTGTTTCTACAGCGTCAACGTATTCTTTGTCCAGGGTGAATCTGGTTCGGGACCAATCACAGGAACATCCCAGTTTTTTGAGTTGTTCTAAAATTAAATTTCCGTATTTTTCCTTCCATTCCCAAACTCGTTCTACGAATTTTTTTCTTCCGAGATCGTATCTGGTTTTTCCTTCTTTTTTTAATTCTTTTTCTACTTTATTTTGGGTAGCAATTCCAGCATGGTCTGTTCCTGGAATCCAAAGAGTGGGTTGTTGATTCATCCGGTGGTATCTAGTTATTGCATCTTGAATACTGTTATTTAAAGCATGACCCATATGCAAAGAGCCGGTGATATTTGGAGGGGGAATAGAAACCACAAATGGTTTTTTATCGGATTTTTTAGGAGTAAAAAAATTACCTTTTTCCCAGAGGTTATATATTTTTTGCTCAACTTGCTTTGGTTCGTATTGTTTAGGGATTTCTTTCATACGATTAAATTTTAACACATTTAGGGTTTTTTATAAATTTTGATTTTGCTTTCTGTTAATTTGTGGTATATTTAACAATAGAAAGTTCTTTAAAAATAATAAGGAGGTGATTTCTAATGTGGCTTTGGATTTGTTTAATGACTTCAGTATTATTTCTGATTTTTTGGTTCTGGTTCGGTCCGCGGTTAATAAAAGAAAATAATTTAAAGAAATTATTTATCAAGCTTATTTTAATGGTAATTATGGCCGATTGTATTTTAACGTTGACTGGCCAGCCAGTTCGTTATTGGCAAAGCTATTCAAGCTGTGATGAACTTGCTATTATCGGAGAAAAACTTCTTCAGTTACATCCTTTAGCTTTTGTTGTTGGTATAATTTTTTGGATAGGGTTAATTACTTTTTTAATTAAAAAATTAGATTTTTTTCTTTCCTCTTTTATATTCTTCTCTGTATTTATTGGGCACTCTATGGGTTTTTGGCAAGGACGGTTGGAATCGCAGCTGAAACCAGTATTCGAGGACATAATTAGAAAGAGCATCGGAGAAACAATTTATGAAGAAATTTCTGGATATCTTTTGTATTTATTTATAGGTGTAATTTTTGCGTATATCTTAAATAAAATTTGGAAAAATAAGTCAGCATAAAACTTATACTTTATGCTGGCTTTTATTTTTCTCCCAGCCTTAAATTTGCATCCGCCTTTATTTTCCTCCAGCTGATTCTGCTTCCTTGCTGATATCGGAGATATCCAGCAAGGGCGATCATTGCTCCATTATCGGTACACATTTTTTTTGGAGGAACCAAAAATTGCGCGCCAGGTGTCAATTTTCTGGTTTCCAATTCCAGCTGCTTGCGAAGTTCGGTATTAGCAGCAACTCCTCCGGATAATATTATTGTTTTTGCTTTGTATTCTCGGGATGCTTGAATAGTTTTTTTAATTAAGACATCAATAATTGCTTGCTGTGCTTCTGCGCAAACAGCTTGAATGAATTTTTCGGTTTTAGCTTTCACTCCTTGTTGCTTAACCAGATACAAAACCGCTGTTTTAAGGCCAGAAAAACTAAAATCGTAATTGTTGCGGTTGATCATTGGCCGAGGAAGTTTAAGTGCTAGCTTTGATTTCGAACTCTTGAATTTTTCTGCTTGAGTGGAAATTTCTGGTCCTCCAGGATATCCCAACCCTAAAAGTTTTGCAATTTTATCAAAGCATTCCCCGGCAGCATCATCACGGGTTTCACCGAGAATTTTGTAATTTATTTTTTGAAAATTATTTGATGTTTTTTGTGAAGTTGCTAATACTAATTGAGTATGTCCGCCACTAACAACCAGGGCAATTGCTGGTAAATTTTTAGAGTTCGGAATTTTAAACCTAGAACCAGAAACTGTTAGACCCGCAGCAATATGTGCTTCAATATGGTTTACTCCTATTAATGGTTTTTTCCAGACATAAGATAGGGTTTTTGCAAAATTAACTCCCACCAGTAAAGAGGGGATCAATCCTGGTCCAATTGTGGGTGCAATTAAATCAACCTCTTTAAGGCTAATATTTGCCCCTGCTAATGCTGTTTTAAGACAGGGCTCAATATTTTTTAAATGTTCTCGGGCAGCTAGATTTGGAACCACTCCTCCATATTTTTGATGAACTTCAATCTGGGAAGAAACCGAGTTAGATAATATTTCAAAACCAGACTGCTTATTCCCAGCCCTTACAATTGATATTCCAGTATCATCACAACTAGTTTCAATTCCTAAAATTATCATGATATAATGATATCAAAGAGTTATTTTTTAATCAAATTCAGATTTTGATTTTAAAGATGACGTTACTAGATGAATAAAAAGTAATAATTGACTTGAATCTGTAATGAATATTTCAAGGTTGTCAATAAGAGAAATTAGAAAATAAATATATAAAAGGTCGAAAAATAATTAATTAAGAAATGTATAATTATGTTATCACAACTACCCACAAATTTAGACAAAGTGAATAAAGAAGATATTGATAAAGAAATTTTACGAGCAGGAATGATTGCAGAATTGGATGCAGTAAGCTTTTATGAACAAATGGCAGCATTAACCGACAAGTCAGATATTAAGGAGGTATTACTGGATATTGCTCGCGAAGAAAAAGCTCATGTAGGAGAGTTTGAAGCTTTGTTAGAAAAATATGATTCTCAGCAGGTTGAAGAGTCAAAAAAAGGAAAACAAGAAGTTCAAGAATTATCTGAATGAAATATGAAT
>CAYVAX010000023.1:0-8876 GCA_964449235.1 uncultured Candidatus Saccharibacteria bacterium | reverse complement strand
AACTTTTTCTAAAAACTCTGTCAAGTCTTTTATCCACAGTTAATCTATTCAGGGTCGTGTAGTAAATTTAGTTGGAACTTGGTTTAGAAGAAAAACTAAAAACGTATCTGCTCATAAGCAAATTTTTCTATAACTTGTTGAACGGCCTTGGCCAATCCGTTCTATTTTTTTGAGACGCATTAATTTACCAATTGCCTGCCTGACAGTAGGATAAGCGACTTTTGTTTTTTCAGAAATTTTTCGCGGTGCAGCCCTGTCAACTTTTTGAAGATAATTCCAAACAGCAAGCTGTTTCTCGGTAAGTAATCGTTCAATGTTTTGTTTTGAAAGTAAATCAATAGCTATTTGTGATTGTTTGAGAAAAATAGTCAAAAAGAAATCCAGCCATGGGATAATATTTTCATGTTTTGTCTTAAATGTTTTTTGACTTTTGCGAAGCGCGATATAATATTCCGGCTTATTGTCCTCAATCAACTTTTCATGTGAAACATAGAGCACATACTCATAGCCCTCTTTTAGGAGTAATAAATTGGCCAAAATACGACTAAGCCGGCCATTGCCGTCTTTGAACGGATGAATTTGTAAAAATTCGACAAGAAAAGCACCGACAATAAGAAGAGGGTGATGTTTTTTCTTGGTAATAGCTTCTTGGGCCCACTCCACCAACTCTAGCATTTCTTTGGGAGTAAGATAGGCTGGCGTAGTATCAAAAAGAACCCCAATGGACTCACCGGCCGCATTAATCATATGCACTCTATTGTCCTCTTTTTTGTAATATCCTCGATGGATCTCGTCTTTTTTTACATATTTCAAAAGTTCTTTATGAAAGTGTTTGATAGCGCTTTCATTAAACCGAAGCTTCTTCCAGGAATCAAACACATTCTCAAGCAACTCATAGTATCCTTTTACTTCCTGCTTGTCCCGATCAGTAAATTTCTGAATATCAATGCCGCGCATTAATCTTTCAACATCTTCATCAGAAAGTTTAGCACCTTCAATGCGAGTAGAGGCACCAGTAGAAGTAATTAAAACAGATCGTTTAAGACGACCTAAAATCTGTGGGCTTAGTTGGGCTCCGGAAATCCATTGCCCTTTTAATTCATCAATCTTTGTTATTTTTGACCAAACTTCAGCTGGTATTTGTTGAAGTCGTTGGTCTAATTTGTTATTTCTTGTCATGGTTATAATCCGTTATATCAACTATAGCAGATTATAGCGAATTAGTAAATGTAAGTCAAATAAAAACAGCTCGACTATTAAAAAATTTGTTCCTAAGCAAGCTTATGAGCAAATTTTTTTAGGTGGTGTAAAATTCTTCACACAGAAATTCGGAGTCCCGGACTCCGAATCAAAGAAATACCTCATTTTTTCAATTTCTTTTTAATTAGAATTAAGATTAATACAGCTATAATTATTATTCCAATTATCCAAATCCATAAAGGAATTTTTCTATCTATTTTAAGCTCGTCTATCATCGTACTTATTGTTTCTTCTCTATATTTCTGAAGCTGAGAAAGAATATTACTATTTTCTGTTCTTACCATTTCTCCTGCTCCCACTTCTACAGTCTTTTTCTGGTCAGTATCAGAAACCTCCACCTCTCCCTCTAAAACAAATACAAAAGTATTTTTAGAATCAACCCTAACAATAAAATCAGTACCTCTTACTCCAATTATAGCTGTTGGTGATTCCATCATAAACTTCCTCCCTTCAGGTGTTTCAAAACGGGTTAAGCCAAGAATTACCCTGTATATTGTTTTCCAAGTTGACTCTTTCTTTTCTTGCTTTATTTCTACCTTCTTTATTTTAATTTGTGTATTCTCGCCCACTTGAGCTCGAGTGGCATCTTCATAAATTAAAATAATCTTTCCTTTAGTGGTTTTAATTGCATCACCTGCAGTTAATAATTCTTTGTCTCGCAGTTTATACCACTTATCTTCGCCGTCGGGCTTTATATAGGCATTGCCCCTAATGTCCACTACTTGAGAATTAGCATTTTCTTTAGCTATATCTCTAGAAATATAATCCTGAGCAATTTCATCTTTTTCCTTGGAATCTTTGCTGCTAAATTCTGGATGTTTTTTTTCTAAATCCTTAGCATGGGCGCGAAGCTTGGAAATAAATTGATCTTCGCAATATTTTTCAGCCGTATTTTCACATTGAACTCGTTCAGCAATACAATTGTTCCAACATTGCATATATGCCTCGGCATGGTAATCTGAACAAGGCGATTTGCATGTTTGAAACATTTCTGTGCAGTTGAGTTTTTGTTGAGAGTCGCAATTTTCAAAATTAAATCCCACTTTATTTTCAAGTTGCTGAGGCACATACCTGTAAAAAGGTTCGTAATTTCTATGTTCAGGAGCTTCTATTGCCATTGTATCTGTCCAATTTTTTTGACGATAGCAGAGTAGTATATCTATATAAGTATCATAATATTTTACCGGTCCAGATTTAACGGATTCATCCCACATTCTTAAATAGCCCCTGGACCATTTATACTGATCTTTACACTCCCCAATATAATTCGAAGATTCCAAGTTCTTAACTGAAAGCAAAACAAATCCCAGCAGGGCGAAAATTATAATAAAAATAAAATAATATATTTTTTTCATAAGATTAAAGAAAGTATTTATATAACAATTTTATTATACCATAATTATTAATTTCTAAAATAAAAAATCCGAGAAAAGCATCCCGAAAATAATAGAATTATAACAGGACAAGTTCTCGGATTTTTTAATATAGAGTCTTGGATAATAGATTGGAATGCATTAGAGTCTCTATCCTTTTTTTATAGTTAAAACGTCTTCTAGCCACATATCTTTATTTTTACCACTAACCTTTATATCAATTGGCGTGAAATCATATTCAATGGGCAATTCTTTTTTCAACTTCTCAAGAATTTCTAATATTGCTTTTCTTGATTCTTTTGCTCCCCTTAAATCACTATGTTCTGGAGCCCTGGGCATTGGATATGCTCTAATTTCTCCTCCCTTGTTAAGAACAGCAATAGAATTTCTAATTGTTTCCCCTATAGGCTTAACAGTTTCTTTGTTTATAAAAAGAGATACTGCCCCAATAGAAAAAATGTAATCAAGATTCTTTACTGGTAATTCATCTTTAAAGTTACCTTGAAAGAAATGTTTTTTATATTTTTCTTCTAGTGCTTCTCCTTTTAATTCCATGTCTAATCCATAAGCATCTTCAGTAAGGTCCTTGTCTAAACAAGAAATTACAAAATCTCCTGCTTCACACCCTAAATCTAAAACCCTCCTATCCTTTAAGTCTTCTTCTTTTAAATCTAATCCGTCCAAATATCTTTCCCAAGTATCTTGTCGTGTTCTTTCTGGGTTACCTTTTTCGCCTTCCTGCTCTTGAGATTCTGTATATTTTTTATCTATATAATTACGAAATCCTGCATCCCATTTTTCGGGCAAAGACATGGCTTGACTTTCCAGCCAATCTCTAAATTCTGGTGATTTTTTATTTTCATAAAGATTTGTATTTAATTTTTCTAAGCTCATATATCTCAAACCTAACAAAAAATTGCCAAAAAGGCAATCTTTTTTAATAATTCTAATAAACATATCAGTAGGGTCGCGTGGTGGATTTGGTTGGAACTTTTTTTGAAGAAGATACATAGCCTAAAAGAACTTGACACTACTAATCAGTTCTTTACAATTAAAGCGTATGGACAAAGATAATAGTAAATTAATTGAATATCTTGATAAGCGCTTTACTAAAATAGATAAAGATTTAGAAGATTTAAAAGAGGCAAAAGCAGACAAAAAAGATGTACGAAGTTTAAGAAATTCTATAGATAGACCGACCAAGGCTATTGAAGATTACCACCAAGAATAAGTAGCTTTATCAGCAAAAGTTGATCGTCATGAAAAATGGATTAATCAAATTGCTGCAAAAATGGGAGTTGAATTAAATCCATAATTCTAATCTATTATTGGCTTCAAAAAAACCAGAGATATATTTCTGGTTTTTTTATTTCCAGAATCGCGTAGTGAATTTGGTTGGAACTTTTTTAGGAGAAAATATGGAAGTTTATTTTTCGAATTTTATCTATAAAATTTCTTAAAACAAGTAGTGAGAATTTCGGGAACTATGTTTCTTTGCACAATGCCTCCTGCGTCTTTTAATAAAACCATTCTGATATTGCCGCCCGTTGACATCTTGTCTTTTTTTAAGTGTTGGATTATATCCGAAATTAATGCTTTTTTAGGAATGTATAATTTAAATATCGATTCTAGTAATCTATTGTGTTCTTCAAAAAAATCTTTTTTCATCAATCCAATTTGTTTGGCATATTCCGCACAGACGCGCATGCCAATACTCACAGCCTGGCCATGTTTTAACTTATAACCAGTTAGCTCTTCCAATACATTTGCTATCGTATGTCCATAGCTTAAATGATTGTGGATATTCTTATTATCATAAAAGTCTCTAACTACCTGATAGCCTTTTATCTTTAAAGATTTATAAATTAAATCAGGAAATGGAATATTTTTCAGGTCTGTTCTGCTATTATAAATAAGTTTCTCTATTTCATTAAAATTTGTTTTTGATGAAATTAAGTGATGCTTAATAACTTCGATTAAACCACTCTTTATATTTAAATCAGAATTTGTTTGTAAGAATTCCGTGTCACAAATAGTTAAAACTGGAGTATTAAAATTGCCTATTAAATTTTTGCGAGAACAAAAATTGATTGCTACTTTTCCAATAATAGCGTCTGCTTGAGTTATAAAGGTAGTACCGACCTGAACAAAATCTATGCCTCTAAAATAGAGGCTGGCCGCCAATCCCCCCATATCTGATATTCTTCCTCCACCCACTATTACCACGCAACTATTTCTATCTAGGCTGGATTTTTCATAATATCTTAATATTCTTAAAAAAGATTTAATGGCTTTTTCTTGTAAAACAGGAAAAATGATTAATTTCTTTGGACCCATAACTTTCTGATACAATTGCATAACTTTTTTATTGTGCAGGGCATAAACGTTTTTATCTATTAAAAATAATATCTTGCTGTAGTTAAAAGAGCGAAGAAACGAAATTAGACGGGCCGAAGAACCATCTCCGATGATAAACTCTTGAGAGCAACGATCATCTAATTTAATTTTATACTTTTTTAAAGACATAATTACTACATTTTTCTATGTAGCTATCTATAATATTTAAAATTTTTAACCGATTTTTAATTCTTATTGAATTAGGCCAGTTGTTTTTATAAGAAATTATTTTTTTTAAATCCTTGATTAAATAAGTAGGAAATACTTTCCCTGCATAACCTAGAAGTTGTTCGTCTGAATAACAGGTTCTACCCTTAAGCAATTGGATGGCTAATTTTGTAATATTTAGAGCATAGTGAAGAGATTGTTTAATTTGATCTCGGAGTACCCTTTTTTTGTAGAAGTCATTTCTTAAAATATTTCGCCGGTGAAGCCACAATATTTGACCTATGCTATTTAGGCTCCATTTTCTTACTTGCGTTTTATCGGGACGAAAACAAGTTAACGGTTTTTTGCCAAAAGCCACCACCTGTTTTCCTTTGCTTAATTCTAAAATCGTCTGTAGAACCTTCCCATCTAAGCTAACCAAAGGGGCTTCTGGACTCTCGAGTTCCTTAATAGGAATTGCTAATCCACCTAATTTTACTTTGTATTTTCTTTGAATTTCTTGAAGCGTACGGGCGATAATCAGCTTGTTATTTAAAGTCATGTTTCTTGTTACAACTATAAAATCTATATCACTCCAGTCAGGGATTAAAATTCCCGAGCCAACGCTGCCAGAAGAAATAATATAAACCAAATTTCTTCTTAGGGCTTTTTGCAGCTTCGCCACTATTTTCTCCAGAATATAGTTTTTAGCGACTAGCTCTGAACCAGCCTTGTTTCTTTTTCCCATATAATTTATATAATATTGTTGCTAAAATACGCATTAATCTATAGATCAAAAAATAAATTATTTTCTTAATCGGCATTTTAAAAACCTTTCTAAGCTCAATTTCTCGCTTTATGTGCTCAACTGATTTTAGTTTTTCTTTAGAAAGTAAAGCTTTTATTTGACTAGTGCCTTTTCTAATTCTAAAAAAACGACCAAAGTAGGCCGTTAGTGTTTCAACTGAACGAAAATAAACAGCACTTTTAGTGATTTTTTGAATATATGGATAATAAATTGCATGTAAAAATTGGTCTTCGTTTAACAAATTGTTGGGCAGTCTAATGAAGTCTTTTTTTTGTATAGCAAATAATCTTCCGACAAAATATGGATCGCTGTCTTTATAAATATCTTCTTCAAATTTTACTCTAAAAACATTATACCAAAATTTACGCCATAAATTTTTAATAAAACGGTTTTTTGGTTTAGATATTGGGAACGCGATTTTAATACTGTTATTATTTATTAATACATCTAAGCAGTTAAGGGCTACATTCTTATCTAAAGAAATATCGTCGTCTATAAAAATTAAAATATTTCCCTTTGAGATTCTTGTTATTTTATTTAAACATCCCGCCTTACCAACAACATTGGAGTCATTTATTGTTGTCTGAAAATTAGTCAATTTAAACTTTCTACCAGCTTTTTTTGCTACGTATTTTGTATCATCAGTACAATGATCTAAGCAAACAATAAATTCGTAATCAAATTTTGATTTCGGCAGTAACTTAACTGCCGTATTAACCGATTTTAATGTTGACTCTAAAAATTTTTCGCTATTACGAGTGGGGATGCCTATTGTCAAATTAAATTTATCCATTATTAATCTCTATACTACGGCCTAATTATTTTAAGCGCTTTCTTAATAGCTGTTTTTTCGCTATTATAAAAAGCTTTCTTAACGGCATCTTCTCCGTCAAATGATTTAACTTTCTCAAATCCCTCATATTTCATTGGTTCAAAGCTAATTCTATCTGCTTTTACTAAATATAAAATGACAGTTTTTTTGTGCTTGGCAAAACCATAATTTGGCTCAAAGGTGTAAAAATTTTTTTGAAGCAATTTAACTATTTTGCCCTTGCTTAATCCTGCCTCTTCTTTTGATTCCCTGAGAGCCGCTTCCTCAGTTGACTCGCCCTCTTCTATGTGTCCTTTTGGCAAAACCCAAGCACCACCTTTTTTCTTAAGGAGGATAATTTTGACTTTATCTTTTTTAACTAGATAAATAACAGCACTAGCAGACTTATGTTCGACTATCTTTTTCTTTTCTTGCTCTACTGCTTGCTTGGCCAGTACAGGAATCTGGCAAGGGTCGTTGTAAATAATTTCGTAAGAATTTATTTTTTGATTGATCTGTTCGAGGTAGGAAGCATTTTTATTCGCTATTTGAGAACAGCGTTTTCGAATATTAAAAGCTTTAGCGGGAGAATCATCTTGTCTAATCCAACTCATCCGATCAAATTGAGGGTTTAGAAATTTAACCATGTGTGAAGCTGAAAGAATTTTTACATCTTCACGCGCTTCTTGCCTTGTTAAACGCTTTAGTTTAGCTTTCTTGGTGGGTTGATAATCTGGATAGATAATCATTGAAAGTTGATTTTTTTTTGGCAACTTAAAGCCCAGCTTAGAAGGAGTCACCAAACATTCCTCGATTCCAAAATTAAATTTATGCTTAAGATTTAAATGCTTAATTAGATCTTTTCTCAGGTGGATTGGCATCCATTTATAACCAAGAATTTGATTTTTTTCAACGTCATAAAAGCTAAATTCGTCAACTATGAATTTTTTGCTCAAAAGCCCAAGTTCAACAGCCGCTGAAGTTTTTCCTAAATTTTTGCCATTATCACCAAACAATATAGACCTGTTGTCGTCGATAGATACCGCAGAACCATGCAATAAAAGATATGGCTTATTTTGAGTACAAAAATTAGCAAAACGAAACAAGGCCTGTAGAAGACCAATTTTTACAAATGGACTATTTATATTTTCTGTATCCGGAGTAACTAACTCTAGTAATTTTAATTCTTGGTTTAAATTGATTTGTCTCTGTTTTCCTATTCTAAGCTTAACCACACCATCAACATCTTGTTTTTTGTTCTGTGATAATGGACTTAAGAAATGGAGTAATTTTTTTGACATTAAAGATGTCTGAAATTTTATAATTGCTGAACCTATTTGGAGATATTTGGTCATATAAATTTTAAATTTATCTTTTTACTCATAAAGTAAGGACGAGATACAATATTTGTCTCGCCCTTCTAATTAATGAACGTTTTGGTAAATAAAACCACTTTTTCTTTTAGTGTTAAAAGTCCTTTTATAATTCTCATCATTGTTTCAGTGGAATCGGGAACATGTAAGCGATTTTGTGCCATCTTGTACCTTAACAGTCTCTTGTTAATCTTCTCTTTGGTATCTTCTCCGACATATGATGCATATTTCTTGCGAAGACCGCCTTGATTAGCTTTTCCTTTGAGTTGTTTAAGTCTCTGCAGAGCTCCTGTTTCGAAATGTTCAACAATTAATAGTGTAATTTTCCCACGTAATAAACTGCTTATAGCATACGGATAACTATCATCGTCTTTATTCTCCAGATAAATTAATTCTGCTTGTTCTCTAGTGATGTGAATATCCTTTCTTAAGATAATCCGAAATCCTACCTTTCTAATGTCTCCTATAATTTTCTCAACAATTAAATCTTTGTGAGTGTCGGGTTTCAAAATAACCAAACCATATCTTTCTGCCTTTTTTTTCATTTTCCCCTCCTTTCTTATCAAAAGAACTATTTTACTCCTTCACTGTACATTTTGGCACACTATTACAAGCCTGTCAATTATATATACTTGATGAGTTCACCGGCAACACTTTAGTAGAATAAAAATCCGAGAAAAAATCTCGGATTTTTGAGTTGAAAATCC
>CAYVAX010000022.1:0-9739 GCA_964449235.1 uncultured Candidatus Saccharibacteria bacterium | reverse complement strand
AACAGGAAAATAGTTTATGAAAATTAAGAATATTAAAGCAATTAAAATATTAGATTCTCGTGGAGAAGAAACGATTAAAGTAACCCTAGAAACCAATAAAGGGGTCGGCTCTGCCTGCGTGCCCCAAGGCAAAAGCACAGGTAAGCATGAGGCAGTTTCTGTTTCTGCTGACCAGGCCATAGAGAATATTAATAAAAAAATATTACCTAAAATTAGAAATAAGAAGGTAAAAAACCAGCAAGAGATAGACAAGGCCCTAATTCATTTAGATGGAACCAAAAACAAATCCAGGCTGGGCGCAAATACGATTTTAGGAATCAGCCTTGGTTTTGCTAGAGTTTATTCTCGCTCAGAGAATAAAAAATTGTATGAATATATTGCAGAGTTGTTGAATAAGCAGGTAAGTGATTTTAACAATCTCTGGCTCCTGTTTAACATGATTAATGGGGGAGTGCATGCTTCTCAAGGACCAGAGATTCAAGAATATTTGACATTGTTGAAGTTTAATCACGGCCAAGGTATTTGGCAGGCAAAAACTATTTATCAGAAATTAAGAGAAAAACTAACCTATGGAACTGGAGACGAAGGAGGGTTTTTAATCTTAGATAAAAATAATGAAAAACCCTTAGAGATACTTTTGGAAACATTAAAGGAGTTAGGATTATATAATCAGTCTCGTTTAGGATTAGACGTTGCTGCTTCTCAGTTGAATCAAGAAGTGGATATATTTTCCTTAATGAAGAAATACAATTTATTATACGTAGAAGATCCTTGCGAAGAAGATAACTGGAAAGCATTTAAAAATCTAAAACAAAAAACCAAGCAAACCGATTGGCTAATTGTAGGAGATGATTTAACTGTATCCAATCCTAAACGAATTAAAAAAGCAATAAAAAAGCAGACTATTGACGGAGTGATTATTAAGCCCAATCAAATAGGGACCCTAACCGAAACTTTAGAGGCAATTAAGATTGCTCAAGGAAAAGGATTAAAAGTTATTATCAGCCACAGAAGTGGAGAAACTTGTGATCCTTTTATTGCAGATTTAGCTGTTGGAGCTCAAGCTTGGGGATTAAAAGCAGGAGCCCCAAGAGGAGGGGAGAGAATTGCTAAGTACAACAGGTTGTTGACTATTGTTTAATGATGTTTAAATTTTCAAACAATAAAAAAGGGTTCACGCTTATAGAGCTTTTAGTGGTTATAGCGATCATTGGTTTATTAGCAAGCATAATTATAATCAACCTAAATAATGCCAGAAAAAAAGCCAGAGATGCTAAAAGGCTGGCGGAAATAAGGGAGATAATTAATGGTTTAGATTTGTATTATCACGACAATGAAAGCTGGCCAGCTAGAACAGCTGATAGTTGTTGTGACGGTTGGGATCAAGGCCCTTGTGATGGGGATGATACATTCATTGCCGGACTGGTAAGTGGAAATTATATGGCAAAAGTTCCAGTAGATCCTGTTGGGGGCTCGGGCACTGATTGTTATGGCTACAATTATTATGTTTACTCTGCAGGAAGTTATGGCTGTGATTCAACTCGCGGCAGCTTTTATGTCTTAGGGATTAGGGACATGGAATCAAGTGGACGGCCGCATTCTCAAAGTCCGGGATGGAGTTGTTCTGAAAGAAATTGGCAAAATGAATTTGACTGGGTTATTGGTAAATTTGAATATTAATCACTTTAATTAATTTTAATATGTTCGATATTATAACCTTTGGTTCAGCTACCAGGGACTTATTTATACAAAGCAAAGATTTTGAGATTCTCAAGGACAAGAAGTTCCTTGTCGGTCAAGGAGTTTGTTTTAATTTGGGATCCAAGATTTAT
Source organism: uncultured Candidatus Saccharibacteria bacterium (assembly GCA_964449235.1). Classification (GTDB taxonomy): domain Bacteria; phylum Patescibacteriota; class Minisyncoccia; order RBG-13-40-8-A; family JAUWHN01; genus CAYVAX01. The sequence goes on along the minus strand of CAYVAX010000022.1, from coordinate 7,907 downwards.
CTTGACGATCTCTTTTTTGCTACTGGCGGAGGAGGAACAAATACCGCTGTTACTTTTACTCGTCAAGGCTTTAAAGCTGGTTATGTGGGGAAAATAGGGGCGGATTCCGGAGGAGAAGCAATAATTAAAGAATTGAAACAGTGGAAATTTAAAAATTTTATTTCTAAAGATAAAAAACACAAAACCAATTATTCAATTATTTTTTCAGTTCCCGACAAAGGTAGAACAATTTTGGTTTATCATGGAGCAAGCCATTTTTTTAGCAAGGAAGATATACCGTTTAAAAAATTAAGATCAAAATGGTTTTACATTGCAGGCTTATCTGGAAAATCAGCAAAAGCTCTTCCGCATATTGTAGAATTTGCAAATAAAAAAAATATTAAAATAGCTTTAGATCCCAGCAGCGCGCAAGTATCTCAAGGGCTTGCAAATATGAAAACAATTTTATCCAAGGTAGATGTGTTAAAATTAAACCAAGAAGAGGCAGCAAATTTAGCAGGATTACCGTATAAACAAGAAAAAAAGATTTTCAAAAAACTAGACCAAGCAGTAAAAGGAATCGTAGTGATGACCAAAGGAGCTAGGGGAGTAATTGCTTCTGACGGAAACTATTTATACCAAGCCGGAATATTTAAAGAAAAAAAACATGCAGATCGAACAGGCACTGGAGATGCGTTCGGATCTGGATTCATTTCCGAATTTATGAGAACTAAAAATATTGAACAGGCTATTCGGCTGGGAACTGCTAATGCTTCTTCAGTGGTGGAGCATTTTGGATCTAAAAATGGGATATTAACTGTACAGGATTTTAAAAATAAGCGTTGGAAGACACTTAAAATTACAAAAACTAGAATATAATTAAATTTTAACTTTATGGCTCCTCAACAAAAATTAGCAAAAATTTTACGCGCAGAACCGAAAACGATTATTGAGTTGGAGAAAAAAATGAACCGGCTTACCGGCAAAAAGAATGTTATTCAAAAAATTATTGAAGAAAATAATGAGTTAATCAAGCAGAGACTAAAACAATTAGGACTAAAGCGAAACTCTACAGCCGAGGAAGTTTATTCAAAATTAATTGAAAAAGTAAAAGCCAATGATCGCGCTCTGTTCAAACATTTTCGCGAACCGGAATTTAATACCGTAACCGGCTGCAGGACATTGATAAATGCAACTAAGGAATTAACCGATAATTTAACCGGCCTTTATTTAACCGAAAAAAAAGCCAAACAACTATTAAAATTAAATCCCCCCAAGAATATTATGTCTGCACTTGGGTATGGGAATGACATTGAGAGAATGTTGTCTCAGGAAAATATTTTTGAAATTTTTTGCGCCTTAAGATTCGTAGAGGAGGAAAGATGGCTTAATGATGTATTTTTTAAACCCTATAAAGACTTTAAAAAAGAAGATTTTGAGCGCAGGGAAGTAAAAGTATTGGTTTTACCCAAGCGGTGGCTGGGGATTGGACAGAAATTTTTAGGAAAAAAACTTCACCACATGAGTCATCTCAAAGAGCTGGGGGTGGTGTTTGTTATTCCTGCTGCCAACCATGGTATTGGAGAAACGCTTTACCTTTTCTTTATGACCCTGCATTATTTATACGAAACAAACTGGCATTCTGAACTTTTTGAAAAATATATTAACAATTATACCAACTTTGCCCCTAAAATCGTCGAAGCCTTAAAGGTGGAGGTTAGCAGCTTCCCCCTGCCGGATGAAAAACATATCAGTTGGCGGGTTGTTCCCAAATATTTAGCAAAAAAAGATTCCAGTGATCCCCGGCTTTTCGAGCCCCATATTTCTCCAGAGGCCTTTCATTATAGTGAGGTTAGCGAGGCAATTGCTCGCTTTAGTTCTCGTTTTCCTAATTTAGAATTAGGATTTTGGGAAAACTTAGACTGGGTGGGAGACTATTTTAACTCCGAAAACTCTAATGGAAAAACATTGATTAGCTTTGATCTTTATGATAATGGCATCAGCCTTTTAAAAGAAAGCAATTTTCGCTCTAAATATCTTTATCATCAACAAGAAGAGCTATGGAACAAGATATTTAGAGAATATATGGGAAAGGAACAATTAGAAAAATTAATGGTTAAAAACTTTGATAAAGGATATTTTTCTCTATAATTTTATTAAATTATGAATCCTGTTCAAATATTTAAAAAGGCAAAAAAGGAACATTACGCTATTGGACAGTTTAATGTCTCTACTGATGAACAAATTCGGGCAATTGTAGAGATTGCCCAGAATTTAAAATCTCCAGTTATCATCGGCACCTCTGAAGGAGAAAGGGAATTTTTGGGATTAAAACAAGCTGTTGCTCTTGTAAACAGCTGGCAAGTAGAGACCAAGTTGCCAATAATTTTAAATGCTGATCATTGCAAAACATTTGAAAGCGCAAAGCAAGCAATTGACGCTGGATATTCTGCTGTACATCTTGACGGTTCAAAACTAGATTTTAAGAAAAATGTCGAGCTTACAAAAAAGGTTGTAAAATATGCTCAAAAGAAAAACCCGAACCTATTAGTGGAAGGGGAATTAGGATATTTAAGAGGTGGTTCCAAAATTCATAAAAAGATAAAGGTTAAATTGGATGATCTTACTAAGCCCGAGGAAGCTAAGCGGTTTATAAAGGAAACTGGCGTGCACAGTTTAGCAGTAGTAGTAGGCAATATACATGGAGTAGAAATCAGCCTAAAAAATCCTCCGTTGTACTTACAAAGAATAAAAGAAATTCAAGCTGCTGCACCGAAAACTTTTTTAGTGCTCCACGGAGGTTCAGGTACCTCCAATAAAGATATTAAACAAGCAATTAAGCAGGGGATTGTTAAAATTAATATTAATACAGAATTAAGAATTGCTTACAGCAAAAAGCTAAGAGAAGAAATTGAAAAGCATCCCGAGCAGATAAAGCCATATAAATTTCTTATTCCTTCAGTAAGGGCAACGAAAAAGATAGTAAAAAAGAAGATAAAATTGTTTGGAAGTCAGAGCAAGGCTTAATCAGAATTATTGCATTATTTATATAAATTTGTTAATATTCAAAGAGTTATATGCCAGAACTTAATGCAAAAACCAGAAAAACTATAGGAAAAAAAGTAAAATCCCTTAGAAAAAAAGGGATTATTCCTGCTGTTTTTTACGGAGCAAAAACTAAGTCCGAATCCATAAAAGTAAATTACGGTGAATTTGAAAAGATATATAACCAAATTGGTGAGAGTACTATCCTTAAATTGAACATTAAAGATTCTAAAACAAAAAAAGAAAAAACTAAAAACGTTTTGATTCATGAGGTAGCCAAAGACCCGGTTACGGATAAGTTTTCTCATATTGATTTTTATGCTGTAAGAATGGACAAGCCAATCACCGCTGACGTGTCTTTGGTTTTTGAAGGAGAATCTCCAGCAGTAAAGAATTTGGAGGGAACTCTGGTTAAGAATATAAATGAGTTGAAAGTGGAGGCACTGCCGGCCGATCTTCCTTCGGAAATAAAAGTGGATATTTCTTCCCTGGAAACCTTTGATGATTTGATAAAAATTAAGGATCTGGATGTTTCTAAAGATGTTAAGATTTTAGCTGACAAACAAGAAGCAGTTGCTTCTGTTTCTCCTCCTCGTACTGAAGAAGAATTGGCTGCCCTGGAAGAAGAAGTGGAAGAAAAACCCGAAGAGGTAGAGAAAGTCGGCGAAGAAGAGGAAGAGGCTGCAGAGATGGAAGAGACAGGCGAAGAAAAAGAACCTAAGAAGGAGGAAAAACCTTCTGAAGCTTCTGGCGAAAAAGATCAGTCTTCAGCTGATCAGTCAAAAGCTGAAAAAAAATAAATGCGTATTTTAAAACAATTTAAATACAATAGATTTCATTCGAGAAAAACTCGAATCAGCTTATTTTCGGGTTTTTTTTGTACGTTATTAATCCTTTTGTTGTTGCTTGCTCCTGTTTTTCGGTTAACAGCCGAAGAAACCAGTGAAAAAGCTAAAAAGCTTCGAGAAGAATTAAATGCGCGCATTGAAGAGTTGACTCAACAGATAGAGAAATATCGGGGCACTATTCAGGAGATACAAGGACAGGCCCAAAGCCTGGAAAGAGAAATCAGTCTTTTGGACAACCAGATCAAAAGATATGAATTGGAAATTGAAAGGATGGCTTTAATCGTTCAAGAAACAGAATCGGAAATTGATGAAACTGATAACCATATTAAAGAGCTAGAACAACAATCTGAAAATGAAAAAGTAATTTTAGGGGAATTAATAAGAGAGATTTATAAATACGACGAGGTCTCAATTTTAGAAATCATTTTGACTCAAGATAATTTTTCAGATTTCTTTTTTGAAATCCAATCCTTGGAAAATTTACAATTAGGAATTCAAAAATCTTTAGAGGAAATTAGGAAATTAAAAAAAGAGCTGGAGATAAAAAAAGAAGAGCTTGAAGAAAAAAGAAATGAAATGATCGGATTAAAAGCAGTTCAAGAAACCCAAAAATATTCTATTCAGAAGAAAAAAAATCAGCGCAAAGAACTGCTGGAAGAAACCCGAGGTCAAGAATATTTATACCAGCGATTAGTAAAAAACAAACAAAAAGATGCTAACTCTATTCGCAGTCAGCTATACATCCTTCAAGGAATGGGAGGTTCATTAAAGTTTGAAGATGCGTTAAGATATGCCGAGCGCGCTCTATCACTGACCGGAGTCAGGCCTGCATTTTTATTGGCAGTTTTAAGTCAGGAATCAGGCTGGGGCGTAAATGTAGGCACAGGAACCTGGCGTGAAGATATGAGTCCCCGTCAGCACTCTGCGTATTTGGTAATCTGCGAAAAATTAGGATTTGATCCCGACATGATGCCAGTTTCTAAAAGGGCCTGGTACGGTTGGGGAGGCGCAATGGGGCCGGCTCAATTTATTCCTACCACCTGGCTGGGTTATGAAAGTCGGGTTGCTGCTCTTACTGGAAATAATCCTCCGAATCCCTGGGATATGGAGGATGCATTTATTGCTTCTGCTCTGTATTTAGCCAATGCCGGGGCTACTTCTCACGCTTATACAGCCGAACATCGGGCATATATGATTTATTTAGCAGGAGGCAATTGGCAAAAACCTTCTTTGCAATTTTACGGTGACAGAGTGATGGAATTGGCAGCCACACTCCAAGAGCAAATCGATATAATTAATCAGCAATAAGATGTATATTTTATTAATAATTTTAATTTTGTTATCAGGTTTCTTTTCAGGAGCAGAAACAGCTTTTTTCTCGTTAAGCGATATTAAACTAAAAAAAATAATTTCTCTGAAAAAGAAAAATGCAAAATTGGTTGCGAAATTAAAATCTGATCCCCAAAGGCTGTTAATTACGATTTTGATCGGTAATAATTTAGTTAATATTGCTGCTGCTTCTCTGGCAACAGTTATTGTTACTGATTTATTTGGTTCCAGCGTAGTAGGAATTACTACTGGAATAATGACCTTGATCATTCTTGTATTCGGAGAAATAACTCCAAAATCGCTGAGCATTAAGTATAATCAATCAATATGCTTATTTCTTTCCCGGCCGGTATTTTTAATAGAAAACATTTTATTACCCATAACCTGGCTGTTTGAAAAAGTTTATCCCAAAGGAGGTTTGAGAGTTCCAGCAATAACCGAAGAGGAACTGCGCATAATGACTTCTGTGGGGGTAGAAGAGGGGACAGTTGAGAAAAAAGAAGCCGAAATAATTAAAAAAGTCTTTCAACTTAATGATATTACTGCCGGAGATGTAATGACTCCGCGTTCAAAAGTTTATGCTCTTAAGGAAGATAGGAAATTAAAGGGGGTTAAGGGCAAGATCATAAATTCGCCATTTTCCCGGATTCCAATATACAAAAAAAGCATTGACCAAATTAGTGGTATTTTATACAAAAACGATGCTTTAATACATTTAGCTAAAAATAAAAGTGATAGTGTGAGATTAAAAAAAATTGCCCGCAAGGCAATATTTGTACCAGAATCCATGTTTGTCGATGAATTAATGCGTGAATTCCAGGTAAAGCATGTTCATATGGCAATAGCGGTCAATGAATATGGAGAGATAACCGGAATTGCTACTCTAGAAGATGTTATTGAAGAATTAGTTGGAGAAATTATTGACGAAACCGATATTTCCAAGGAGTTTATAAAAAGGATAAATAAAAAAACAATATTAGTTCACGGGAATACTGAAATTAAGCACATTAACGATTTCTTTAATATCTCTTTAGATCAGGGATATTTAACTATTAGCGGGCTTATTGAGGATAAATTAAACCGGATTCCCGAATCCGGAGAAAAGCTCAATATTGGTGATTTAAGTTTGGAAGTAAAGACTGCAGACAGAAAAAAGATAAAACAAGTAAAAATCGTTAAGCAATAACCTGTTATTTATTTTTATTCCAATGCTTTTTAAAAGCCCGGATAATTGGTCTTAAGTTGCCGCTGAGAATACTGTCCAGATTATGCCATTTTTTATTAATTCGATGATCGGTTATTCGATCTTGCGGAAAGTTATACGTTCGTATTTTTTCACTTCTTTCTCCGCTTCCAATTTGGTTCCTTCTAAGGGCGCCTCTTTTTTTTAGTTTTTTTTCTAATTGTTTGGCGTAAAGCTTGGAGCGTAAAATTGTCAATGCTGTTTCGCGATTAGCCAGTTGAGTTCTTTCTTGCTGAGAAGCGGTTGTTAATCCTGTGGGCAAATGAGTAACTCTTACTGCTGATTCTCTCTTGTTAACATATTGCCCGCCAGGCCCAGAGGCTCGATAAGTATCAAATTTCAAATCTTTAGGATTTATCTTAATTTCATCTTTTTTAACCTGAGGAAGCACAGCTACAGTGGCAGTGGAAGTATGAATTCTGCCGCCTTTTTCAGTTTCTGGAATGCGCTGAACGCGGTGAACTCCGCTTTCTTGTTTTAATTTTGGATAGGGATCGTCGTTAGAAAGTTTAAAAATTATTTCTTTAACTCCGCCCAGGCTTGTTTTATGGGAACTAATTACAGAGCTTTTCCAGTTTTCTTTTTCAGCAAACTTGGTATACATTTTAAACAGGTCGGCAGCAAAAAGCGCTGCTTCGTCTCCTCCAGCGCCTGCTCGGATTTCCATTATAATGCTCTTGCTCATGTTTTTTTCTTTTTCTTGGGTTTATTAGTTTGAGATTTTTTAGCTAATCTTTGTTTGAATTTCTCTACTCGTCCGGCAGTATCTACTGTTTTTTCTTTGCCAGTATAGAATGGATGGCAAGCACTGCAAATCTCCACCTTTATCTCAGGCTTGGTAGCTCCAGTTTTTATTACATTCCCGCAACTGCAGCGAATAGCAGCATTGGGATAGTATTTAGGATGAATATCTTTTTTCATTTTTCTTGTAATAATCTTCCGACTATTTTAATTATTTCACTGCCGAAAAATATGACAGTAACACCGCTGAATGTTACTCCCAGCTGGTCAGGGATTTCGGTAATAATATTGAAAACGTGTAAGGTGTATATTACAAATGTGAATGCCCAGAAAAAGTAAACAAAAAATTCACCTTTTCTGATTTTATAAGTCCCATCTTTCCATTTGATTAATCGATTGTGGATGGCGTAAGTAACCAGGATAAGCAAATAGACAGCAGTCATTTCAAAAAGAACTGGTTGATAACCGAGCATTTCTAAAACTAGCCATCCGATTTGGAAAATAGTGGCAATAACTGCGGCCAGGAATAAGGTTTTGTTTTTATTAGCCTGAATTTCTTTTTTTGGAATTTCAAAATCGTTTTTCATATTGTGTATGATAACATAAATTTTAATATTTACGCAAGTTTTTTCAGGGCGTGTCATTTTAGATGATTTATTGCGCAGGGTTGATTACTCTCAGCCCTTGTGTTATTATGGATGATATAGTACAATTTTTATTGA
>CAYVAX010000021.1:0-9761 GCA_964449235.1 uncultured Candidatus Saccharibacteria bacterium | reverse complement strand
ACTTGACAAAATTTTGAAAAAGAGTAAAATAGGAATTACTGCCATTGAGAGTGTAAAAGTTGAAGATTTATCTAAAAATAGGTATACTTCGTATAGAATAATAAAAAGTATTAAAACAGCTTTAGAACTTGGTTTAAATCTTAAATCAAGCTAAACGCTAAAAACTATTTTAGCTTTTCTAAAATAAAAAGCTAAATACTGTAAATATATAACCCTGATTGAAATAAATGATTAGGGAACTTTTTCTTATATCATGACTAAAAAAACCGAAAAACTATTTTCCAAATATCCTAAAAATTTATACCCCTTACCTAATTTGGTTGAGGTTCAGCTTTCCAGTTACCAGCGATTTTTAGATCAAGGGTTTAAAGATCTTTTTGATGAAGTTTCTCCAATCAAAGATTACAGCGGCAAGGACCTGGAGTTGAGCTTTGAAAATTATTCCTTAGATGAACCTAAATGCAATGAGGCAGAGGCAAAACGATACGGGCTTTCTTATGAATCTGCTTTACGAGCTCAAATTAAATTAAACAACAGAAAGACTAAGGAAGCTAAACAACAAGAAATTTTTCTATCTGACTTTCCCCTGATTACTCCCAGGGGAACGTTTATAGTCAACGGCGTGGAGAGAGTTGTGGTTTCACAGCTAATTCGTTCTCCCGGCGTTTTTTTTGCGCCTGGATATAATCGCGGAAAAAAAGTTTATGGTGCAAAAATTATTCCCAACCGCGGAGCATGGTTAGAATTTGAAACCAGCGCCAATGGTATAATGTCTGTTAAAATTGACCGCAAAAGAAAAATTCCCGTAACAGCTTTAATTCGTGCATTTGGAATGGAAACTGATGAAGAAATTAAAAAATATTTTAAAGATGTTGATGTTTCTGACACTCAGTTTATTGAACAAACCCTTAAACGCGATCCTTCAGAAAATCAATCCCAGGGATTTGTGGAGATATATAAGCGGTTGAGGCCAGGAGATTTGGCAGTTGCGGATAATGCCAAACAATTAATTGAAAACATGTTTTTTAATTTCGAACGCTACGACCTAGCAGAAGTGGGAAGATTTAAAATGAATCAGCGTTTGGATATTAAAACTCCTTTAGATAAAGAACATCGGGTATTAAGGCTGGAAGATTTACTATTAGTGGTTAAAGAAATTATTCGAATGAATAACGATCCGGATGCAGTTGCTGATGATATTGACCATTTAGGAAATAGGCGGGTAAGGCCGTTAGATAAATTACTTTTAAATAAATTAAGAATTGGGTTTACGCGCATGGAGAGAATTGCCCGGGATCGAATGTCTACCCTGGATATTTACACCTTAACCCCTGGACAATTAATTAATTCCCGACCTTTAATTGCAACTATTAAGGAATTTTTTACCTCTTCCCAGCTTTCTCAATTTATGGACCAGGTAAATCCATTAGCAGAATTGGAGCATAAACGCAGATTGTCAGCAATGGGGCCTGGAGGATTAGCCCGGGAAAGAGCGGGATTTGAAGTTCGAGATGTTCATTCCAGCCACTATGGCCGGATTTGTCCGATTCAAACACCGGAAGGTCCGAATATTGGTTTAGTGGGGCATTTAGCCACTTATGCAAAATTAAACAAATACGGATTTATTGAAACTCCCTATCGCAAAGTGGAAAATGGAAGGGTGACTAGGAAAATAGAGTTTTTTGATGCCAGTGAAGAACAAAAATATATTATTGCTCATGCTGGAGAAGTTTTAGATAAAAATAATCGTTTTTCTAATAACCGCGTAGAAGCAAGAATTAAAGGAGAGCCAGGAGTAGTTAAAAGAAATCAAGTTGATTATGTAGATGTTTCTCCTTATCAGCCAATTAGTGTTGCTACTGCCCTGATTCCATTTTTAGAACAAGACGATGCTAATCGAGCTTTAATGGGCTCAAATATGCAGCGCCAGGCAGTATCTTTGATTAATCCCCAAAGCCCGCTAGTGGGAACAGGAGTTGAAAAAAGAGCTGCTCAAGATTCAGGTCAAACAGTATTAGCTTATGAACACGGAAAAGTGGTAGATGTGGATGCAGATCATATTGTAATCAGACATCCTAAAAAAGTTAAACCTGGAAAGTTCAGCTCTAAACGAAGGGAAAAATCTCCAGCTAAAAAAGATGAAAAATCACAGGAATTAGGGGGAGTAATAGAAGTTTCTCCGGATGGAAAAGAAACTACTTACCGGCTTCATGGATTTACCCGCTCTAATCAATATACCTGTATTACGCAAAAGCCGATTGTTTCTAAAGATCAAGCTGTTAAAAGGGGAGAAGTAATTGCTGATGGAGCATCTACAGAGCAAGGAGAACTGGCCTTAGGTCAAAATATTTTAGCTGCCTTTCTGCCTTGGGCAGGGGCTAACTTTGAAGACGCAATCATTATTTCCAATAAATTAGTTAAAGACGATCGTTTTAGCTCTATTCATATTGAAGAATTCACTTGCGATGTTCGAGATACAAAATTAGGACCGGAAATTACTACTCCTGATATTCCTAATGTTGGAGAAGATCGACTAAAAGATTTAGACGAGGAAGGAGTAATCAGAATTGGAGCCGAAGTTGGCCCTGGAGATATTCTTGTGGGAAAAATTTCTCCCAAAGGAGAGGCTGATCTCACAGCTGAAGAAAGATTATTGCGAGCAATTTTTGGAGAAAAAGCCCGCGATGTTAAAGATTCTTCATTAACCCTGTCCCATGGTAAACGCGGCCGGGTTATTGGAATAAAGATTTTTTCACGAGATCGGGGCGATAAGCTTGCCACAGGAGTAATTAAAACTATTCAGGTGGAGATAGCTCAATTTCGTAAAGTTTCCGTAGGTGATAAATTGGCTGGCAGGCATGGAAACAAAGGAGTAATTTCTAAAATATTAGCTGAAGAAGATATGCCCTGCCTGGAAGACGGAACTCCTGTAGATATGATTCTTAACCCCTTAGGAGTTGCTTCTCGAATGAATATTGGTCAAATTTCAGAAACTCATTTAGGATGGGCTGCTAAGCGTTTAGGATACAAAACATGCAGCCCGCCATTTTCAGGAGTAAGCGGAGAGGAGATTAAAAAAGAACTGATTAAAGCCGGACTTCCAGAATCTGGCAAGGTTAAACTTTATGACGGTCGAACTGGAAAGGCGTTTATGCAAAAAGTAACTGTAGGATATATTTACATGATGAAGTTAATTCATCTGGTGGAGGATAAGATCCATACTCGGGCAATCGGACCTTATTCCTTAATTACCCAACAACCCCTGGGAGGTAAAGCTCAATTTGGCGGACAGCGATTTGGGGAAATGGAAGTTTGGGCTTTAGAAGGATACGGTGCAGCTCAGACATTGCAGGAAATGCTGACTATAAAGTCCGACGATGTACTGGGAAGAGCAAATACTTATGATGCAATCATTAAAGGAAATGCAATTAAAAAACCAAATATACCTGCTTCTTTTCATGTGCTTGTTAATGAAATAAAGTCATTAGGATTTTCTGTAAATTTAATAAAAGAAAAAGGAACTGAACAGCCTTCTGAAAAAGAAAAAAAGACCCCTACTAAAAAACCAGAAAAGAAAATTGAAAAAGTGAGTAAAAAAGCTAAACAAAGAAAAACCAAAAAAGTTTCCAAACAAAGAGAAAAAATTAAAAAAGCCAGGAAAAAAATTAAAAAAACTAAATCTAAAAAATAGATTATGGATCAAAATGTAAGAAAACTAGATGATTTCGACGCGATGCAGTTAAAGGTAGCCAGTCCGGAAGAAATTTTAAGATGGTCTTATGGCGAAGTTACTAAGCCAGAGACTATTAATTACCGTGCCCAACGAGCAGAAAAAGACGGATTGTTCTGTGAACGAATTTTTGGCCCTGAAAAAGATTATGAATGTTATTGTGGAAAGTATAAAAGAATTCGCTATAAAGGAATAGTTTGTGATCGTTGCGGTGTAGAAGTAACCCGATCTTCAGTAAGAAGAGAAAGAATGGGGCATATTAGACTAGCAGCCCCGGTTTCTCATATTTGGTTTTTACGGGGAGTTCCATCTAAAATGGGCTTGTTTTTCGACATGTCCTTTCAAAATCTAGAAAAAGTTGTATATTTCGGCGCATACATTATTAGCAAAGTAGACAAAAAAGAAAAAGAAAAAGCAGCTAAAGAGATTGAAAAAGAATATCATCAAAAATTAAAAAATATTAAAAACAAAAAAGACAGACAACTTCTTAAGCATGAACGAAATAAGGCCCTTGACGAATTGAAACAAATTTCTAATTGGAGAATTTTATCTGAAACTGCTTATCAAGATTTAAGTATGAAATATGGTCATATTTTTGAAGCCGGAATTGGAGCTCAGGCATTAAGTGATATTGCTAAAAGCGTTGATCTTAATAAAATGATTGTAAAATTGACCAAAAAACTGGAAAAAGCCCCAGCTTCTAAAGGCAGAAAATTGTTAAGAAGGCTAAGATTGGTTAAGCGCATGCAGGGCTCAGGAATCAGACCGGAATGGATGTTTATGTCTGTAATCCCAGTAATGCCTCCAGAATTACGACCAATGGTTCAGCTTGATGGCGGAAGATTTGCAACTTCTGATGTTAATGATTTATATAGAAGAGTAATCAATCGTAATAATCGTTTAAAAAAATTATTAGAACTTAATGCTCCAGAAGTTATTTGCAGAAATGAAAAAAGAATGCTTCAAGAAGCAGTAGATGCATTGATTGATAATTCTGCCAGACGAGGCCGGGGAGCAGTAGTTGCTTCTACTGGACAAAAAAGACAATTGAAATCTTTAGCAGACATGCTTAAGGGAAAACAGGGAAGATTCCGACAGAATTTATTGGGTAAACGAGTAGACTATTCTGGTCGTTCAGTTATTGTGGTTGGACCGGAATTGAAACTCAATGAATGCGGAATTCCCAAAACTATGGCCCTGGAGCTGTTTAAACCTTTTGTTATTAAAAAATTAATTGAAAATGAGTATGCATATAATGTTCGGGGAGCAGGACGATTGATTGAACAGGGGACTAGTGAAGTCTGGGCAATGCTTGAAGAGGTAATTGAAGATCGGCACGTGCTATTAAATCGGGCACCAACCCTTCATCGTTTAGGAGTGCAGGCATTTAAACCTGTACTAATTGAAGGTTATGCTATTCAAATTCCTCCCATGGTTTGTTTGCCGTTTAATGCTGATTTTGACGGAGATCAAATGGCAGTCCATGTTCCTTTGTCTAGGCAAGCTCAGCGAGAAGCTGAACAAATTATGCTTTCTTCCAAGAATTTGTTTAAGCCTGCTTCTGGAGAATCTACAGTAATTCCTACTCAAGACATTGTTCTTGGCTGCTATTTTATGACCAAGATTGTAGAAGGAGCAGAAGGAGAAGGAAAAATATTTGCTAATCCCAATGAAGCTATTTTAGCTTACCAGCTTGAAAAAATAGATTTAAAGGCTAAAATTAAGCTTTTTATTCCTGGCAAAAAAAGAAATCAAGCCAAAGGCAGCTTGATTGAAACTTGCGTAGGACGTATTTTATTCAATGATATTTTGCCTGCTGATTATAAATTCATTAATCAAGAACTAGGCAAGAAAAAACTGAGAATTTTAGTTGATGATTTGATTGAAAAATATGAGAACAAGATTGCTAGGGAGATTTTGGATAAGGTAAAGAGTTTAGGATTTAAATTTGCTACCAAATCCGGAATTACTATGAGCTTAGACGACCTTCGGGTTCCAGAGGAGAAAAAGGAATTGGTGGCAAAAGCAGAAGAACAAGCCAATAAAATTAGAAAGCAATATCGCCAAGGGCTGTTTAGCAAACAGGAAAGACGAACAAGGATTATTGAAATATGGGACAAAACCAAAAGAGAGGTAGCAAAAGCAGTTCCAAAAGCCCTAGACAGCAATGGTCCGGTTTATGCTGCATTTAGTTCTGGTTCCCGAGGCTCTTGGGCCCAGCCAGTACAAATAACTGGAATGAAAGGGCTGGTAATTAATCCTGCTTCTGAAATTATTGAGCTGCCAATTAAGAATAGTTTTAAAGAAGGGTTTAATGTTTTAGAGTATTTCATTTCCACTCATGGAGCGCGAAAGGGAACCTCGGATACAGCTTTAAGAACAGCCACAGCTGGATATTTGACTCGCAGACTTATTGACGTTGCTCAGGATGTAATCGTTAAAGAAGAAGACTGCAAAGATAAACAAGGGATTACTCTTTACCGGGAGGACAATAAAAAGATCGGAGTTTCTTTTGCTAAACGTATTTTTGGAAGAATAATTTTAGAAAATGTAAATAAACCTAAAACTAGAAAAATTATTGCCAAGAAAGGAACGCTTATAGACAAAGAATTATCTGAAAAAATTGACGAAACCGGGATTGAGAAAATTAGAGTTCGTTCTCCAATAAGTTGTAAAACCAAGCACGGGGTTTGTAAAAAATGTTATGGTTATGATTTGGGGAAAAATAAGTTAGTGGAACTAGGAGAAGCTGTAGGGATTGTAACTGCACAAGCAATTGGAGAACCTGGAACCCAGCTTACAATGAGAACTTTTCACACCGGAGGTATTGCTGGCGATACAGATATTACCCAGGGATTGCCTCGGGTAGAAGAAGTTTTTGAAGCTCGTTCTCCTAAAGGAAAAGCTGCAATGTCAAACACAGATGGGAAAGTTATAGATATTCAAACAGAAGAAAAGCAGCATATTATCAAAATTAAACCTATTAAAACCGACAAAACTAAAAAAGGCAAGAAACCAAATAAAAAACAGCAAGAGAATATTAAACAATACACTATTCCATCTGGAATAAATCTTTTAGTTAAAAAAGGAGATTTGGTTGTTAAAGGTCAGCCTCTTCACGAAGGTCCTTTAGACTTGAAACCATTCTTCAAATTAACCGACCAAGAAGCAGTCCAGCGATACATTGTTAAAGAAATACAAAAAATTTATTCTTCCCAGGGAGGGGGACTGCACGATAAACACATTGAGATTATTATTAAACAAATGTTTTCCCGAGTAAGAGTTAAAGATGCCGGAGACACTAATTTATTACCCGGAGTGGTTACTGAAAAAGATCGATTTTTAGAAGAGAACGAAAAGGTGAAGAAGAATAAAGGAAACCTTGCTACTTGTCAACTTCTTTTATTGGGAATTACTAAAGTTTCCTTGACTACGGAGAGCTTTTTATCTGCAGCTTCTTTTCAAGAAACAGTGCGAGTATTAATCAATGCTGCTATTGAAGGGAAAATTGACAGGCTAAAAGGATTAAAAGAAAATGTTATAATCGGAAAAATGATTCCAGCTGGAACTGGATTTAGAAAGAATGGAAAAGGGAAATGGGTAATGGGATAAAAAACGAGTTTTTGATTTTAATGAAAAAAGTGCCAATATATGTTGGCACTTTTTGAAATCTTTAATGCTCATTAAGGTACTTTATCCAAAAGGAATCCCAAAACACTGTTAGTAATTTCCAGCCCTCAACTTGTTGCTTTTAGGTTTTCTTAATTTTTTATCTCTTGATTTAATTTTTAACGAACTTACAAAAAATATTAATATAAATTATCTAAAATTGTAGCGCATAGAGAAACTCTTTATTTTTCAAATTCCAAACAGTTTGTGGTATAATAAAAATATGAGCAGAAAAAGAAAACCCGGGCGTCCCAAAAAAAAGCGTCCGGAAAAAAAACCTGAAAAAAAGGAATTTTTAAGCCTTGATCCTGAAACCAAACGAGGAATTGTAGTAATTGTTTTATTCACCCTCGGAGTTTTAATTATGTTGGCATTTAAGGGGTTAGCAGGCAGATTTGGAGAGGAATTTTATGAATATGCAAAACTATTATTAGGACAAGCAATATTTTTAATTCCTTTAATTTTAATTGTTGCTGGATTTATTATTCTAAAATTTATTCACAAAAACGTTTATCTTCCAGTAGCTTTAGGATCAATCATTTTTATTCTGGGATTTCTTAGCCTGGTGCATGTTCTTTATCCCCAGGAGCAAAAAGGAGGGTATATCGGCTATGTTGTCAGTTGGCCGTTTTTATATGCTTTAGGCAAATGGGCTTCATTTGTAGTTTTTTTAGCTTTAATTTTAATTTCTATTTTAATCGCATTCAATATTCCACTTAAAAAAGAGAAAAAGAAGAAAAAAGAACAACAAGAGAATCTAGAAGATTTAGGCCAGGAGGTGAGAGCTGCTAAAGACTTAGAATCACCAGAAAAAAAATCTGGATTTTTCAATAAAATTCTTCCTAAGCCTAAATTTAAAGTTAAATCTGTTAATAAAAAGGATCTTAAAAAGGGCGAACAGGAAGAAGAATTAATTCCTACCCCTTCTCCTTCATTGTCTTCAGATTACGATTTTCCTTCTCTGGAGCTGTTAAAAGAAGACAAGGGCTCACCATCTAGCGGAGATATTAAAATGAGTGCCCGGGTGATACAAAAAACTCTGGAAAATTTTGGGATTGAAGTAGAAATGGGGGAGGTTCATGTTGGCCCTACAGTAACTCAATATACTCTGAGGCCGGCCAGTGGAGTTAAATTGTCCAAGATTACTGCCCTTCACAGAGACTTGTCTCTGGCTTTAGCTGCTCATCCCATCAGAATTGAAGCTCCTATTCCTGGCCGTTCTTTGGTGGGTATTGAGATTCCCAATAAGGCAGTAACTTTAGTGCGATTAAGAAATTTATTAGAAGGAATCGATTTAAGAAAGGATCCTTCGCGATTAAATTTAGTTTTGGGAAGGAATGTAGCCGGTAATCCAGTTTGGACAGATTTAGCAAAAATGCCCCATTTGTTAATTGCCGGAGCTACAGGCAGCGGAAAGAGTATTTGTATTAATTCTTTGATTCTTACCTTGCTTTATCAAAAAACTCCTGAGGAATTAAAATTCATTTTAATAGACCCTAAAAGAGTAGAGCTTCCACGGTATGACGATATTCCGCATTTACTTACACCTGTAATTGTTGATTTGAATAAAGCTAGCAATGCTTTAAAGTGGGCAATCAGCGAGATGGAAAGACGCTATGAGCTGTTATCAGAAGTTAAAGCTAGAGATGTTTTTACCTATAATTCCAAGAAAGAAACAGAAACTCTTCCATGTATTGTCATTATTATTGACGAGTTAGCAGACATTATGGCTGCTTTTGGCCGGGAAGTGGAAGGAGCAATTATTCGTTTGGCTCAAATGTCACGGGCAGTAGGTATTCATTTAATTGTTTCCACTCAACGACCCTCTGTGGAGGTAATTACCGGCCTAATTAAGGCTAATATTACTTCTCGAATTGCTTTTCAGGTTGCTTCCCAGGTTGATTCCCGCACGATTCTGGATATGGCAGGAGCAGAAAAACTTTTAGGTAATGGAGATTTATTATTTCTATCTGGTGAAGCTGCGCATCCCAAGCGTATTCAAGGTGTTTATGTTTCCGAATCTGAAGTTAAAAATGTAGTGAAAGCGATTAAAGACAAAGAAGACGTTGATTATTCTGAAGAAGTAACCATTCCTTCTTCAGATGAAAAAACCCCGATTAAAGGGGCTGGAGATGTTAGTGAAGAACCTTTATACGAACAGGCTAAAAAATTAGTTATTGAGGCCGGGAAGGCATCTGCCTCTTATCTCCAAAGGCGTTTGCAAATCGGGTATGCCCGAGCAGCTCGAATATTAGATATGCTTGAAGAAAACGGAATTATTGGTCCGGCGCAAGGATCAAAACCCAGAGAAATTTTAATTGAACAGGAAGATCAAAATTTTTCCCAGGAGTCCGAAGAGGAT
>CAYVAX010000020.1:3705-9808 GCA_964449235.1 uncultured Candidatus Saccharibacteria bacterium | reverse complement strand
TATATCCAACCCAAACAAAAGCTGAAAAAATCATTTTTAGTTGAATAATTGAATAGAAAAGTATAGAATTAAATATGTAATTAATTTACATATTTTTTTAATCAATGATTAAAACTGAAGCAATAATTTTAGACTCAGCTGACATTGGAGAAACAGATCGGCTTTTAACTGCATATACTCAACAATTGGGCAAGATCAGGATTTTAGCCAAAGGTGTAAAGAAATTGCAAAGCAAGCTTCGTAGCTATGTAGAGCCTCTTTCATATACTTATCTAATTTTAGTAGAAGGTAAAAAATCTTTAATTCTAAAAGATGCAACTTTGCTAGATCAATTTTTATCTATGCGAAAGGACTTAAAAAAAATGAATCATGCCTGGGAAATAAAGGACATTATTGATCAATTGATTGTAGGAGAAGAACAAGATGAAGATATTTGGAAATTAATCTTAATTGCTTTTGACAATCTTGATGTTAAGCAGTTAGAACCTAAATTAATTCCCAATTTTCGTAATAATTTACTTAATCTATTAGGTTATGATCCTGCTGAAGTTAAAAATTTAGCAGATATATACTAAATTTGATATAATTAAGCTATGGACGATCAACAAGACTTTAGTGTAAAAAAAATTAAAGTAGAAGATAGTAAATCAAAAAAATCCAAACCTGAATTTAGAATAAAGAAAAAACATCTTAAGGTTGGTTTGGGAATAGTTATTTTTCTTCTAATTTTAATTGCTGGAATTGCCTTTTTAAAGGGCTGGTTTTCTTTTTCCAAAACTAAGGTAGAATTAGAAATTACTGGACCAATAGAAGTTGCTTCTGGAGAAGAAGTAAAATTTGATGTTCGTTATAGCAATGATAACAGAGTATCTTTAAAGGATGCAAAATTAATTATTGATTATCCTCACGGAGCTTATTCTCTTCAGGGCGAGGAGCTTACTCAACAAGTTTTTGATCTCGAGACCATTTCTCCCAAGCAAGAAGGAGTTAAACAGTTTGAAATAAGGTTGACTGGAGAAAAAGGGAGTATTAAACCCTTAAGAGTTCGGCTAACTTATCAGCCAGAGAATATAAGTTCTGAGTTTGAAAATACTGCTTTGCTTAAACCAGAAATTCGATCAGTTTTAATTGGCCTCTACCTAACTATTCCTCAAGAGGCAATTAACGGTGAAGAGGTCAGCTATACTATTGATTATCTAAATAATACTGACAGAGAATTTAATAATTTAAGAGTGGAATTAATTTATCCTTCAGGATTTTCATTTCAGCAATCCCAACCCGAGCCTGCAAAAGAAAATAATATTTGGGAAATAGAAAATTTAGGGCCCGAACAAAGGGGAACAATTAAGGTTTCAGGAACATTAGAAGGACTGGAGGGAGAAAAAAAGATATTGAAAACATTTATTAGCAAAGTTGAAAATGATAAAAGCTTGCAATACAGTCAAGCTGATTCTATTACTACGATTTCTTCTTCGCCCTTATTGCTTTCTTTGTCTTTAAATAATCAGGAGGAGGTAAACAGCGTAGACCCTGGAGAAAAATTAAATTACAAAATTGAATTTAAAAATAACACCGATATTGCCTTAAGCCAGTTAATCTTAAAAATAAACTTGAAAGGAGGAGGTTTTGATTTTCAAAATCTTAATCTTCAGCAAAAAGGCTTTTTTGACAGTTTAAATAATATTATTACCTGGAGCGCAGCAGATGTTTCTTCGTTAGCACTTTTACCTCCTAACCAATCTGGAGAAGTAAAATTTTCTGTATCAATTGCAGAAAATCTCACAATTAACAGTTCTAAAGATAAAAACTTTGAGGCAATAGCTGAGGTGGAGTTAGAGACAGTTAATGTTCCGCCTCAATTTAATTTAGATAAATTAAAAGTAAGGAAAACTTTTATTTCTAAAATTAACAGCAATGTTACTCTTGGGACCAAAGCTTATCATAACGAAAGTTCAGCAGATATTACTAATTTTGGACCCATTCCTCCTCAAGTGAACAAAACCACCACTTATACTATTCATTGGCAAATTACAAATTCCTCCAATGATTTAAAAAATGTTCGAGTATCAGCGGTTTTACCCCAAGGAACTGTTTGGCGGGATGTTCATAGTTCACTTTCAAAAAACAGTCATTTAGAATATAATCAAAGAACCAATCGAGTAACTTGGACAATTGACAGTGTTCCTGCAGGAACTGGATTTTTAATTCCTGCCCATGAATTAGTTTTTCAAATTGCTTTAAGACCATCGATTACTCAAATAGGGACTACTCCAGTTTTAATTGACGAATCCAGCCTAGAGGCAGAGGACAGCTTTACTGGAGAAACCCTAGAAGCTTTTAGTCATGCAATTGCTACTGATCTCCCCGATGATTCTTTAATAGGGATAGGAGACGGAGAAGTAGTTGAATAATATGGATTTAATGAATAAAATTGTATCAGTTTGTAAACGCCGGGGACTTGTTTATCCAGGTTCGGATATTTATGGTGGATTAGCAAACACCTTTGATTTTGGTCCTTTGGGCGTGGAACTGGCTAATAATATTAAACAAAATTGGTGGAAAACTTTTGTTCATAATAAATCTGAGATTTATGGACTCGATGGAGGGATTTTAATGAATTCTAAGGTTTGGGAGGCTTCTGGTCACACTAAAGACTTTATTGACGTTTTAGTGGAATGTAAAAAATGCCATAAACGCTTTCGCGAAGATCATTTGGAAACTAAAAAATGCCCGGAATGTGATGGAGAGTTAACTCCTCCTAAAAAATTCACTCCCATGTTTAAAACCTTTATCGGTCCTGTTGAAGATTCTTCTTCAATTGCATATTTAAGACCAGAAACCGCACAAACTATATTTGTGAATTTTAAAAATGTAATTGACAGTTTTCACCCCAAGCTTCCGTTTGGAATTGCTCAAATTGGAAAAGCATTTAGAAACGAAATTACTTTAGGAAATTTCATTTTCCGAAAGTTAGAATTTGAACAAATGGAAATAGAATATTTTATACAAAAAGAAAACTGGAAAAAACATTTTAAGCAATGGAAAACAGAAATGGAAAATTGGTTTGTAGATTTGGGAATTAACAAAAAGAATTTACGCTGGAGGGAGCATGGCAAACAGGAACTAGCCCATTATTCAAAAAAAACCGAAGATATTGAATATAGATTTCCTTTTAAAGGGTTTGATGAGTTAACAGGATTAGCTTATCGAACTGATTTTGATTTAAAAACACACTCTAAAAAAAGCGGTAAAGATTTAAAATATGTTGATTCTAAAACTCAAGAAAAATTCTTTCCGCATGTAATTGAACCTTCTTTTGGATTAGAAAGAGCAATGTTAGCAGTTTTAACCGAGGTATATCATGAGGACAAGAAGAATAATCGGGTAGTATTAAAATTTAAGCCCAATATTGCCCCTATAAAAGTAGCTGTATTTCCGCTTTTAGCTAATAAGCCTAAATTAGTTAAAAAAGCAAGAGAAGTTTACGATAAATTGAAAAATAAATTTCATACTGCCTGGGATGATCGAGGAAATATTGGAAAACGGTATTATGCTCAAGATGAAGCTGGCACTCCGTATTGCATAACTGTTGATTTTGACAGCTTAAAGCAAAACGATGTTACTGTTCGAGACAGGGATACAATGAAACAAAATCGAGTAAAAATCGAACAATTAGCAGATTATTTAAACACTAAATTAAGCTAAGAATACTTAGAAGATTCTGGTAATACAAAATTCCCACTAGCAGAAAGGTTTACAATAAACCTTATTTAATTACCTCAAAATTGAAATAAAATTATTGAATTAAAAAAAGATTAGAACATTATGGAATACAAAAAAAGCAAGCTCACCAGCGGTTTACGAGCAATTACTGTTCCCATGAAAGGGTCCAAGGCAGTAACTGTTTTGGTATTAGTAGGGGCGGGATCAAAATATGAGACTAAAACCAATAATGGGATTTCGCATTTTTTGGAGCATATGTTCTTTAAGGGAACTAAAAAACGTCCAAATACTTTAGAAATTGCTGAAACATTAGACAAGATAGGCGGTGAATTTAATGCCTTTACAGGAAAAGAATATACTGGCTATTGGGCTAAAGTGGATAGTAAGCATATTGACTTAGCCCTAGACTGGGTTTCAGATATATTTTTAAATTCCAAAATAGACTCCCAAGAGATTGAAAGGGAAAAGGGAGTAATTATTGAAGAAATTAATATGTACCTGGACACTCCTATGCAATATGTTACTGATCTTTGGGAAAAATTACTTTATGGCAATCAAGCAGCTGGATGGAGCATTGCCGGAGATAAACAGGTGGTAAAAAAAATGAAAAGAAGTCAGTTTGTTAGTTATTTGGACAAGTATTACCTATCCTCAAATGTATTAGTGATTGTAACTGGAGATGTTCGCCAAAAAGATCTAAAAAGTAAAGTTAATAATTATTTTAAAACCATAAATAAAGGCAAGTCTCAGCCCAAAAAGAAGGTAGTAGAGAAACAGAAAAATCCTCAAAGTTTAATTCATTACAAAAAAACCGACCAAACCCATTTTTGTTTAGGAGTGAGAGGTTATGATGTTTTTGATTCTCGAAAATATGCAATAAATTTATTGTCTGTAATTTTAGGGGGGAGTATGAGTTCTCGATTGTGGATTTCTTTAAGAGAAAGAAGAGGGCTGGGGTATTATATTCGCACTTTGCCAGAGTTTTACACAGATACAGGGTATTTATTAACTCAGGCCGGAGTTGATAACAAGCGGGTAAAAACAGCAATCAGCTTAATCTTGAAAGAGTACAGGAGAATAAGGGAGCAGGGGATAACAAAGGAAGAATTAAAAAAAGCTAAAGATTATATAAAGGGCAAAACAATTCTAGATTTAGAGTCTTCTGACGCTACTGCTTTATTTTTTGGGAGGCAGGAAATCTTGACAAATAAAGTTTTGACCCCTCAGGAAAAATTTGATAGAATTTATAATGTTAGAGTTGAAGACGTGAATAAAGTTGCAAAACAAATTTTTAAACCTCAAAAATTAAACCTAGCTTTGATTGGTCCGTTTAAAGACAAAAAAATATTTCAAAAGCTGTTAAAGCTTTAATAATATGGCTAGTAAATCTATTGATATTTCTACAAACACTATTTGGCGGATAATATTTATTGCGCTGCTTTTAGCCTTTTTTTATTTAATTCGAGACATTTTAGTTTTATTGTTTTTTTCGATTATTATTGCTTCTGCTGTAGATCTATTAGCTAGGCACTTTGACAAAATTAAAATTCCTCGAATCATTAGTGTATTAATTATTTATTTAGTAACTATTGGCTTGTTAGTGGGGTTATTAGTAGTTTTTATTCCTTCTTTAGCCAAAGAAATTAAAGCATTTTCCGGGGAATTTCCTGACTACGCTGATAAACTTTATCAAAAATTTCAGAGCCTTCAAAGTGGATCTTTAAAATATCAAAAGGTAATTTCAGAAATTCAAAAAATCTTAGCGAGTATCGGAGAGTCTTTGCGAGAATCGGCAACAGCTATTTTATCTAAAACTTTTAATATCTTTGGAGGATTAGCTTCAATTGCGATTATAGTTGTAATTTCCTTTTATTTATCAGTACAAAAAAACGGTATTCGTAATTTTCTTAGAATCATTACTCCTAAAAAACATGAATCTTATGTTTTGAATTTATGGAAAAGAGCGCAGTTAAAAATGGGCAAGTGGTTTCAAGGCCAATTATTGTTAGGAGTAATTGTAGGGGCGTTGGTTTATTTGGGCCTTTGGATTTTAAATGTTAGATTTGCTTTGTTGTTGGCAATCATTGCTGGTCTTTTAGAGCTGGTGCCATATATTGGACCAGTATTAGCAGCTATTCCCGGAGTTATACTGGCTTTGTTTCAGGGTCCGTTTTTGTTGGCAGTTTGGGTGGCGTTAATGTATATTGCTGTGCAACAATTAGAAAACTATTTAATTGCTCCTTTAGTAATGAAAAAAGCTGTAGGACTTAATCCCGTGGTGGTAATTATGGTATTATTAATTGGAGGAAAATTAGCTGGGATTATCGGAATTTTATTAGCAGTTCCAACAGCAGCAGTTCTTGCAGAGTTTTTTAGAGAT
>CAYVAX010000020.1:0-3605 GCA_964449235.1 uncultured Candidatus Saccharibacteria bacterium | reverse complement strand
ACTGTAATTAATACCCAATTATTTATTCGGGATCCAATAGCTGCGCCTATTAAAAAATGAGGAGTAATAACCATAAACTTAACAATAATTAAGTTTTCTGCTAAACTTTATTTAGTTATGCCTATATTATACATCGTAGCCACGCCAATTGGCAATCTTGAGGATATAAGTTTTAGGGCTTTAAATATTTTTAAAAAAGCAGATTTAATTTTGTGTGAAGATACAAGAGTAACTAAAAAACTGTTAAATCATTATAATATTAAAACTCCTACAGAATCTTATCATCAACATAGTAAATTTAAAAAAGTGAGCAAGATTGAAAAGCTTTTGAGTCAGAATAAAACCTTAGCATTAGTTTCTGATTCTGGTACGCCGGGGATTTCTGATCCCGGAAATAAGTTAATTAATTATCTTGTTGATAAATTGGCAAATTTAAAAATTATTCCTGTGCCGGGTCCAAACGCAGCTATTGCTGCAGCCAGTATTTCTGGATTTGCCATTGACTGTTTCAGCTTTATGGGCTTTCCGCCACATAAAAAGGGTCGTAAAAAGTTTTTTAATCAAATTGCGGATTCAAATTGTCCGATAATAATTTATGAATCTCCTTATAGAATTTTAAAAACCTTAAAACAGCTGGGTGAAATAAGTAATTTTGAAATTGTAATTTGTCGGGAATTGACTAAAAAATTTGAAACTATTTATCGAGGGAAAATTAATAATGTTATACAGCAGATTAAACCCAAGGGCGAATTTGTTGTTGTAATAAAGCCATGAAAAAAATTCTCATAACCACACCTATTTATTATGCCAATGATAAAGCGCATGTTGGTCACGCATATACCACCTTAGCTGCGGATGTTTTGTCGCGCTTTTTTAGAATTCAGAAAAAAGACGTTTTCTTTTTAACAGGCACAGATGAGCATGGAACTAAAATAGCAAGATCAGCTGAACAACAAGGTGTTAGTCCTCAGGATCTTTGCGATAAAAATAGTGAATTGTTTAAACGCACTTGGAAAAATTTAAACATTAAATATGATCACTTTATTAGGACCACGGATGAAATTCACCAAAAAACAGTTAAACAATTTCTAAAAAAACTTAAACATAAAGAAGTTATTTACGAAAAAGAATATCAAGGCCTTTACTGCTCAGAATGCGAAAAATTTTTGACTGAGAATGAGCTAGAAAATGGAGTATGCCCTGATCATAAAATAAAGCCGGAAAAAATTTCAGAAAAAAACTATTTTTTCAAACTTACGGATTATTTAAAACAAGTTAAGTCCTTAATTGAAAATGATAAATTAAAAATTAATCCTTCTCAAGCCAAAAAAGAAACTTTAGGATTATTAAAACAAGGGTTGGACGATTTTTCTATTTCCCGAAAAAAAGAGAGAGTAAAGTGGGGGATTGAATTACCTTTTGATAATAATCAAACAATTTATGTGTGGATTGATGCCCTCCTAAACTATATCACCGGCAATGGCTCTAAAAAATTTGATAGTTACTGGCAAGATGGACAAGTGATTCACTTATTAGCTAAAGACATTCTTAAATTTCACGCCATTTATTGGCCGGCAATGTTATTAGCAACTAATCATAAATTACCGCATCAAGAATTTATTCATGGATTTTTTACAATTAATGGACAAAAGATGAGTAAAACATTAAAAAATGTTATTGATCCTAATAAAATGATTGAAAGATTTGGGACAGATGCTGTTCGCTACCTTTTACTATCTCAGTTTCCTTTTGGCCAGGACGGGGATACAAAGGAGCAGTTTTTTGAGGAAAAATATAATTCTGATTTAGCCAACGGTTTGGGAAATTTAACTTCTAGGATTTTAAACATAGCTGCCAAGAATGAAATATCCTATAATTCTATGTATAAACCGGCTAAAAATATACAAAACAAAGTTAAAGAAACAAAAAATAGTTACAAACAAAAAATGGAAGAACTTAAATTGTATAAAGCACTGAAAGAAATATGGGACTTGATTAGTTTTTGCGACAGTTATATTGAAAAAAATAAACCCTGGCAGATAGAAGATGATAAAAAGATTAAACAAATATTATCGGACTTACTTTATTGTCTTTCAGAAATTTCTAAATTGATTGAGCCTTTTTTGCCAGAAACGAGCGGGAAAATAAAACAGCAGTTAGATTCTGGGAAATCAGAAGCTTTGTTTCCGAGAATTTAGAATTTTTCTATATAATGCTTATTGACACTCACGCACATTTGAATCTTAGAGAATTTGACAAGGACAGAGAAAAAATTATTGATCATTGTTTACGCAATGATATTTATATTATTAATGTAGGGCTAGATTATGAAACTTCCCAAAAAGCAATAGAAATAGCAGAAAAGTATAACAAAGGAGTGTATGCTTCAATTGCTATTCATCCGCACAGCACTGGAAAGGAGAGATTTAATGTTTCCAAATTTAAACAATTAGCAAAATCGCCTAAGGTAGTCGCTATTGGAGAGTCGGGGTTAGACTATATGTTTTGCGAGCATGATAAAAAAATGCAAAAGTTGCAAGAAAAAGTATTCATTCAACACTTACAACTAGCAAAACAATTGAATAAGCCCATAATCATTCATTGCCGCAAACTATTTCCAGAAATTTTAAAAATCATTAAGCAGAATCTTTCAATTAAGCCTAAGGGCGTTCTTCATTGCTATATGGGTAGATGGTCTTATGCTCAGCAATATCTGGATTTAGGATTTTATATAAGCTTTACAGGATTAATTACTTATGCTCGAGATTATGATAAAGTGATTAGAAATACTCCCATAGAAAGAATTATGGTTGAAACTGATGCTCCTTATTTAATTCCCGAGCCCGTTCGCAGTCTTGATAAAGAGCCGAAGTTTAAAGGTAGGCCTAGAAATGAATCTCAATACGTGAAATATATTACTCAAAAGATTGCAGAGGTAAAAGGTGTTGAGTATGAGCAATTAGCTGATCAAACCACTCAAAACGCAAAACAATTATTCAGGATATAAATTTTATTTTTAGTACTAAAAAACCGATCTTATTTCAAGGTCGGTTTTTATTTTCTTTTTTAACCCAGTTTAATTTTACAATTTGTCGGCAACGTCCAATTACCAGAGAATCGTCGGGAACGTTTCTAGTAATTGTAGATCCCGCTGCAGTATATGCATTTCTCCCAATATTTAAAGGAGCGGCTAAACTGTTATGTGTACCAATAAAGGCATTATCTTCGATCGTAGTTTTATGTTTCTTACTTCCGTCATAATTGCAAGTAATTGTTCCTGCTCCGATATTTACGTTTTTTCCAATTTTAGCATCGCCGATATAGGCGTGATGATTGATTTTCGTATTTTCTCCAATCAAGCTTGTTCTATTTCTACGAAATTTCCAATTTTAGTTCTGGGCTTTAAAATTGTTCCTGTCCTTAAGCGGGCATAAGGTCCTATCTCGCAGGAATTTTCAATTATTGAATTTTCAATTAAACTGAATTCTTTAATTAATACATTTCTTGCCAGAATTGAATTTCTAATTATAGAATTAGAACCAATAAATGAGAAACTTCCAATTTTTGTTTTTCCGATAATCTGAACTCCGGGATAAATTGTAACT
>CAYVAX010000019.1:0-10661 GCA_964449235.1 uncultured Candidatus Saccharibacteria bacterium | reverse complement strand
TATGGGATAGTGACCGAAAAGGCTAAAATTTTTTTCTCAAAGTATGACATTTCTATTTCCCGTTGACAAACGACAAGATATTCTTGCGAATTTTAGAAAAAAGCAGCAAACTAAGAATAATGAAAAAATTCAAAAACAAGTTGATGAGCTTGTTCAACAGTATAAAATGGAAGAAATAAATTTTTGCCCCTTGTTATTTGACTAATCCTAAAGAGACAGATCTAGATGAAACTTTTTAGAAAGTAATAAATAAATATTATAACCGAGATAATAGTAAATATGACAAAAAAGTTAAAATGTAGGACATGTTATAGATGTAGATGTTCAACATCTACATCTATCTACATATGGAAAAAGGAATCATAACAAGACTTTTAAATTACTATCTTGGAAATCCTAAGTTTGAAAAGGAGATTTTGAGGGCGCTCCGAAGGTTTTTTAATCGTCCTGAATTAACGTTCGGAGAAAAGTTCGATATAGTCGAAAAGGATAAGGGAAAATTTAACGAATGGTTAATGTTTGATTTTCGCCTAAAAAATAAAAAGACTCTTCTGCAAGATTTTTGCCAAAGGAATCCTTATAATCTTTCTCCTTTTAAACTTCAGGCCTACAAAGATCTTCAAGATAATGAATATGGGGTTTTCGAAGTTTTGGAAGTTAAAATTGGCGAGGGTTTAAAACTGAAGAATCTTAGAACAGAGAAAGAATATTGGATTAGAGAATACAGCGCGACTTTTCAAATAAAAGAAAAGGGATTGTTGGTGGTTAGGATAGTAAGGACTGGAGACCACTTAGAGCTAGCAGGAGGCGATGTTTATGGATTGCCGAAAGAGATGAAAACATTTCTCGGACGCTTAGTTGTAGATCCAAGGCTTAATTCTAAAAAAGCCAGGGACTATTTTGAACAAATGGAGAAAGTACGCAATGCTGATTATAGCAGCCTAACGAAAAAGCTTCTAGATAAAGGAAGGTGTATTTGTGATATCTGCGGCAAAAAAGGTAAAATGGCAGCCACGACCTATGACAAGGATACTGGAGAGCCTATTGTTATTTGTTATAAGTGTAATTTAGAGAGGATAGCCGAAGAAGATGGTATTAGCGTAAAAGAAGCCGAGAAGAAAAGGAAGCGAATGTTTGAAGTAGGTTATTTATTTCAAAATATAAAAATGAAAGAATATTTAGATTTTAAAAACAAGGAGGAAATGGGTTCAGTAAAAGAAATGAATAAAGTTTTAAAAAGAATTATTGAAGCATGGAATGATTTGAGTATTAAACAAAGAAAAGATTTTGAAATAATGAAGAATAAGGAATTAGTGAAAGTTTATAAAGAGATCCCAGTAGATTTTTCTAACTTATAATTTTGGATAAGTTTATGCAAAAGAATTTGGAAAAACAAATTAAAGAATTAAGCTTATTACTTTTATATTTAACTTCTTGGGAAGAAGATGCTGGGGTTGAAGAAATAAAAGCACGTCGAGCTTGGAAGGAATATGATTTTACTATTTTAGACGAGTTGAAGAAAGAAGGATTGATCGATTTTTCCCACAAAGCAAAATCAGCTTTTATTACTGACAAAGGAATAAAGGAAGCTGCAAAGATTAAGAAAAAATATTTGAAGGTATAAACTATACTTTCGAGAATCTTAGGAGCTATCTCATGACCTTTTGTTAAAATAATACGCTATAAATCACCTAATTGATTCGTCACACTGTAACCGAAACAGATCAGAAAATTAGTTTGAAGCTAAAAAGACTCAGCAATATAAAAGGCAGAGTAAGGTCTTATTCTCGCTAAAAATTTCTATCAAAACATGACATTTCTATTTCCCCGAAAGTATGACATTTCTATTTCCCGTTGACAAATCAAGTCTTGTATTTGACATTTTACTGACATAAGGTTAAAATGTAATCTTAAAGTTCTTTTAAAAGGAGAAGTAAATTGTATCCTTATCTTCCCAAAAATCGCAAGATTCTATACGTCAAACCAGATAATAAATTCATGAAAGAAGCAACAAATCTATTAAAAGAATCTGGCTGCGTACAACCAACTGCAGCAGTAATTGTTAAAAATGGAAAAATCATTGGCAGAGGAACGAATAAAATAAAAATAAAAGTAGATATTTGTCCCCGGAAACTCCTTGGTTATCGAAGTGGTACCGGCTATGAAATATGTAAAACTGTCTGTGGCCAAAAAGGCCATGCTGAAGTTGTGGCTATTCGCAATGCTCTAAACAAAACCAAAAGTTTAAAAGGAGCAAGCTTGTACCTAGACGGCCATTGGTGGATATGCAAAAATTGCTGGAACAGAATAATCGAAGTTGGTATAGGCAGAGTATACCTCAGGAAAGATAGTATTGAGATTTATAAAAAACAAATACAAGGGCGTTAATTGATAATTAGTTATCAATTTGACACTTGGCACAACGAGAAATCGATGCGCCTCGGATAACAATGTCAATAACGCCTTTTTAAATTTAAAAAAATCAAAATCAGAAGAAAGAAAATTAAACCCTGAAGAAATTGAAGATTTAGGACAAGATATGAACCAGTATGCAGAAGGATTAAATGCCAGAATAAAAGAAATAAATACACAGTTATTAAAAGAAGGGATTAATCCCGAGGGAAAATCAAAGCTGGAAACAGAGTTAAAAGAATTGCAAGAACAATATAAAGGTTTAAAAGATTTTGTAGATGCAATCGAAAACGAAGATTGCGAAGAAATTACCGAGAAATAAACATAATGAAAATGTTAAACAATAAAAATACCGGATATTTGTCCGGTATTTTAATCCCCTGATTAATTTGTTAAACTAAACTTAATGAACCGAAATAAATTTGAGGAATTAGTTCGCCAAGGGATTGAAGCTATTCCTTCTAAATTCCTAAAAAAATTAAATAATGTAGATATTGTTATTGAAGATCAGCCCACTTCCGAACAAAGAAAAAAATTAAAACTTAGGCCAAAAGTAAAGTTATTCGGCCTATACGAAGGCGTACCCCAAACTAAACGCGGTCGTTATTCATGGGTTTTGCCGGACAAAATTACAATCTTCAAAGTTCCGATCGAACAAATTTGTAAAAGCGAACAAGAAATCAAACAAAAAGTTAAAAATACGGTTTGGCACGAGATTGCACATCATTTTGGAATGAATGAACAGGAAGTAAGAAATGCAGAAAAACACCGTAAATTGAAAACATCATCCTGACAATGATGTAATACCCACAGGTGATTAATGTAGCCTTAAAAGATCATAAAAAGCATCTTCCAATTTTAATAATCCTAAGTTTAATTATCTTTCCCAACCTGTTATCAACGGAAAACAAATACCTGCCCGGACTCTATAGAATTAGAAAACAAGATCAACGGGCAGTGTATAAAATAAAAGTGGGTGAGCATAGAAAATTATTTGAATTAATACCGCTAATAATAAAAAATAATGATTGCTGATGCCGAACAAGAAAATTTAATTAAAGAAACCCGTCCCTGGTATTTATTCTTAACCACTGGATTTTAAACATGGAAATTAAAAGCCCGGCATTTAAAAACAAACAATCTGTTCCTGCAAAATATACTTGCGATGGAGAAAATATCAGTCCTCCATTGGAAATAAGCGGGGTACCCGAACAAGCAAAAAGCTTAGTTTTAATCTCTGACGATCCCGATGCTCCTGCGGGAACCTGGGTTCATTGGATAATCTGGAATATTAATCCTGACATTAAGCAAATACCCGAAAATAGCACCCCCTCAGGAGCAGTAGAAGGAATAACCAGCTTTGAAAAATCTGGCTACGGCGGTCCTTGTCCGCCATCAGGATCTCATCGTTACTTTTTTAAGCTTTATGCTTTGGATACAAAATTAGATCTTAATTCTTCAGCCAAAATTAAAGATTTACAAACTGCAATCAAAAAACATATACTAGATAAAGCAGAGTTGATTGGCAGTTACCAACGAAAATGAAGAATTATATACTAGCAACTTAAAACTGGATGTAATTATTACATCCAGTTTGTGTGTCCGGTATTGATATTTTTCTCATAAAATGATACATTAAATAATCAACAAGTTCTTTAACTATACGTTAAAGCATAATCTGTATATAATCAAAACAAAAGGGAGAATTTTGGTTGCAAATAATATTCAGAGGAAGTAAGGTTCTTTTAATATTTTTTATCATTTTATTCACCCTAGACGTCTTGGTAGTTACAAAAATAATTGTCGGAATCGCAATTCCCAATCCCGATAAAGAAATTATGAGGACTCACTATAATTGTGAACTTAGAGATCTCAGCTATAACCAGCTCCAAGAATTTTTAATAAATGATAAAACGAATTCCAATCGTCATCGAACTACTTTCTGGGATTGGATTCTGTTTCGATATTATGATTGTAGTAATTTTGCTCGAGACGTAAAGGCAAATGCAATCCGTCAAGGAATCAGATGTGCAGGAGTAATTCTTAGATTTAAAAACGGAAAAGGTCATGCCGTAGTTGCTTTTCGAACCGCAGATAGAGGAATAATCTTTATTGAACCCCAATCAGACCAACAAGTATTTATTATCCCTGGTATTTGGTACGGATCTTCCGAAAATGTAATTAAAAAAGTTCGTATTTTCTGGCCAGAGATTAAAGACGAAAACAAAAAACAACTTTAAAACAAAAAGTTGTTTTTTATTCCTAATAGTGTTCGAATTTTACGTTTTTAAGTATTTCCTAACTGCAAAATAGCTGCTCAATACTCCCAATATCACCCCCAGTCCCAATAATATTCCCAATAATGCCCAGAGATTGGATTGGAAATATATAAAGAAGTCTTCGATGGGTAAAAAGCTAGACAGCCTTGGAGAAACAAAATAGAATGCAGGATATAAAATTCCTACTGTCAATAAAGAAGAAATAACTCCATATAACACACCTTCAATAATAAATGGACCACGAATAAACCAATTATTCGCTCCTACTAGTCTCATAATCTTAATTTCCTCCCGGGAACTGTAAATCGCCAATCGAATAGAGTTAAATGTAACCAGAATGACCACCAATATCAACAATCCACTCAAACTCAATCCTACCATTTTAGTGTTGTTAATAATTGCAGAAAGACGATCAATTACTTCCTTGTTCTGCCGATAATCCACTTTATCAATAATATTCTTGTAAGAAATTCCTTCTAAAAAACTATTAATCGCCTGATATTGAGAAGCTTGTTTAGCTTTAATATTCAGGCTCGCTTCTAAGGGATTTTCTCCTAGCTCCTGCAAGCTTTGGATTAAATAAGGGTTGTCCCTGTGCTTCTCCCTGAATTTAGCTAAAGCATCTTCTCGAGAAACATATTCTACGCGTTCAACTTCTTCTAGTTTTTCTAATTGTGACTGCACTACTAAAATATCCTCTTCATTGGCTTCTAATTTAAAATATACACTAATATCGATTTTAGATTGAAGATTGTTCAACACCCCGGTAGCAACAATATTCAGCATTAATAAAATGCTGATAACCATTAAAGTGAGCACCATTACACCAATAGTAGCTGTCGAAAGCCAGCCATTCCGCCAAAAATTTTTAAATCCTGATTTGATTACCCGCTTAAATGTAATCCACATAATTTAAATCTTAAGCAATATATCTCCCCTGCTCCTTGTCGTCAATCATCCTTCCTTGGTCTAGGGTGATAACACGCTTACCAATAGAATTAATTATCTCACGATCGTGAGTGGCTAAAATTACTGTTGTCCCCATTTCATTAATTTTATGCAATAAACGAATAATATCCCAAGTATGCAGCGGATCTAAGTTGCCTGTGGGTTCATCGGCAATTAAAATAATCGGCTGGTGAGCAAGTGCCCGGCCAATAGCAATCCTTTGTTTTTCTCCTCCGGAAAGCTGGTAGGGGAAATGATGGGCACGCTTAGTTAACCCAATTAATTTCAGAATCTCAGGAATATCTTTTCTGATTTCTTCATCGCTATGTCCAGCTACTTCCATAGCAAAAGCAATATTCTCATAAGCGGTTTTATGCTGGAGCAATTTAAAATCCTGAAAAACTGCGCCTAATTTCCGGCGATAACCGGGGATGTCTCTAGGGCTTACTTCTTTTAATTTCTGGCTATCCACTAATATTTCCCCTTGGCTAGGCTCTTCCTCTTTGAGTAATAACCTTAACAAGGTGGTCTTGCCTGCACCTGATTTTCCAACAATGGAAACAAATTCCTTGGGATGAATTCTGAAACTAATTCCCTCCAGAGCAATAGTCTGCACGGCATTAATAGGATATACTTTAGAAATGTTTTTAAAATGAATCATTTACGATTGTTTAAGTTTTAATTCCGCTTGAATAAATTTATTTAATTCTCCGTCAAGGATTTTTTCAGGGCTCGAGCTTTCTACGCCCGTACGCAGATCCTTTACCATTTTATACGGATGAAGAACATAGGAACGGATTTGATTTCCCCATTCTGCAGCTGGTAAATCCCCGCGAATCGCTTGTTTCTTTTTCTTTTGTTGATTTAATTTCCGTTGAAACAATTTATTATACAGAAGCTGCTGCGCTTTTTCTTTGTTTTGAGCCTGACTTCTTTCACTTTGACAGGAAGCAGTTAATTTTGTAGGTAAATGAGTAATTCTCACTGCCGATTCTCTGCGGTTTACATACTGTCCGCCAGGACCAGAAGCTCTAAATGTATCTGTTTTCAAATCGTCGGGTTTAATTTCAATTTCTTTTTGAATGTCCCGACTTATCTCCGGCATTACTTCCACTAACGCAAATGAGGTATGACGAAGACTGTCAGCATTAAACGGAGAAAGTCGAACTAATCGATGCACGCCATTTTCTTTTTTTAAATATCCATAGACATATTGTCCTTTAATCTCCAGGGCTGCACTTTTAATTCCTGCTTCTTGCCCGGAAACAATGTCCAACACTTTAACCTTGAATCCCTGATTCTGAGCATAATGCTTATACATCCTCAACAGCATTTGCGCCCAATCTTGGGCATCTACCCCTCCTGCTCCTGCATAAATACTCAGCAATGCATCCTTTTGATCATATTTCCCGGAAAGAAAAATTTTAATTTCTTCCTTTTCTATTTTATCTTTTAACTGTTTCAGCTTTTGCTTAATCTCTTTGTTCATTTCTCGATCGTCCTTGCTAATCTTGTTCAATCTTTCCAGATCGAGCAATTCTTTTTCCGTAGCTTGAATAAAGTCAATTTCTTGTTTAAGATTAGATAATTGTTCGTTAATCTCAGCTGCCTTCTGGGGATTATCCCAAAAGTCCGGCTCCTGGGTTAATGTTTGTAATTGAACTATTTTTTGTTTCTTTTTTTCTAAGTCAAAGACAGTCCTTCATTCGAAGGGTTTTTTGTTTTAAGTTCTCAATTGTTTCTTTAATTTCCATAAGTCTGTGTGTATAATAACCAGAATTACTCTTCTTTTTCAAGTGTTTTCAATATATTCTTAGCCAGTTCTTGAAGTTTGTTATTAGGATCATTGGCTATTTCCTGATACATTTCCTTAACTTTTTTATCTATATCAATATCCATTTCTCTTTCTTTCTGGCTGGAACCTCTAGATTCATTTTGTAGTTGCTTATCAAGTTCGAGTAAGGGCTTAAGCTCTTTTTGGGATCGTCCGGCCAATTTTAAACAAACAGCAGCGAAATATGGATTGTTTTCAATCTGAGTAATCCCAAATTCCATTAATCTTAATTTGTCTTGATCGTTCAACTCTATCTCTTCTTCTCTTTCTTTTTTTTCACTTTTTGCTTTTTCTAAAGAGGCTTGTTTATTTTTATCCGGTGTTTTGAACATAATTTTATTTATTAACCTATTAATCTCCTGAGCCCACGAGTGGATTCGAACCACTGACTTCCATCTTACGAGGATGGCGCTCTAGCCAACTGAGCTACGCGGGCCCACATATGTTATACTACAATCGTATCATGAATTATATTATTTGTCACTATCACGAAATCGGCTTAAAAGGGAAAAATAGGGCCTTTTTTGAAAACAAGCTGGTAAACAATATCAAGCGGAAATTAAATTCTGAAGATTTTAAATATGTAAAAAGAATTTCTGGAAGAATTATAATTAAATTAACCCCATCCGGAGAAAAAAGCAAATCCGAGATTTCTCAAAAACTAAAAAATATTTTCGGAATTTCCCATTTTAGCTTTGCAGCCAGCAGTAAACAAACAATATCCGCAATCAAAGGCAGCTGCTATCAATTGCTTAAACCAGAAAAGTTCACCTCCTTCCGGATTTCCACCCAGAGATCGAATAAAAAATTCTCATTAACCTCCCAAGAAGTCAATGAGAAAGTGGGAGCATTCATTGTCCAAAAATTAAACAAGAAAGTGAATTTAAATAATCCTGGAATTAATTGCTTTATTGAAATAGTGGAAAAATATGTATTTATATACCTCCAAAAGATTTCCGGACCAGGAGGACTCCCTGTAGGGGCCAGCGGAAAAGCAATTGTATTGCTTTCTGGAGGAATCGATTCTCCAGTGGCTGCATATTTTGCACTTAAGCGGGGAATTAAATGTATATTTGTCCACTTTCACGCTTATCCGTTTACAGATAAATCCTCTTTAGATAAAACCGAGCAACTGGTTAAGATTTTGAGCAAGTTTCAGAATAAATCCAGATTGTATTTAGTTCCGTTTGGAAAAATTCAAGAACAAATCCTTACTAATACTCCTGCAAAATTAAGAGTAAATCTATACCGGCGAATAATGGTAAGAATATCTGAGAAAATCGCTCGTAAAGAAAAATGTGAAACCTTGATTACCGGAGAAAGCGTAGGCCAGGTTGCTTCCCAAACACTAACAAACCTAAAAGCCACCCAGCAAGCTACAGATTTGTTAATTCTAAGACCATTAATCGGATTTGATAAACAGGAAATTATTAACAAGGCTAAACAAATTAATACTTACTCAATTTCTATTCTCCCCCATGCCGACTGTTGTGCACGATTCCTTCCCAAGCATCCGGCTATAAGGGTGAAGATAAGGGAGATTTGTAAGGCAGAGTCAAAGATAGATCTCAAAATGCTGACAGCCAAAGCAGTAAACAAGACAAAAATTAAGGAAATATAAAAAGCGGTAGACCGGATTCGAACCGGCGACCTTTTGCTTGGGAAGCAAACGTTCTACCAACTGAACTACTACCGCGTCAATTAAAGTATATCTCAAGCATTGCTAAACTTCAATATTTTTGATAAGCTATGATTATTATAAGGCCCTGTCGTCTAGTGGTTAGGACACGACCCTTTCAAGGTTGAAACACGGGTTCGATTCCCGTCAGGGCTATTAACTATACAAAAAAAATGACCCCTGTTGAATACAGGGATTATTTGCTTATATTAAGCGCTTAAAGCTGTTTTTTATCCGTGTCCACTAAACGGGGTACACTTCAGATTGGTCGTTTTTTTTGTGCTATCAATTCTCCCTGTTTACTCAAAAAAGATAATAACCTCTAAGACATCATCATGTTCTGGCAATCCTGAAGGGTTATCTTTTCGCAATATTAAATTGCCGTTATCTTTTAAGTCTGGTTTTTCGAAATTAAGCTCAGAACTAAAAGAAACAAACTCTTCTGTCATCCAGCTTTCTACAGTACGAGCAATTCCTTCAGCAATTATCAGTCCGTCCCAATCAGTCAAAACAATTGGAAAATTGGCTTCAAAAAACCAAATTCCGCGCGCTTTTCCTTTAATCTCAAGTGGGCTTTTAATAACTTCATTGGGCAAGGGTTTAAAAAGTTGAATCAGATTATCCTTACTATTGACTAATCTTAATTGATACACTTCTAGTTGATTGTTCTGCTGTTTTCCTTCTACATAAATCCTCTCTCCTGTTTGCCAATAGCTGTCAGGAATAATCAGACAGTTTTTAGTTTCCTGACCGAGATCACATAAACTTTGATCGCTAAATTTTAAATTAATTTTTAATGCTGGTTTTCCGGGCCGCTCATAAAGCAGGGCCCAGCCTTGATTGTTGTTCGCAGCTACTAAATTTCCGGTTTCAATAAATTTAGCTTCTTTTTTTTGACCAATATACCAATCAATGGGATCAATCCCGGTTACTATTTTCCCCTCATTAACTGAAACCTTGATTGGTTTATGCGAAGAACAGTCTACAGTCAGCCCGCAGGTAACAAATTCGGAATAATATGCATAACAGTCAATGTTTTCAACTTTGGTAAAAACATAATATTCCCCAGGAGGCACAATAAGGGCATAACCTTTTCCGTAAGTATATTTAGAATTGTCGATATGCTCATCTGAGCAGTATTTTTTGTTAGTTTTAATATTCTCTGCGCAAATCCGCATATTCTCTGGAATTTTTTCACTAGGATAGCTTAAAGAACCTTCAATAATTCCCTTTGAGTCTAACCCCTCTAGACGTTCACAAAATTGACATCCGCCTTGAAATTTAAGATAAGAACCAATTCCTGCAATAATGAGGATTGATACAATAAACAAGATTAGTGTTTTTTTAGTCATAAAGATATTAAATTACTGATTACAATCCTTATTAATTATTATTTCTCCTCACTTATTTGTTCAGTTTTCTCAAGTCTAGATTATTGTGCAAAAAAACTTTGAGATTCATATTTCATTCAGATAATTCTTGAACTTCTTGTTTTCCTTTTTTTGACTCT
>CAYVAX010000018.1:0-10790 GCA_964449235.1 uncultured Candidatus Saccharibacteria bacterium | reverse complement strand
TGGAACGAAAAAAAACGAAGATGGAGAATTTTAAACGAAATTGCCAATCAACAAGTCAAGAAAAAGTTAATTGCAGTAGTTGGTCCTACTGCTTCGGGAAAATCAGATTTAGCAGTAAAATTAGCCAAACGGTTTAATGGCGAAATAGTTTCTGCAGATTCTCGCCAGGTATATAAAGGTATGGATATTGGTACTGGGAAAATTACCAAAAAAGAAATGAGAGGAATTTCACATTATCTTTTGGATATAGTTAGCCCTCGAAAACAATTTACTGTTACTGATTATAAGAAAAAGGCGATGCAGGCAATTAAGAAAATTTATACAAAAAACAAGATTCCAATACTATGCGGAGGAACCGGTTTTTATATCCAAACAATAACCCAAGGATTAAATATTCCTAAGGTTGAACCTGATTATCAGTTGAGAAGAAAATTAGAAAAATTAGCTACTGAGGAATTAT
The DNA here is from genome assembly GCA_964449235.1 of uncultured Candidatus Saccharibacteria bacterium. Lineage (GTDB taxonomy): Bacteria > Patescibacteriota > Minisyncoccia > RBG-13-40-8-A > JAUWHN01 > CAYVAX01. The sequence continues at coordinate 10,330 of CAYVAX010000018.1, read as the reverse complement.
TTACTCAGTTAAAAAAGGTAGATCCTCGCCGAGCAAAACATATTGATAAACATAATCGCAGAAGATTAATTAGGGCTTTAGAGATAAATAAAAAAACTAAAAGTCCTGTACCGGAAATAAGCAAGCATCCCCAGTTCGATGTTCTTTATCTGGGAATAAAAAAACCAATGCCAGAATTGAAAAAACGTATTAAAAAACGGCTGTTAAGCCGACTAAATAAGGAAATGATTGCTGAAGTTAAAAAGTTAAAGCGGTCAGGATTAACATGGAAAAGATTAGAGGACTTTGGATTGGAGTATCGATATGTATCCAAATACCTTCAAGACAAACTTACCAAGAAGGCGATGATAACCAAACTTCAAACAGAAATTGAGCATTATGCCAAAAGACAATTAACTTGGTTTAAAAAATATCCAGGAAAAAAACTTCACTGGATAAGAAATTATACTCAAGCTGAAAAAATAACAAAGAAATTTTTAAAAAATAAGCAGCTCTGAACTTAAAGAGCTGCTTTTTATTTTCCGATCTTTTTTAAATATTCGAGCTGTTCTCGAGCGAGCTTGATTGCTTCCTTTTTCATTATTTCGTCTAGCTTTTTATTAAATTCTTCTGCGGAAAGTCCTTTTCCTTCTTTTCCTTCTAATATTTCTGCAGCTTTTTCTCGAGCCTGATCCCAAACCTGTTTATATCTTTCCTGGCTTTTATGGCGTAACCTTTCTAAATCCCATTCCTGTTTTTCTGTTCTCTGAGCAGTTTTAAATTCCTTTTTCCCAGCAGTATCTATCTCATACACATCTTCTTTATTGGGATGAGAGATTTCTGAATAAGGATTAAATTTTGATTCTTTTTCTTTGCTCATAATTGATCTCCTTTATTTATGCTAATTTACTTTTGAAGTGCGACATCTCATAATAAAAGCATATGAGATGGACACACGTTAATAACACGGAGCATTTAGATTGTATCATAGTAATTTATATATGTCAATAGCTATTTTTCAGTTTCGATACTAATGTGTTTGGGTATTAGTTTTTTAAGAATTTTAGAAGCAACTTGAGGATTAGCTTTTCCCTGAGAAAGTTTCATTACTTGTCCGATTAAAAATTGCATTGCTTCATTTTTCCCTTGGTGATAATCCTTAACTGGTTGAGGATTATTTTTTATTACCTTCTCTACAATTTTTTCGAGTTCGGATTCATTGCTTACTTGCTTTAAGTCTTTATCCTGGACAATATTGGAAGGATCAGCTCCAGTTTTGATCATTTCCTTGAGGATTGTTTGGGCGCCAGTTGAAGAAACTTGTCCTTTATTGACCAGAATAATAAATTCAGCAAAATTTTCAGGAGTAATTTTAATATTTTTAATTTCTTCAAGCGTGGGAAGATGTTTTTTAAGCTCGGTGATTAAATAATTGGCAGCTAATTTGATTAATTTTTGAATATGAGTGGGTGGTTGTTTTTGGGTATGAGCTGACTTGTCCCAATTTTTCAATTCACTGATCACTTTTTCAAAATAATCTCCTAGCGCCTTGTAGTCGGTAAAAGTTTTAATATATTGATCGGACAGCTTATATTCTTTTCTGAATCGAACCCTTCGACGAGTTGGCAATTCTGGAATTTCAGCTTTGATTTTTGTAATATCCTGCTCGGAAATATTTAAAGGAGGTAAATCCGGTTCTGGAAAATATCGGTAATCTTTAGCTACTTCTTTGGTTCTTTGAGGAAATGTTTTTTGCTTTTTTTCATTCCACCCCCGGGTTTCATGGGTTATTTTTTCACCAGAACCTAATATTTCAGTTTGTCGTTTAATCTCGTATTTTATAGCTCTTTCTACGGCCTTGAATGAATTTAAATTTTTAATTTCTACTTTTGTTCCCAGCTTTTTTGCAGATCCTAAAGAAATATTTGCTTCGCACCTCATTTGACCCTTTTCCATGTCAGCGTCAGATATTTGTAAATATCTGAAAATCAAGCGCAGTTGTTCGCAAAATTTTCTTGCTTGCTCAGCAGAGCGAATATCGGGGTCGGTAACCAACTCCATCAAAGGAATTCCTGCACGATTGAAATTTACCGAAGAAGTGTTGTTTTTTTCGGAGTGTATTGAGCTCCCAGTATCTTCTTCTAAATGGATTTCATGAATTTTAATTTTCTGATTTTCTATTTCCATCTCTCCATTTTCGCAAAGCGGTTTTTCTTTTTGACTGATTTGATAGTTTTTTGGTAAGTCCGGGTAGAAATAGTTTTTTCTTTCAAACCAAGTATGGTTATTAATTTTACAATTTAGGGCCAGCCCTGCCTTTATGACCATATCCACTGCTTGCTTATTGATTACTGGCAAGCTGCCCGGGTGTCCCACGCAAACCGGACAGATATTAATGTTTGCCTGTTTTTCTTCAGGATTATTTAAACAATCACAAAACATTTTTGTTTTTGTCTTTAATTGGGCATGGATTTCCAATCCAATTGTGGGTTGATATTTTTTCATCTGTTTTATTTTATCATTTTTGGTGAAATAAAAAAAGCCCTTAAAATTGAATAAGGGCTTATGCGTTGTTCGTTATTTAACTCTTGCCGATTGTCCGTGTTTGCTGATTTCAAAATCATCGAAAATAACCGGTATTAATTTTTGAACCTGCTTTAACAATTTAACCATCAATGATCTAATTTCCCAATGAGCGGCTTTTGCGCAGCGCATTTTGAATATGTGCCTCCACTCTCTAAGATTGGCAGAAATTACAATTGGAGCCTCAATTCCAATGGGCAAAACTTGTCTGGCGTCCTGGGTTTTCCATTCGGCCTTTTTAAGTCCAGTATACATTTGTTCGTTAAGCTCTAGCCATTGATTAAAGGATATCTTTATTTTTTCTTTATTTGGAAGAGTGAGTTCTACTATTTTTTTGTTAATGTTCTTATTTGGAGGAGCAATTACCTTGAAATTGCTTTTATCTACATATCTGGTGGATTGCTGAGTGTAGGAAGCTAATCTGTGTCTTACCAGTTCATGAGTAAATCCCCGGGAAATATTAGTAAATTCTACAGTCATTAACGAGTGCTCTAAAACACTTTCATGTCCCAGTTTCCTTATTTTCTCTACGAACTTTTTTGCGGAAGCTTTGTTTATTCGATGATGACTCTTGTAGGCGGTTCGACCGGCCCATTCAATCAATTCTAGTGGCGATTTCCCGTCAATTCCGGAAACAATAGCTAGAATTTTAAACCTTCCCTCATTCTGAATAGTTTTCATTCTATCCTCCTATTTGCAAATATTTTTTTGTTGGATTATTTCCCAAATCTGTTTATGAATTTCCTCAATTGTTTTTTCGCCATCAAGGACAATAATGTTTTTGAATTTTTTAGACAATTTTTCAAAAACCTTCCAAACCTTTTTTAACTGTTGCTCTTTTTCAAAAAGAGTTTCCCTTTCTCCTCGTTGCTTGATTCTTTGAATACAAGTCTTAGGTGTAGTTTTTAATAGGAAAACTAAATCTGGTTTAATAAATTTTCTATTCAGCTTTATGAGATAACTAAGGCCAACTCCGCTGGCAGCTCCAAATGCCAGCGAGGAAAATTGAGAACGATCGTTGATTACAATATTTCCCTTTTTAAGGTTGGGAATAATAACTTTTTTCTGGTGCCATTTTCTGTCTTTGGCAAATAATTGCTGCAGTTTTTTTAGAGAAGCAACTGTTTCTTTGTCTAGGATTTTTCTAATCTGTTTTCCATGTTTGCTGGTCGGGGTTGGTTCTTTGGTTAATATCGTCTTGCAATTTTTTCTAAGAAAATGTTGGTTTAAAAGATTGGCCTGGGTGGTTTGCCCAGATCCGTCCAAGCCCTCAAAGGCAATGAAATTTCCAGAATAAGGATTTTTTTTCATAGTTTCCTCCTAATTAAATTGTTAAAAAATTATATATATTGTTCTCCTTCAAGAATGTCTTTTTCTTGCCACTGTTTAATCCAGTCAGAAACATTATATGCCTTGATTCCTTTTGGGGTAGAGGAGATTACTTTATTCAACCCAGCATTAATGATCATTTTTTTACAAAGAAAACAGGGGTAAGTATTTTTTAAATTTCCACTAACTGCTTCTTCTCCGTAAATATACATATCTCCATGGAGCAAGCTCACTCCTGCTCGGGCAGCATTTATAATCGCATTCATTTCTGCATGCACGGAACGGCACAATTCATAACGTTGACCAGAAGGAATATTTTCTTTTTTTCGCAAACAAAAACCGTGCTCACCACAGTCTTTGGTTTTTCTTGGGGCTCCGCAGTATCCAGTGGATATGATTTGATTTTCTCTGACAATTACTGCTCCAAATTTATTTCTTAAACAAGTTGATTTTTTACAAACTTGCTTTGCAATGCTTAAATAATACTCTTTCCAAGAGGGCTTATTATTACTCATACTACTTCAATACCCATGTTTTTAGCAGTTCCTTCTACAATCTTCATTGCTGCATTTATATCTCTAGCATTTAAATCCGGCATTTTCTTTTCAGCAATTTCTTTAATTTGTTTTTTAGTTACTTTACCAACTTTTTCTTTATGCGGCTCTCCAGATCCCTTTTCAATCCCAGCTGCTTTTTTAAGCAAATCAGAAGCAGGAGGAGTTTTTAATTTAAAGTCAAAACTTCTATCTTCGTAAATAGTGATTTCTGCAGGAATAATATCTCCTCCCTTGTCTTTGGTTGCTTCATTAAATTGAGTACAAAATTGTTGGATGTCTAATCCGTGTTGTCCAAGTGCAGGACCAATAGGGGGAGCAGGATTTGCTTGTCCTGCTCGGATTTGTAATTTTACAATTGTTTTTACTGTTTTTGCCATAGTTATATTTTCTTAACTTGTAAAAAGTCTAATTCTACAGGAGTTTCTCGGCCAAACATATTTACCAGCACTTTTACCTTGCCTTTAGTGCGGTCAATTTCATTTATTTTTCCGTCAAAGTCTTTAAATGGCCCGTCAGTGATTTTAACAGCATCTCCTATCTCAACATCAATTTTGTAAGTGGGCTCTTCTACTCCCATTCGTTTTTGCAAGGTTTTGACTTCGTTTTCAGATATGGGGACGGGCGTAGTTCCTGCCCCAATAAAGCCAGTTACCCGGGGAGTATTTCTAACCACATACCAGGAATCTTCAGTAACAATCATTTCTACTAACACATAGCCGGGGTAAATTTTTTCTTCAACCACTTTTCTTTTTCCGCTTTTAATTTTAATCTTTTTTTCCTTGGGAACTAAAACATTGAAAATTCGATCTTCCATATCCAAGGACTCAATTCGTTGTTTTAAATTATGAGCTACAGCATCTTCGTATCCCGAATAGGTATGTAATACATACCATTTTCCTTGAGGATGTTTCTTTTTTTTAGGTTTTGATTTTTTTTGTTTAACTTTTTTTTGTTCAGGCATATTAGAGAATAAAAGTGTTTAATATCCAGGTAAATACAAAGTCCAAGCCGCCCAAGAAAATTGCCACTGCCAAACTTACCCCAATAACAATAAGGGTGTAGTTTATAGTCTCCTGTTTAGTAGGCCAGTTTACTTTTTTGAGCTCAACCTTTACTTCTTTTAAAAAGGTTGTTATGCGATTGATTAAGTTTGTCATAAAGTTTTTAAAACGCCCCTGGAGGGCATTAATCTAAATTCATTGTAATTCTATTATAATAACTTGTCAATAGTTTTTTGATTTGATATACTGAATGTATTAAAAATTATGGCTGTACCAAAGAAGCGACATACAAAATCAAGACGGAATAAGAGGCGCTCTCATCAGGCGCTAAAGAAGACGAACCTTGTTCCTTGTTCAAAATGCAAGGAGATGATTTTACCGCATCGTTATTGTCCTTTTTGCGGAACTTATGCTGGAAAGGAAGTTGTGGATGTAATGGCAAAACTGACTAAAAAAGAGAAAAAGAAAAAAGAAAAAGAAATTGCTAAAAAGAAAGAAGAACAAACCGAGAAAAAAGGTAAGCAGCCGTTAGATTTAAAACAATTATCTAAGAAATAAATATATGTCTTCTCGTCATTTTGCTCGTTCTTTAGCCTTGCAATCCCTTTATGAGTGGGATTTTCGAGAAGGAAAAAAGACTGAGCTGGATAAAGTTATTGATCGCAATATACAAGAACTAGGGGCTAGTTCTGAAGATGCTCAATTTATTCACAAATTAGCTAAGGGGATTCTTGGGCATAAATCCAAGATTGATAAAATTATTGAAAAAGCAGCTCCAGAATGGCCCTTAGAGCAAATTACAGTTGTGGATAGGAATGTATTAAGGCTTGGCCTTTATGAGCTTTTATTTGGAGATCGCAAAGAGGTTCCTCCTAAGGTGGCAATCAATGAAGCTATTGAACTTGCAAAAGCTTATGGAGGAGAATCATCCGGCAAATTTATTAATGGAGTATTGGGTACGGTGTATAAGGAGATTGGAGAGCCAGGAAAAGACCAGGGGAAACCAAGAGAAAAAAAATCGGATAATAAATCAAAAAATCAATCAAATCCTAAATCTTAATTAGCTAAATTATTTATTCACAGTTTGGCAGTTGGGATTTGGGATTTAAATATATGGCCAGCTCAAAAGATTTTTCTAAATTAGAAAACATCTTAGGTGTTAAATTTAATAATCCCGACTTATTAAAACAAGCCTTTGTTCACCGCTCTTATTTAAATGAACATCCCAAATCTGGACTTAAACATAATGAGAGGTTGGAGTTTTTAGGGGATGCTGTATTAGAGTTGATTGTAACTAAATATTTATTTAACAATTATTCCAATCCCGAAGGAGAATTGACTGTTTGGCGGGCAGCACTGGTGAACAGTAAAATGCTGGCAAAACTGTCTGCAAAATTGAATTTTAATAATTATTTGTTCTTGTCCCGCGGAGAAGCAAAGGATACTGGCCGGGCTCGCCAATTTATTTTAGCAAACACCTTTGAGGCTGTAGTGGGAGCAATATATTTAGATCAGGGACTTAAAACAGTTGAGGGATTTCTTAATAAGCATTTGCTAAAAGAATTGCCGGAAGTTCTGGAAAAGAAATTGTACTGTGATCCTAAAAGTCTTTTTCAAGAAAAGTCTCAAGAAAAAATGGGAATAACTCCTACTTATCAAGTGCTGGGAGAAAGCGGTCCTGATCACAGCAAAAACTTTATCGTAGGCGTATTCTTAGAAGAGGATCTAATTGCTAAAGGAGAAGGCCCGAGCAAACAAGATGCTCAAGAAAAAGCTGCCCAGGCAGCAATTAACAAAAAAAAGTGGCAATAATTAAGTTCCATGAAGGAATTCAACTACTATCAGCTGCTGAATCTATGCTCAGGAGCTTTTTCTATTGCTTAAAGTTGGAAAATAATGATATTATGAGGTATAACAAATATTGCTTATGTATCTCAAGAAATTAGAATTAAACGGATTCAAATCTTTTGCTCAACCCACTAATCTGGAGTTTTCTTCAGGAATTACAGCCATTGTTGGCCCTAATGGAAGCGGGAAATCAAATCTTGCAGATGCAGTTCGCTGGATTTTAGGAGAGCAAAGCATGAAAAGTATTCGCTCTCAAAAAAGTAAAGATCTTATCTTCTCAGGGTCTAAAAACAAAAGCCGATTGGGAAAAGCCAGGGTTTGTCTTCATTTTGACAATCAAAGCGGCCGGCTGCCTGTTGATTATTCTGAAGTGCAGATTACCCGGAACATTTTTAGAGACGGAACCAGCGAATACTTTATTAACAACAGCTCCAGTCGATTAACGGACGTGGTTGAAATTTTAGCAAAAGCGAATATTGGTCATCGGGGATTTTCAGTAATTAATCAGGGCATGGAAAGTGAGATTTTAAAGTATAGCCCAAAGGAACTTTACGAATTATTAGAAGAAGCTTCGGGGGTGCGCTACTTGCAGTTAAAAAAAAGAAGAGCAGAAAGAAGGCTAAAAAGCACGCAAACGAATTTAGAAAAGATATCAACTGTACTTACAGAGTTAAAGCCCCGCCTGCGCTATCTTAAAAAAGAAGCTACAAAATCAGAAAGAAAAGAAAAATTAAAAAAGAGATTACATCAAATTCAAAAACAATTTTTCTTTTTGAAATTAAATGCTTTGGAAACAGAGAAAAAGGAATTGCAACAAAACAAACAAATGCTAGAGAAAAAAAGGTCTACGCTCAAAACCGAAATTGAAAAAATGGATAAACAGGTTCAGGAAAAACAATCTCAAATTGAAAAGAATAGAAGCAGTTTCATCCATGCTCAAGAAGAATTAGAAAACATTTTAAATCAGCGCCTGGAATTAAATGACCAGCTAGCCAGTGTTAGGGCGAAAATACAGTCAGAGGCAAGCAAAGAAAAGCAAGCGCCCAAATCCAGTAAACAGGAAAGTTTAAACCTAGAACAAGCCCAGAAAATCTTTAAGCGCATGCATGTTACTTTAAAACAAGTCCTGAGCCTGGAAGATTTAAACAAGGTTAAGAAAAAAATAACTGAGATTTTAAATCAAATTGAGAAAATTACCGGACTTAAGGATACGCAGAAGAGATCCAATTCCTCAACTTCTTCTCAAACACAAAAAATATCTCAACAGTTATCCAAGCTGAAGAAGAAAGAAACAGAATTGGCAAAGCTGTTGACTGAACTTGATGAGAGATATAATGATCAAAAAGATATATTAAAAAATAGCCGTGAAAAAGAGGATCAAGAAAAGTTTTTTGAATTGGAAAGAAGTTTACGAAGAAAAAAAGACAAGCTTTATGACTTTGAAAATCAACTTCGGGAAATAAATTGGTCCTGGGAGCGGATAACTGAAAATTGTCAGCAAATTGATAAACAAATTGAATCTGCAGAAATAGACAAGCAAGAAATTAAAAATATGAATCCGGAAAAGATTGCTGATAAATCTCTGGAAGAATTAGAGGAAAAAATCAATCGCTATGGATATAAAATAGGGGAGATCGGCGAAGTTGATGATTTAGTTTTAAAAGAATATCGGGAAACAGACGAACGGTATACAAAATTAACTAAACGAGTTGAAGACTTAAAGCAAGCTAAAAAAGACTTGGAAAAATTGATTAAACAGTTAACTCAGAAAATAACTCTGCAGTTTGAAGAAAATTTTCAAGTAATTAACAAAAGCTTTAACAATTATGTACGACTATTATTCGGAGGAGGAAAAGGGCATCTTAAACAAATTACTAATCGTCACTTTCCCGGCTCTTCTGAGCAGCAAGAAGATCAGCATGAAGAAGAGTTGGAAGAGGAAGAACAACAACCGGAATCAGCGAGCAAGGGGATTGAAATTAATGCCCACTTGCCCGGAAAGAAAATTAAGGATCTAAGAATGTTTTCCGGAGGCGAAAAAGCGCTTACTTCCATTGCGCTATTATTCGCAATTATTAATTCCAATCCGCCACCATTTTTAGTGTTGGACGAAGTGGATGCTACCTTAGACGAAAGTAATTCTCAGCGGTTTGCCAAGCTTTTAAATGAATTTAGAGAAGATACTCAATTTATTGTAATCACTCATAATCGAGAAACAATGAATCAATCCGATATGCTATACGGAGTAGCAATGAGCGACGACGGAGTATCCAGGCTTCTTTCCTTGAATTTGGAGAAATAAAATAAAGGGTTGCCAACCTTTCTAATGTTTGCTACCATAATACTATATGCTAAAAATTAGATTACAACGCGTGGGAAAAAGAAATAGTCCCAGCTTCCGAATTGTCTTAGCTGAACATACTGCCCCTCCTCAGGGCAAGTTTCAGGAAATTTTAGGATTTTACAATCCCCGAACCAAAGACAAAAGCTTTAAAAAAGAGAGGATAAAGCACTGGATAAAGAAAGGGGCTCAACTTTCTCCTACTGTACATAATTTATTAATCGACCAAGGACTTTTAAAGGGGGTAAAGCTTCAAGCCTGGAAACCAAAGAAGAAAAAAGATGAACAAAAACCAGCAGAGAAAGAACAGAAAAAAGAAGAAGAGCCAAAACAAGAAAAAAAAGAAACTAAAAAAGAAGAAGAGCAAGACAAACAAAAGAAAGATAAAAAAGAAGAAACCAAAAAAGACGAGCAAAAAGAAAAGAAACCCGCGCCGAAAAAAATCGAATCCGGCAAACAAGAAAAGCCGGGAAAGAAACAGGAAGAGAAAAAATCAGAGGAAGTCAAGCAAGAGAGCCAGTCTTCTCCGAACAAAGGCGCTTCTGAGCCTAAAGCAGAGCACAAGGAAGAATCAAAACCAGGAAAGAAACCCCAAGAGAATAAGCAGTCCCAAGGAGAAGAAACAGATAAAAAAGAAAAATAAGGTTGACAAAATTTTAATCCCGAGATATACTATACTCTCACCATGAAAT
>CAYVAX010000017.1:0-12434 GCA_964449235.1 uncultured Candidatus Saccharibacteria bacterium | reverse complement strand
CTTGTTGATTGGCAATTTCGTTTAAAATTCTCCATCTTCGTTTTTTTTCGTTCCAGGAAGCATTATCTTTTAATTTTTCTGCAAGCGTACCCTTGCGGGGTGAATATTTGTTAATATATGCCAAGTCATAATTAATTTCTTTAAACGCTTTTACTGTATTTTGAAACTGCTTTTTGGTTTCTCCGGGAAATCCCACAATCACATCTGTAGAAAGTTTGACTCCCGGAATTTTCTGACGAATTTTATTCACTAGCTTCTTATATTCCTTTATTGTGTATCCTCGATTCATCTTTTTTAAAATTTGGTTATCCCCGCTTTGAATTGGAAGATGGATTTCCTTAACAATCTTTTCACAATTAGCAATTGTTTGAATTAATTTTTCAGACATATCTTTGGGATGATTGGTAAGGAATTTTATTTTAAAATCGCCAGGCAATGAATTTATTTTTTTCAACAAATTAGCAAATCCGTATTTATAGCTGTTTACATTTTGTCCGAGCAGAGTTATCTCTGCATATCCGGCAGCAATCAATTCTTGTATTTCTCCAATAATTTCCTTAACTGCACGAGATAATTCTCTCCCTCGCGTATAAGGAACTACACAATAACTGCAGAAATTATTACAGCCAGTCATAATAGGGACAAAGGCTGATTTTGAAACTTTACACTTTGGTTGTATTTTTGAAAGGTATTTGTTACCTAGAAATTGCTTAATGCTTAATATCTGATCAAAGAATTTTTCAAATTCACGTTTATCAGACTCTAAAACACAGCCGGTCAATATTTTCTTAGCCTTAAGATTTTTAAATTTAGGCTTTAATCCCAAAATTCTGTCTACTGCAGTTTGCCTAACTGCGCAAGCGTTAATTATTATTAAATCCGCATTTTTTATTCTCAAAGTTTGATTATATCCCTTGGTTGCTAAAAAATTAGCAATTCTTTCAGAATCACTCTCGTTCATTTGACACCCAAAAGTTTTGAGATAGTATTTCTTATTCATAGATATCTATACAATACAAAAATCGCCCCTGGAAGTCAAAGGCGATTTTTGTATTTTTTTATTTCCCTTTTTGTATTTCCCTGTTTTCAGTTTTACATCTGCCCGTATAATCAATTTCCACACCGTTTTGGTTAGCAAAACAGCTATTACTATATGTCTTTCCATCTTTTCCGCAAACCGGATCCCAAACAGTTATACAAGCACCTGTTTGCGACTGTTCCTGTTCTGGCTCTTGTTTCTGTTCTTGCTTTTGTTCTTGTAATTTTTGTTTAAGCTGTAAAGCATCTTCTTTAAGTGTTTGAATTCTTTCTTGCACTTTTTGCTTGTTTTGCTCTATTTTCTGTTTCAATTCTTGAGATGGGTTTTGTTCTTGAAGTTGTTGTAAAATTCTTAACTGCTTATCCTGATCACTGCTGATATTTTCCAGATATTCATTAAATTTGTCTTGATCTTCAGACGACATATTTTCAAGATCTTCATGAAGCCGTTTCAGAGTATTTTGTTGAGCTTTTTGAATTGCTGGCCTTGCCTGCTCAGGAGCTTCTCCTTCCAGCTCCAAAAGAACCTCCAGGTTTTTAAAATTCTTATACTTACTCCCGGGTATACTTTCAAGATTCTCTTCTAGCCGTCTAGGAATGTTTTCCTTTTCTTCCAGCTGATTAAGCACTTCTCCGAAGTGCTCCAAAAGTCTTTGCTTGTTTTGCCTGATTTTATCCAGAACATCAGGATTATCGCTAAGTTTTTTTTCAAGATGAGCCATTAATCTCTGATGAAGCACTGTTTTCTGGGTAAATCTATCAAGAAATCCATTTAATTTAGGATTGTCTTCTGCTTTTTGTTCAATGTTTTGCACTCTATTTCGAATCTGCTCTAGCTGTTGTTTGTAATTCTCTAAAGCTGATTGAAAAGCTTGCTCATTGCTGGTTTTCTCTGCTAGCTTCTTGGCCTCTATCAACATTTGATCAGCAAATCTAAGGCGAAGATTAACTTTTGCCACCTTATTAAATGTAAACGCACCTTTAATCCCTCTCCATGCTTGTTTTAGAAAATAGAAGGGGCTGTCTGGTAAAATTTTGGGGTCAGAAATATTTAAATCTTCAGCAGTAACTTCCTCGTCCTGGATTACCTCTTCTGCAATCTGCCCCTCATCTGTGCTTGCAGTCTCTTCTTGCGCAAAAACAGCAGAACTAAAAATCAGGCCTAAAATAATTATACCTGAAATTAAAATTGTAAATTTTAAGTACATGCTTTTAATTAAATTAATAATTATTTTCGACCTTTGATTTCTTTTTTTAATTTCTCAATGAATTTATCGATTTTCATCATTCCAATATCTCCTTTTTCACGATCCCTAACCCGAACAGAATCGGCTTGTTTCTCCTTGTCTCCAACTACAAGCATATATGGAATTTTCTGCAATTCCCCTTCTCTAATTTTCTTAGAAACAGTTTCATTTTCAGATTTAACTTTTACTCTAAATCCCTGGTCTTCCATTTTTTTCTGCACTTCCCGGGCATACTTATTATGACTGTTTCCAATAGGAATAATCCAGGCCTGCTCTGGAGAAAGCCAAGATGGCAGAGCTCCGCCATAATGCTCTAGTAATACACCAATAAACCTCTCAATAGAACCCAATAATGCCCGATGTACCATATATGGTCTTTGCTTGTTTCCTTTTTTGTCTATATAGGTCATGTCAAATCTTTCTGGAAGATTAAAATCAAATTGAACAGTAGTACATTGCCATTCTCTTCCTAGTGAATCTTTAATCTTAATATCAATTTTGGGTCCATAGAACACACCGCCTCCTTTATCAATTTCGTAATCCAGATTCAGTTTATCCAGAACATATTTTAAGGTCTTGTCTGCTTTCTCCCAATCTTTAATCGCTCCCACATATTTAGAAGGACGAGTGGATAAATATATGTTGTATTTTTTAAATCCAAAAGTTTTTAAAAGCTTGGTTCCGAATTTCACTGCTTTCATCATTTCATCAGCTAACTGTTCTGGGGTGCAGAAAATATGAGCATCATCTTGAGTAAATCCCCTTACACGAGTTAATCCATGAAGCACTCCTGAACGTTCATATCTGTATACTGTGCCCAATTCTGCCCAACGGATAGGCAAGTCCCGATAACTTCGAATCTGGTTATTATATATCTTGATATGAAACGGGCAATTCATGGGCTTAATCAAATACTGATCATTTTCCACCTCCATGGGTTTAAACATGTTTTCTTTGTAAAAACCAGTATGCCCGGAAGTTTGCCAAAGTTTTAATCGTCCTAGATGAGGAGTTCTTGCGAGATCATAACCATTGTCTAAATGCTGTTTAATCCAAAAATCCTCAATAACTTGCCTTAACATTGCTCCTTTAGGATGCCAGAGAATCAGTCCCGGGCCAACTTCTTCATTAACACTAAACAGATCCAGCTTTTGACCTAAAATCCGATGATCTCTTTTTTCTGCTTCTTCTTTTTTCTGAAGATATTCCTCCAGTTGTTTTTTATTCTCAAAAGCTACTCCGTAAATTCTCTGGAGCATGGGATTTTTTTCGTTTCCCCGCCAATAGGCTCCGGCGATTTTGGTGAGTTTAAATCCTTCAGAGTTTATTTCCTTAGAAGATTTTACATGTGGTCCCTTGCATAGATCAATAAACTTTCCGCTCTTGTATGTGGAAACAGTTTTATCCGGTAATTCTTTGATCAGTTCTAATTTATATGGCTGGTGTTTAAATATTTTTTTGGCTTCCGATATGGAAGCTATTTCTTTTTTAAACTCAATATTCTGTTTAATTATTTGTTTCATCTTTTTCTCGATTTTGGGCAAATCTTCGGGAGTTAAATTTTTGGGCAAATCAAAGTCGTAATAGAAGCCATTTTCAATTGTGGGCCCAATACCAAATTTAACCTCTTTTCCAAACAGGTCCTGTACGGCTTCAGCCATAACATGGCTTAATGAGTGCCGAATTGCATCTATTTTATTTTTTGTTCTGTCCTTTGACATGCATTTTATGACTTGGAAAAAGAAGACTGTTTTTTCTATTTCTCCAATTCTTCTGCCTTGTCACAAAGAATTTTTAATTGATCGTCTTTGTTGCTAATTTTGCCTCCGATTTTAAGTATCTTTCCTTCTTGCCAAATGTCTGAATTTTTTTCAAGAATAGAAGGAAACACCAAAGCTTCAATTTTGCCAGTTAAATCTTCCAATTCCACAAATAGCATTGGATGGCCGTTTTTAGTAATAATCTTCTTAATCGTATTTATTATACCAGAAATCTTTACTCGTTTACCAGTTTTATTGACATCCAGTTCGTCAATTTCTGTAAAATTTTTCTTAAGTTTTTTCCTGTGCTGCTCTAAAGGGTGTTCGGAAACATAAATCCCCAACAATTCCTTTTCCCAAACTAATTTGTCTTTTTTGCCGGTTTTAGAAGAGTTATTTAAACTAAAATCACTAAAAGATCCCGAAGAAGTGCTGGCTCCAAATAGGCTAGCCTGACCATTAGCTTTAGTTTTCTGCACCTGCCGGGAATGATTTAGTAATTGATCCAGGTTGGCCAATAATTTTCCCCGATCTTCTAATTCATCAAAAGCACCAGCCTTAATTAAACTTTCTAAAGATCTTTTATTTAAATCCTTTGATTCTACTCTATCCAGAAAATCAGCAATAGACTTATACTCCCCATTTTTTTCCCGTTCATTAACTATTGCCTCTACTACGTTGTGGCCCACATTTTTAACCGCAGTTAATCCGAATCGGATGTTTTTATCTGAAACTAAGGTAAATTTTTTGAAACTTTCATTAATGTCTGGCGGAGAAACATCGATTCCTTCTTGTTTTGCTTCTCCAACTAATTTTGCAATTTCGTCAATATCGTTTTGTTCAGCATTCATTAATGCCGTCATAAATTCAGGCATATAGTGGGCTTTTAAATACGCAGTTTGATAACCAATTAGAGCATAACAGGTACTGTGGCTTCTGTTGAAGCCATAACGAGCAAACGGTTCTACAAAATCCCATATTTTCTGAGCGGTTTTTTTATCAATATCATTTTCAACCATTCCTTGAATCATTTTATCTTTTTGTTTATCCAATAACTTCTTTATTTTCTTCCCCACTGCCTTTCTTAACACATCTGCTTCTGCAAGTGTAAACCCAGCCAGATCTCTTACAATTTGTAATAATTGCTCCTGATAAACTGCAATTCCATAAGTATTTTCTAAGATTGGTTTTAACTTTGGATGAACATAACTTATTTTCTTCCTACCATGTTTACGTGCAATAAATTCTGGAATAAGCTCCATGGGACCAGGACGGAATAAGGCGACCATAGCAATAATGTCTTCGAATTCAGTAGGTTTTAACTGTTTTAAATACCTTCTCATCCCTGAAGATTCCAATTGAAACACGCCGGTGGTATTTGGTTTTTGAAGTAACTTAAATGTTTTTTTATCATTCAAGGGAATATTTTCAATGTCAATTTCTTTGTCTCGTCTTTGTTTAATGAGATTGATTGTTTTTTCAATAATTGTTAAATTCTTTAATCCCAAGAAATCCATTTTTAACAATCCTAAATCCTCAATTGCATGCATTTCATACTGAGTAACAATAGTCTCTTTCTCCTGTGAAGAAGCGTACTGCAAAGGAGTATATTTTTCTAACTTGTTGCGGGTAATTACTACCCCACAGGCATGAGTAGAAGCATGGCGGGCTACTCCCTCAAGTTTTTTAGCAAGATCAATCAACCTTTGAGTCTGTTTGTCAGTCTGATATGCTTGTTGTAATTCCGGAACATTATTTAGTGCTTTTTCCAAGGAAAAAGAAAAAGGAATCATTTTAGCTAATTTATCACAAAAGTTATATGGATAACCCAAGGCTCTGCCTACATCCCGGATTACTGCCCGCGCAGCCATAGTTCCAAAGGTAATAATTTGAGCAACACGATCATGTCCATACTTTTCAGCTACATAATTGATAACTTCATCCCGGCGAGTATCTGTAAAATCAAGGTCAATATCAGGCATACTTACTCTCTGGGGATTTAAAAACCTTTCAAAAAGAAGCCCGTATTTTAAAGGATCAACATTAGTAATCCCTAAAAGATAGGAAACCAAACTTCCGCCAGCACTTCCCCTGCCAGGACCAACCACAATTCCCTGCTGCTTAGCCCAATTAACAAAATCTTGAACAATTAAAAAATAAGAGGCGAATCCGGTTTTTTTAATTACACTCAATTCGTAATCCAATCTTTTTTTAATCTCAGAAGTAATTTTTTTATACCTCTGCTTAATCCCTTGTTGGCAAAGAGTTTTAAGATATCCATCAACAGTTTTCCCTTTAGGCAAATGAAAATGAGGGAGTTCTGTTTTTCCTAATTCAATTTCTAAATTGCATTGGTCAGCAATTTTCTGAGTATTTTTAATTGCTTGCGGGGTTTGTTTAAAAATTTCTGCCATTTCCTGTGGACTTCTTACTGAAAAATTTCCTTCCATGGTTAAGCGGTCTTCATCTTCAATAGTATTGTTAGAGTTAATACACATTAAAACCTCTTGAGCCTCTGCGTCTTCGGGATAGATATAGTGAATATCGTTGGTGGCTACTAAAGGAATTCCAGTTTGCTTGGAAATTTGTTTAAGCCCTTGATTTGCTTTTCTCTGATCTTCTGCTCCGTCCGGAGGCATAATTTCTAAATAGAAATTTCCAGAACCAAAAATATCTTCATATTCTTTGGCAGCTTGTTTTGCTTTATCAAGATTGCCGTCTAAAATTAACTGCGGAACTTCTCCGTGAAGACAGGCAGACATTGCAATCAATCCTTCGGAATGCTCCCGGAGCAATTCTTTGTCCACGCGGGGTTTGTAATAGAAGCCCTCTAAGTGAGCCCTGGTCACCAATGTAATTAAATTCTGATAACCTTTTTTATTCTTCACCAAAACAGTAAGATGCCATCTTTTTTTATCAATGTGCGCACGTTTAAAATGTCTTCCCTCAGGAGCAATATATAGCTCGCATCCAATAATTGGTTTTATTCCCACCTCCTTAGCTTTTTTGTAAAATTCAATTGCTCCGTAAAGAACACCGTGATCAGTAAGAGCCAAGGAATTCATGCCGAGTTCCTTGGCTTTGTTTACTAAATCATCTATCTTGGCCAATCCATCAAGAAGACTGTAATGACTGTGAACATGTAGGTGAGTAAATTTTGAAGACATACTATATGAATTATATTTTAAAATTCAAATGAGTGCAAATGTTAAAAGCGAATGTGCGCATTCGCTTTTAAAAAATTGAAATTAAAATTATTTAAATTTCGATATTCAATTTTAAACATCCAAATTCTTTACTTTCTTTGCGTGAGTCTTAATGAATTTTTTTCGAGGAGCAACATCGCTTCCCATTAATACATCAAAAATTCTGTCCGCTTCCCGGGCATCTTCAATAGTTACCTTTTTCATTATTCGTTTTTCAGGATCCATGGTTGTTTCCCAGAGCTGTCCGGGATTCATTTCTCCCAACCCTTTATATCTCTGAAGCTTTATATTCTTCCCTCCGAGTTTTTTAATTAGCTTATCTTTGGTTTCTTCGATATAAGCGTATTCTTCCTGTTTTCCTTTTTTAATTTGATACAGGGGAGGTTGGGCAATGTATAAATATCCTTTTTCAATTAATTCCTTAAAGTAACGGTAGAATAAAGTTAATAATAAGGTGCGGATATGTGCGCCGTCAATATCAGCATCGGTCATAATTACAATTTTATGATAGCGTAATTTGCTTAAATCAAAATCTTCAGCAATTGCTGTTCCCAGGGCAATAATCAAGGCCTTAATTTCCGTGGAAGTTAAAATTTTATCCAGACGCGCTCTTTCTACGTTTAAAATTTTTCCTCTTAACGGTAAAATGGCTTGAAAGTGACGGTCTCTTCCCTGCTTTGCGCTATTATGAACGAATACTCCTGAATCAAGGGCAAAATTGTGAGTTCCTGGCACTTCAAGATCGTACACATCCATCTTTTTTCTAAGTTTTATTATTTTTTTAATGTTGTGGTTATAATTTGCAACTCCTGATTTTGGTTGAAAATCTATAATTTGTTTCCAGTTATTTATAGTAATCCTCTTTTCTTTCTTAGAATATTTTCTGTAAAGAGGCATAAGAGAATCTTTTGAATTTAAATCTCTAGCCATTTTATAACCTCCATCCCTCAACATAAATTTGTGATCCGGGGTGCAAATTATTTCTTCGTCATTGTCAAGCAATATTTTAATAACATTAACATTCTTTTTGGTTTTTCTCGGATTTTTAATTTGCTCAATCCCTATAGAGCCATTTTGTTTAATAGTATAGCAGTAATTCTTTTTCCCTTTTTTATCTTCTGGGACTAATTCTTTAAAGCTTAAATTTCGACCATCGGTCAAGGCAACTTTAGTATCTCCTGAAAAACAACCTCCTGCGGAATCGCCTTCGACAATGTATAATTCTGCTTCTTCAGGATCCCGGCTACTGCAGTCAGCAAGTTTGCCCGGAAGAGCAGTTCCTTCCAAAACTCCTTTTCTAATTACTGTTGCCCGAGCTATTTTGGCCGCCTTTCTTGCTTTTGCAGCTAAAATGGATTTTTCCAAAATCTTCCTGGCGTCAGTAGGGTTTTTTTCTAAAAACTCTTCCAAGGCATCAGCCATTACTGTTTCTACAGCTGTTCTTGCTTCTGGATTTCCCAATTTCGCCTTGGTTTGACCCTCAAATTGAGGTTCGGGAATTTTAACACTAATTACGGCTGTAATTCCTTCCCGGGCATCTTCTCCGCTCAATTTTTCATCACCTTTTAAAAATCCATTTTTCCTTCCATAATCATTCAAGGTTCTGGTAAGAGCAGTACGAAATCCAGTTAAATGCATTCCCCCTTCCCGCGTATTTATATTATTCGCAAAACTAACTTCCAGGGCTTGAATGTCTTTTGTGTATTGAAGGGACATTTCAACTACAATATCATCTTTTTCTCTTTCCACGTAGAAAATATTGTCATGAACTGTTTCCTGCCCGCGAACTAAATGCTTTACAAACGAAATTAATCCTCCCTCAAAGTAGAATGTGTGACTCTTAGAAGGAGTTTTTTCGTCCCGCTCATCAATGACTGTGATTTTAACTCCTTTGGTCAAATAGGCTTGCTCCCGCAAATGATCCAAAATCCTTTTCCAGCTGAATTTAGGCATATTCCCCCTGGGATCAGAAAATATTTCAGGATCGGGTTCAAAAATGATATTTGTTCCATTCTGAGAGCATTTTCCGCTCTTTTTAATTTTGGTTTTCGTTTTTCCCCTGGAATATTCCTGGATATAAATAGAGCCTTGTCGGCAAACTTCTGCCCGTGCCCAGGAAGATAAAGCGCAAACTACAGAAACTCCTACCCCGTGCAAGCCACCAGCAATCTTGTATGCCTTGCGGTCAAATTTCCCTCCGGCATGAAGCATGGTCATTACTGTTTCCAGGGCTGATTTTTTAGTTTGAGGATGCTTGGTAATTGGAATTCCCCGGCCATTGTCTGCTACTGCTACTCGCCTATTGGGAAGTAATGTAATCCCGATTTCTGTACAATAACCAGCAATAGCCTCATCTAAAGAATTATCCACCACCTCCCATATTAAATGATGCAGTCCGTCCGGCCCTGTAGAACCGATATACATTCCCGGTCTACGCCTTACCGGCTCTAAACCTTTTAACACGTAAATATCTTTAGCTTCGTAATCAGAAGTTTTTCTAGGTGTTGGAGTTAGCCCTGCCTTGGGAGCAGTTTTCTTTTTCTTAGTTTTAGTTTTGGAAGTTGCTTTTTTAGCTGCTGGTTTTTTAGCAGATTTTTTGGTTTTCTTTCGAGAAGAAGTTCTTTTTTTAGTGGTTTTTTTCCTGGTTGTTTTCTTTTTTGTTTTTTTCTTTTTAGCCATATTCGAATTTATTAATCTCTTACTCTCCAGCCAGCTTTTTTGTTTAACTCTTTAATAATTTTTTTATGAACCTTATCTACCTCTTTATCAGTTAAGGTTCTCTGGTGAGATTGGTAAATAATGTGGAAAGCTAAGTTTTTCTTTCCTTGAGGTATTTCTGCTCCCTGGTAAATGTCAAACAAGTCAATATCCTGAATTAATTTTCCTCCCGCGCTGTTAATAAGGTTAAGCACATCCACAGTTTTGTCCTCGGCAGTAATCAAAACAGCTAAGTCCCGAATTACTGCCGGATACTTAGAAGGAAGAGAATAAATAATTTCTTCACGGGCGAGATCAACTAGCCGCTTGAAATTGATATTAAATCCCACCGCGGATTGTTTAATTCCTAATTGAGATAAAATCTCGGGATTTATTTCTCCTAAGTATCCAATCTCTTTATTTCCAACCTTAATCTCTGCGCTTCTTTGAGGGTGCCAAATTTTCTCATTACTCCATTCAGGAGTGGCTTTAAAATCATCATACCACTGATCAGTAATTCCTAATTTATTTAACAGCCCGTCAACAACTCCTTTGATTTCATAAAAAAGATTTTGTTGGTTGCCTTCTTTTTCGGCAATAATTCCTGCCAACATTAATTTTTCTTTTTTCAAATATACTTTTCCAAGCTCAAATAACCTTACCTGTTTAAAGTACTTAAGATTATTGCGAACATTTTTTAGGAGATTTATGAACAAGTTTCTGCGCAGGTATTTTAATTTCAAGCTTAATGGATTTTTCAACTGCTTGTATTGTTTAGAGCTGGCTTGGATAATTTTCAAGTCCTGTTCGCCTACAAACGAATAATTATATACCTCTGTTAATCCCAATCCTTCTAAAATATTTTTGACCTTACTCCTGATCTTTAAATTATTAGCAGGCCTAACTGAAGCTAAAGCGCTAATCGGCTGCTGGGAAGTAATTTTCTCATAACCATAAATTCTCCCCACTTCTTCTACTAGATCTTCCGGCCCCTGAATATCTAAACGGCGAGTAGGAACTTTTACAGTTAACAAACTATCTTCTTCTTCTAAAAGCCGGCAAGCACCACGCCATTGTTTAAACTCTTCAAGGTCAGTTTCTTGAACTTTCATTAACTTCTGGGAAGCATGGATTACTTTTCCTTTTCCGCTGTAGATTCCAACGTGTCCTACTCCTTGAGGCCATTTTTTATTCTTCCGGGGCACAGTTAACCCCTTAGAAAAAATTAAATCTCCGGGTTCTAAATGTTTCTTGCTGATTTTCTTACCAGTTTCAATTTGTTCAATAGCGTCCCGGGGAAGTCCTAATCCCATTTTTCGGTAAACATGCCTTACCAGGCTGGAACAATTAAATTCCCGAGGAGCATGTTTGAGATCAGCCCCGAATTTATATGGCTTACCGACCAATTTCTTTGCTTTTTTAATTAATTTCTCTATTGCTGATTTTAATTTCACTTCAAATCCTAATCCTTCCAAAATTTTAACTACTTTAGCAGCCGGAATCTCAATTCCCAGCAAATTATTCATCTTGGAAATAGTCATGGATACCTTCTTGGGTTTTAATTCTTGAGAATAAATATCTATACTGTTCTTGGCCACTTTTCCTCCTGCAAGTTTTGTAACCAAGCTCGCTAACCGCTTCATTGCTTGAGAGGCAAGATTAGGATCCAAGCCTTGCTCAAATCGTAATGAAGACTCAGTAACAATTCCCAACTTTCGAGAGCTGACATAAATATTTCGGGAATCAAAATTAGCGGATTCTAAAATAATGTTTTTGGTGTTATGATCGATTTCCGCTACTTTCCCGCCCTTAATCCCGGCAATTGCTAATGGATTTTTCTGATCAGCGATTACTAAAGTACTGGTGCTTAATTTGCATTTTTCATTATCTAGAGTAATGATTTCTTCATTCTTTTTAGCATTGCGAACAATGATTTTTTTCTTTTTCTTTCCGGCTAATTTATCAGCATCAAAAGCATGAACCGGCTGACCAAGCTCAAGGGCAATATAATTAGTGATGTCCACAATATTGTTTATGGATTGCTGTCCAATTCCCTGCAATTTTTGTTTTAACCATTTTGGAGAAGGACCTATGTTTACATTCTTAATTATCCTGGCCACATATCGCGGACACAAATCCTTGGATTTAACATCCACAGTTAACAGGTCTTTAATTTCTAAGTTTTTGTCTTCTTTTAATTCCACTGTTGGAGGCTTAAATTTCAACCCCGTAATTGCAGATATCTCGCGGGCAATTCCCAGGTGAGATAAACAATCATGTCCGCGATTAGATAATACATCAATGTCGAAAATGTAATCACTGTTGTTTTTTTGAATATTCTCAACTTCAAACGCATGCATGGTTAACAAATCCGCCAACTTATTTGGCTTGGGCGGATTGGGGATATATTCTTTTAACCAATGATAAGAAACTTTCATATTAAAATTGATTTAAAAATCTTAAATCTCCGGAGTAAAATAAGCGGA
>CAYVAX010000016.1:0-12868 GCA_964449235.1 uncultured Candidatus Saccharibacteria bacterium | reverse complement strand
GTGAAACAACAAGTCCTTATTGTAACAATAAGGACTTTTATTATCCCGCACAATTTGACATAAAATTTGTTCTATGATAATATGGGTAGCATCAAGCCAAAGCTGTTAAAACGGGGAATCAGGTCGAATTTCTGCCTTTCAGTATTTCAGGCTTGAAATCTAATTAGTTAAAACATTCTTTACAACAATGAAAAAAGGAACCATTGCTCGACTGATTGGCGACCGTGGATTCGGTTTCATTGCTTACGAAGATTCCGAAAAAGATCTCTTTTTCCACGCCAACGAACTTAAGGACGTAGATTTTAAAGATCTTAAAGAAGGTGATCCTGTAAGCTTTGAAGTTTCCGAAGGTCCTAAGGGACCGAATGCGGTTAATGTTAGTCGAGAAAAATAGATTACAAATTCTTAAGAGATTAAGAACAAGTTTCAAAAGATTGCCCTTGCGGGCAATTTTTTGAAGCCAACAAGCATTGACTATGATCTCTTAACATGTATAATGGATGTAATGGGAAAAGAAATCAAAAAAGGCAAAAATATTGTAATCAGTAATCCTCGAAAAGTAGAAAGGTTAAAAGAAGAATTCCAAAAAGGAGGCAGTGATAAAATACATATTCTTTCTGATTTTGATCGCACATTAACCTCTGCATTTATAAACGGAGAAAAAGTTCCTTCAATTATTTCTATTCTCCGCAATAATGATAAATATTTAGGATCGGATTATGCACAAGCTGCTCATCAATTGTACAACCAATACCATCCCATTGAAATTAATCCCAAGGTTTCATTTACTGACAAGAAAAAAGCAATGAATGAATGGTGGCAGGCCCATTTTGAGTTAATTAAGAAATCAGGATTAAAAAAGAAACACTTGGATGACATTTTGAATTCCGGGAAAATACAGTTTCGAAAAGGGGGATTAGAGTTTTTTGACCTGTTACACAGGCATAATATTCCATTGGTGATTATCTCCTCCAGCGGAGTGGGCAATTACGTTATTACTCGCCGACTTCAACAGGAAAATCGGCTTTACCCTAACATCTATATTATTTCCAATAGCTTTGTTTGGAATTCAAAAGGAGAAATTGCAGATATTAAACAGCCAATCATTCATTGTTTAAATAAAGATGAAACTGTGCTTAAAAATCTCCCTTTTTATTCTAAAGTTAAGCAACGCAAAAATGTACTTTTGCTTGGGGACAACATCGAAGATATAGCAATGGTTAAAGGATTTGATTATCAAAATTTATTTAAAATCGGATTTTTGAATGAAAATGTGGATCAGCAATTAAATAATTACCAGCAAAATTACGATATAGTAGCTTTAAATGATTTTTCAATGCAGTTCGTTAACAAAATTTTAAAGGAGGTAATATAAATTGAATAAGCCTAAATTGAAGATCGGGATTATTGGTGGATCAGGTTTATATAACTTTTTTCAATATCCTTACGGTGATAAACGTAACGGAAAGTGGAAAAAGGTTAAAACTGATTACGGTCGGCCTAGTGACAAGCTATTTTTTACAGAATATGATAATAAACAAATCATATTTCTTCCCCGACACGGAAGGAAACATCAGTTCCCCCCTCACAGGATTAATTATCGGGCAAACATCGACGCCTTTAAGCAGTTAGGGGTAAGGATAATTATTGCTCCTTCAGCAGTAGGCAGTTTGCAACCAGAAATTAAACGTGGAGAATTTGTAATTTGTAATGACTTTGTTGATCGTACCCGGAAGCGGAAGGATACTTTTTTTGACGGTCCAACCACAGTCCATGTTTCAGCTGATGAAGCTTATTGTGAACAATTAAGAATGTTGGCTATTAAAACTTGCCGAGAGAAAAAAATAAGGGTTCGTCCTCAGGGAACAGCAGTAATTATTCAAGGGCCTCGCTATTCTACCCCCGCAGAAAGCAAATTCTTTACTGCCATGGGTTGGGACGTGGTGAATATGACTCAATATCCGGAAGTGATTCTAGCCCGGGAAGCAGAAATATGTTATGTAAATATTTCCGTAGTTACGGATTATGACACAGGATTAAATGCCAACACTGGTCAAACCGGACTTAAATCCGTGAACACTAAAGATGTGCTTGCAGCTTTTCAACAGAATATTAATAATCTTAAAAAAGCAATTTTAGGAATGATTCCTAAAATACCTCAAGATTACCATTGCTCTCAATGCCATCGATCTTTAGAGCGAGCAGGAATGTAATTTTAAAAAACCAATAAGCGTTTAGAGTTCTAAACGCTTATTTTTGTTCAAGCTATGGAACATAGTTTACAGTCCAACTAAAATGTGCTAAATTAAATTCTAAGGTCTTGCACATTAAAAATTAAAAGGAGGTTAAATTGAAAGAAAAAGAAAGTAATCCTTTAATGGGACCACTAAATTTTGGAAATCGTTATGGAGCTATTCCGTTTGACAAAATTAAACCTGAACACATTCTTCCGGCAATTAAATTAGGAATGAAAGAGACTGCAGAAAATATTGAGAAAATTAAGAATAACAAAGCTGAACCAAATTTTGAAAATACCATTTTTGCTTTTGAAACTTGTTCCGATCGCTTAGATATAGTACCCAATATTTTTTATCATCTGTTTTCAGTTAAGGCAGATTCCAAATTACGTAAACTTTCTGAAACTATTCCACAAATGATAACTGAATTTTTTGCTGATATATATTTGGATAAACAATTGTTTAACAGGGTAAAACATGTTTATCAAAAAAGAAAATCATTAAATTTGAGCGAGGAACAAATTCAACTAACTAGAGGTAATTATGATGCTTTTCGAGATCATGGAGTGTTGCTAAACGGTCAAGACAAGCAAAAGTTGATTAAAATTAGCGTTGAACTTGCAGAGTTAACTACTAAATTCGAAGATAACATTTTAAGAGCCACAGACAGTTTTCAATTAAAAATAACTGATAAGCGTAAATTGTCTGGATTGCCTTCTGAAGAATTAGAAATGGCAGCAGCATTAGCAAAAATGAATGGAATGAAGCCGGGAACTTATCTATTTACCATTCGAAGTTCAAGCTATTTGGCATTTATGAAATTTGCTGATAATCGAGAGCTACGCAAAAAAATGTATTTAGCCCGGAATACCCAAGGACTAAGAAGAGAATTCAATAATCAAAAAATTACTAAACGAATAGCCGAACTTCGTTATCAGCGAGCAAAATTGAATGAATACAATAATCCTGCTGAATGGATTCTAAAAAAAAGAATGGCTAAGAATCCCAAAAATGTATATGATTTTCTTGATAAGTTGCGAGATGCAGTTTTACCAGAAGCTAAAAAAGAATTTAAAGAGTTGAAAGATTTTGCCAAGCAAACAGATAATATTAATCTTCGCCCCTGGGACACCGGTTACTATCTCCACAAACTTCAAAAACATAAATTTGATTTTAATGAACGAGAATTCCGTCCATATTTTAAATTAGAAAACGTACTTAAAGGATTGTTTACGATAGTTAAGAAATTGTACGGAATAAGTTTTAAAGAAATGGATCTTCCTGTATATGACGAGCAGGTAAACGTTTATCGGGTAGGTGATAAAAATGGAAAATATCTCGGCTTACTGTATACTGACTTTTATGCTCGCGAAGGAAAAAGAGGCGGGGCCTGGGCCAGCTCTTATTTAAAGCAGGGATATTTTAATGGAAAAATTCATCGCCCACATGCAGGTATACATTGTAATTTTTCAAAATCAACCTCTAAACAGCCCTCTCTATTGAATTCCAATGAGGTAATGAGCTTATTTCATGAACTCGGACATGCGCTTCACAATCTATTTTCCCAATGTAGATATAGATCAATATCTGGAACTAGTGTCGCCTGGGATTTTGTAGAATTACCTTCGCAGCTTATGGAAAACTGGGCTTGCAAAAAAGAATCCCTGGATGTATTTGCCCGCCATTACAAAACTGGCAAAAAAATTCCTAAAAAATTAATAAACAAGCTGAAGCGAGTAAGCAAATTTCTAATTAATTGGTACTGTTTGACTCAATTGAGATTTGCATATTTAGATATGGCCTGGCATACTGTTGATCCCGCGCAAATTTCCAATCCTGTTGAATTTGAGAATAAGATTTTGAAAACAATGAGACTTTTTTCTTCTAGAAAAAAACCCAAGGAAGAAATAACGAATATATCTTGTCAATTTGCACATATTTTTAGTGGTGGTTATAGCGCAGGATATTATTCATACAAATGGGCAGAAGTGTTAGAAGCAGATGCGTTTGAATTGTTTAAACAGAAAGGATTGTTTAATCGTAAATTAGCAGAATCATTTCGGAGAAATATTCTCAGTCAGGGGAATAAACGTGACCCCATGGAGCTGTATAAGAGATTTAGAGGAAGAGAACCCAAGATCGATGCTTTAATAAGAAGGTATAAATCTAAGAAATAAAAAATTAAAAACCGGTTAGTAAATTTGCTAGTCGGTTTTTTGTATTGCTATTGACAAAATATGTATAATTTGTTAGAATCTAAAGTAGGTGAAAATTGAAAATTCTAAATAACAAGGAGGAACTATGAGGCAAAAAACCAGAAAAGAAATTAGTTCTTTGGTTTTGGATTTAATCACGCAAAGCGAGACAAATCGAGGATTTGCAGATTATAATCAGCTATATGAAGAATTGAGAAATAAATTTGAATTGTCTGAAGATGATTACAGTGAGTTGATTTATAATTTAGAAAAAAACAGAAAGATAACTCGAGAATTTGGATTTAACTTCGATAAATTGAGAGTTTTGTAAAATAAAGAATTTTTAAGGAGCATTAATAAAATGCTCCTTTTTTACACTTATAGGGGCAACTATTGATTTTTAATTTTAATTTTGATAGTCTAGAAATAAGGTTCTTTTAAAATAAAACTTTTTAGGAGGTAGTCAGAATTCAAATGGCCAAAATGATTCAAATAAAAGAAAAAGACTTTATTGAACATGTAAAAAGAATATGTCGAAAAAACATCCAAAAAAATATTAAGATTTGCAAGGTTTGTCCGCTCAGAGGAGACGTTATAAGAACTATGAGAAAATATGGCTGGAAAATACCAAAAAAGAAATAAAAATTAAAGGAGATGACAATGGAAAAATGTCCCAAATGCGGACGTATATCCGCAGAAAGAAATCATTATACTGGATTATTAATTTGCTATAACCGCTCATGCGACTATAAAGAAAAAGAATTCGGACAATCAAAAGATGATATGCAAAAATATGTAATAAAAAGAGTAAAAAAATGAAGCAAAATCAAAATATAAAAACAAGGAGGGTCTGGGCATGATATATGCTAAAAATGAAAAGGAAGCAAAAGAAAAAATTGAACATTTAGAGCGTTTAAGGATTATTAAGAAACCGCGGAAGCCTTTAGAGGGTCGCGACAAACAATACTTGGGTGCGTATAAAGCCGATAGTTGTGCTCATGCGCTAACCACTTTTGTTCACAGAAAGTGTGGCCACCTATTATACATCAACCCCTATATAATGTATCCATCCTTTTATTGCTGGCACTGTCATAAAAGAGTTAATGTTGACAGGGATGCAGTAGATATTCTCAACAAAAAAGAGCTTGACAGCTGGATAGGAGAATCAAACACTGTTATATGGTTTGAATGGCAATAATATTTCGGGAGGAAGAAATGATATTCGTGGTTAAGGAGTTAGTTAAACTAACAATTAGCATGGAAATGTTATGGCAGGAACAGGACGGTAAGTATATTACTGAAAAAAATGGAATGAAGTTTACCGTTGGAAAGCATGAACGATACGATAAGGTTATCCTTCTTCTTGATAATGAATTGATATTTATCGAATTTAGAAGCGAAGATTATATGAGAGAATTATATTATCGAATATTAGAACAAATAAAAGCTCGAGAAATTCTTAAAAAACTTAAAAAATAATATTAACGAATCTAAATTGAGGACAAAAACATCCTCAATTTTTATTTGAAAAAAATTAAAGAACATATTAAAATTAAAAGCAATGGAATGTCAAAAAGAAAATAATTTAAAACACTGCTCCTGCACTTATCCCGATTGCCCTCGGAAAGGAATTTGCTGTGAGTGCATTCAATATCACTTGGAAAGGAATGAACTTCCGGCCTGTTGCTTTTCTAAGCAAGCCGAAAAAAGTTATGATCGTTCGTTTAATAAGTTTATTCAAGAAAATCAATAATTATGGATAAATTTTCGATTTCTACAAACGGCAATAACGATGTGATTGATATTACTTCTCAGGTAAGGAAACAAGTAGAAAAATCCGATACCCAGCAGGGGATTTGCTTAATTTCTTCTCCGGGTTCTACTTGCGGGATAACCACCATTGAATACGAGCCGAATTTAATTAAAGATTTTAAGGAATTTTTAGAAAAATTAGCTCCTGCAGGCAAAGATTATTATCACGATCAAACCTGGCAGGAAAAAAACGGACATTCGCATTTATTATCTGCGATATATAAGCCGTTTTTGACTGTTCCTATTGAAAATGGAAAATTAGTATTAGGCCAATGGCAGCAGATCGTGTTTGTTGATTTTGACAGTCGTTCTCGAGAAAGGGAAGTGTTTATAAAAATTGTTTAAATTAAAATATTTTTAAAATATTTTGCTTTAGGGTTATTAACGTTAGCGATTTTAACTTTTTTGGGTTAATATGATATTCTGGTATTGTCAAAAATATTGTGGTAGTATAAGCTATAATTATGGAAACTAAACAGAAAATTAAACAAATAAAAACAATATTGAATAAAACCAAGATCAAGATCTTGTTAATTTTAATGGTCGCGGTAATCATTATTGGGGCGGGCTTCTTTTTATTAGCCCGGGAAGCAGCCAAGTACTCTTTAGAACAGGCTGTATTCTATTTCAAAGGCCAGGGAGAAAATTCAGAACTGTTTTATCTAGAGCCAGAAATTAAACCCCAACCGTTGATTACATTGCCTTCGGAAAAATTAGATTCCGGGAAATACAAAGTCCCCAAACATACCTATATTTCTCGCCGCGGAGAAAAATTAGTTTTTTTTGAAAGAGTGGAGTCTGTTCCTATTGGCACTGTTTCCGAAGAAGAACAGTTAGTTGCCTTCCGCGTTATTTACCAACCTCAGTATGTGGATTTAACCACCAAGGAAATTGAAAAAATGAAACCAGAAATAGATTCCGGAAGCCTAGTGTTTTCTCCGGATGACAAAAAAATTGCTTGGGTGTTGAGAGTAGATGAAGCCACAGTTGAACAGCTAGAGGAAGCAGAAAAACAAAGAGAGGTTTGGATTAGCGATCCTGACGGAACCAATCCCAAACAATTAGCGGTTTTAGACGAAAAAGTAATCTTGCTTCAATCCTGGTCAGATAAACACATATATTTCTGGGGGATTGAAAAAGTAGGTATTTATAGTTTGGGGAAAATAAATGTGGATAATGGGCTGGTGAGACACATTTATCCTGAATATTGTTTGGATAATTTAGCGAATTGTCAGAATTTTAGCTTTTCTCCTTCTGGAGAGTTTCTGATTTACGAGGCAGCGATTAAAGAGGAGGAAGACGCAAAAAGAGAATTAGCGCTGTTTGTAGAAAGTACAAACGGAGATCAAAGCTGGAAAATTTTAGTAACCAACTATATCAGCGACCGTTTATGGATGCCCAACGAAGAACACATTATATACACCGAGCAGGTTACAGAAAAAAAGACCGGCTTAAGGGAGAAAATCCATTTAGTTAATTTAGATACCAAAGAAGATAATATAATTTACTCTGGAAGTTATCTTAGTCAGATTTTTCCAGACAAGTCCGGCCAATATTTGTATTTTCTGGAAAAAGAAAGCGATCAAAAATTTAATTTAATCAGACTAACTATAGAAACCAGGGAAGCGGAAATAGTTGACTCTGGAGAATATTACCAGTTCAAGGTTTTATCCGGGATTTAAGTTTAAACTTAATGCATATAACTGGTAATAAAAAATCCTTAAGGGATTTTTTATATTACCAAAAAAGAGGTATAATACACATATGACTAAAAACCAGGCCAAAAAAAGAATCCAGAAATTAAAAAAGGAAATTAATCATCACCGTTATCTGTATCACGTCTTGGATCGTCAAAAAATTTCTGATGAAGCTTTGGACTCTTTAAAGCATGAATTACACCAGCTGGAACAGAAATATCCGGATTTGATTACCCCTGATTCTCCCACTCAGCGAGTAGGAGGCAAGCCCCTGGATAAGTTTAAAAAAGTTCGTCATAAGCAGCCAATGCTTTCCATGGAAGATGTGTTTGATGAGCAAGAACTGCGTGATTGGGAACAAAGAATTAAGAAAAAACTTCCCGGCAAAAAAGAGCAAAAACATCCTTTTGAGTATTTTACTGAAATGAAAATTGACGGATTTGCAATTTCTTTAATTTATAAACAGGGAATATTTTCCAAAGGATCAACTCGCGGGAATGGTCAGCTAGGAGAAGATGTTACTCAGAATTTAAAAACTATTGAATCTATTCCTTTGAAATTGAAAATATACGGGAAAATGCCTAATGAAAAAATTAAGAAAAATGTTCAGGAGTTAATTGGCCAGGGAACAATTGAAGTTCGTGGAGAAGTATATATGACCAAGAAAGTGTTTGAGAGAATTAACAACCAGAGAGAAAAAGAAGGGAAACCTTTATATGCCAATCCTCGAAATACTGCTGCTGGCAGTATTCGCCAACTTGATCCCAAGCTTGCTGCTTACCGGGACTTGAAATTTCTTGCCTACGATTTAACTACTGATTTTGGACAAACTACCCATCAGCAGGAACATCAAATTACCAAAGCTCTGGGGTTTAAAACCGACAAAGGGAAAGATTGTAAAAATTTAAAACAGGTAATGGATTTTTTTGCAGAGGTAAAGAAAAAAAGAGAAAAATTACCATTTCAAATTGACGGTGTGGTGGTAAACGTGAATGATAATAGAACGTTTAAGCGTTTGGGCATAGCTGGCAAAGCTCCCCGGGGAAGAATTGCTCTTAAATTTCCCGGCAAACAAGCCACTACTATGGTTGAAGATATTAAGGTTCAGATAGGGAGAACAGGTGCACTTACCCCGGTAGCAATTTTAAAACCAGTTCAACTGGGAGGAACTACAATTTCTCGAGCAACCTTGCACAATCAAGATGAAATTGACAGATTGGGAGTGAAAATTGGAGATACAGTAATAATCCAACGGGCTGGAGATGTAATTCCGAATGTAGTAAGAGTATTAAAAAGAATGCGTTCTGGAAAAGAAAAGAAGTTCCATATGCCTAAGAAGTGTCCCATCTGCGGTTCCAAAGTAATTCAGCCGAAAGGAGAAGCAGTTCACCGCTGTACAAATAAGCAGTGCGGGGCAATTCAGAAGCAAAAACTTTACCATTTTGTTTCTAAAAAGGCATTTGACATTGAAGGCATGGGCCCGAAAATAGTTGATCAATTAATGGATGAGGGCTTGGTTTCTTCTCCTGCAGACATATTTGAGCTCCAAGAAGGAGATATAATTCCCTTAGAAAGGTTTGCAAAAAAATCTGCAAATAACCTCATAAACGCAATAGAAAAAAGTAAAAAAATTTCTCTTTTTAGATTCATCTATGCTTTGGGAATTAGGCATGTTGGTGAAGAAACTGCAATGGATTTAGCGGAACACTTTAACAGTTTGGAGAAATTAAAAAAAGCAAACATTGAAGAACTATTAGGCATAGAAGATGTTGGAGAAGTAGTTGCCCGCAGCATTCGCGACTGGTTTAAAAGCAAGCCGAACTTGAAATTGTTGGATAAATTAGATAAGGTTGGAGTAAACATAATTAAACCTAGAACAAAAACAAACAAAAAGAAATTGAAAGAAAAAACTTTTGTTTTGACTGGAGAATTGAAAAATTTAACCCGAGACGAGGCTAAACAAAAAATTCGTCAATTGGGCGGTAATCCCTCAAGTTCGGTTTCTAAAAATACAGATTATTTAGTAGCTGGTAAAGAGCCCGGGAGTAAATACGATCAAGCTAAGAAATTGGGGGTAAATATAATCAAAGAAAGAGAATTTTTAAACATGCTAAAATAAAAATATGGCTTCTAAACCTAAAAAATCACAAAAAATATCTTCAAAAGAAGTAGAACATATTGCTAAACTAGCGAGGATAAAATTAACTGAACAAGAAAAAGAAAAGTTTACCAAAGAACTTTCCTCGATCTTAAGTTATATCCAAAAATTAAAAGAAGTAGATACTAAAAATGCAAAACCGATTGCTCAAATAACAGGATTAGAAAATGTGACCAAAGAAGATAAATCCCAAAAAGGAGTTGAAAGCTTGCGAGAGAGAATTTTAAAACAGGCTCCAGAAACAAAAGGGAATTACTTCAGAACTCCTAAAATTTTAGAATAAATTTTTATGAATTTTCCAGCTACAATTGAACAAGCACATAAGGGGTTAATAAAAAAAGAATTTTCCTGCGTAGAATTGACTCGGGCATATTTAAATAGAGCCAAAAAAGAAAATAAAAAGTATAATGATTTTATTAGCTTTACTGAAGAATTGGGATTAAAACAAGCTAAACAGGTTGATCAGAAGATATCACGAATGGAAAAGATTGGCTATCTAGAAGGAATTCCGCTGGCAATTAAGGACAATATTTTAATCCAAGACTATAAATGTACTGCGGGTTCAAAGATTTTAGAAAATTATAAGGCGGTTTATGATGCAACTGCAATTAAAAAATTAAAGCAAACAGGAGCAATTTTATTAGGAAAAACCAATTTAGATGAATTTGCAATGGGCTCTTCTACGGAAAATTCTGCTTTTGGGGTGGTAAAAAACCCTTTGGATATTAAGCGTGTTCCTGGCGGCTCTTCTGGAGGGTCAGCAGCAGCTGTAGCC
Organism: uncultured Candidatus Saccharibacteria bacterium; assembly: GCA_964449235.1. Classification (GTDB taxonomy): domain Bacteria; phylum Patescibacteriota; class Minisyncoccia; order RBG-13-40-8-A; family JAUWHN01; genus CAYVAX01. The sequence goes on along the minus strand of CAYVAX010000016.1, from coordinate 1,994 downwards.
AGCGGACATTGCTTGGGAGCTCTGGGCTCTGAAACCGGAGGCTCGGTTCGTCAGCCAGCCAGCTTTTGCGGGGTGGTTGGATTTAAACCCAGCTATGGAGCAGTTTCCAGATACGGACTTATTGCTATGGCTTCTTCTTTGGATCAGATTGGAACACTTGCAAATACTGCCCGGGGAGCAAAAGAAATATTCGAGGCCATTAAAGGCAAGGATAGATTAGATTCAACAAGCTTGGATATAGATTTTCAAGCAGAAGCAAAATACTTTAAGGGCTTAAAAGTGGGGGTGCCCAAAGAGTGCCTTGGCAAGGGGATTAATCCCGAGGTTAAAAAACTAATTAAAAAAGCAATTAAAAAATTTGAAAAAATTGGGTCTGAGGTTAAAGAGATCAGCCTTCCTCATGTCAAATATGCTTTAGCAGTTTATTACATAATAATGCCTGCAGAAGTAAGTGCTAATCTTGCTCGTTATGACGGCATAAAATATGGATTTCGAGCAGCAGAGGCTAAAGATTTATTAGACAGCTATTTAACTACTCGCGCAAAAGGATTTGGGGATGAGCCCAGAAGAAGAATAATGCTGGGAACTTATTCTCTGTCTGCAGGATATAAACAAGCTTATTATCACAAAGCTCAAAAAGTAAGGGGGCTGATCAAGCAAGAGTTTAAACAGGTTTTTGACTCCATAGATCTTGTTCTCACTCCCACTACTCCTAGCACAGCATTTAAAATTGGCGAAAAAAAAGACCCCCTTTCAATGTATTTATCAGATATTTATACTGCTCCTGCCAGCTTAGCAGGATTGCCGGCAATTTCTATTCCGGTTGGGAAAGTAGAAGGCTTGCCCGTGGGTTTGCAAATAACCGGAGCTCAATTTCAAGACGATTTAGTATTAGAAACTGCTAAAATGTATGAAGAAATAATCTGAATTAGTAAATATGGATATTTTTCAAATCGTTAATTCTATAAAAGAGCTTTTCATTTCCGTCAAAGATTGGCTAGTTTCTTTTAATTGGCCAGCAATTATTACCACTCTTAAATTGATTGCAGTTGTGGTTTCTGTTTTTCTGTTTGTGGGAATTATTGAAATGATTATTAAATTGAATTTTGTTTCTCGGACCAAGAGAGTAGTAGGACAGTTTGTAAAACCCGGAAAAAGTTCGAAAAAAATAATTAAAAAATGGAATAAAATTGAAGAAAGATTAAAACTGGATACAGAAACAGAATTAAAATTAGCAATTATTGAAGCTGATAAATTTTTTGACGGAATTCTAAAAAGATTTGGATATTTTGGCAAGGACATGGGAGAAAGATTAAAGCGGGCGAATATCAGCCAAATAAGTAATCTTAATGATATTTGGGAAGCACATAAAGTGCGGAATAAAATTGTTCACGATACTGATTACAAGTTAACCAATGTGGAGGCCAAGAATGCAATTGAGAGTTATAAGACAGCATTGAAAGAAATGGGAGTGTTGCAATAAGTCCAAAATTGTGTTAAGCTGATGGTAATCAACGCGGGGTGGAGCAGTAGTAGCTCGCGAGGCTCATAACCTCGAGGTCGTAGGTGCAAATCCTACCCCCGCAACCAGTTATTCACAGTTGCTAAAATTTCGAACCTCCATTCTTATATAAGCTATAATACTGAAAGAGGTTCTATGATGGCAAAACCCAAAGAAAAAAAATAGAGCAATCCAATTACGACAAAAGGGCGCAATATAAAAAACGCCCAAGAATAATTGAGGAACTAAAAGAACAAAAAACCTGTCGAAGCAAGATCTTTTATCGGTGGGAATAGCTCTGTATTGGGGCGGGGGATCAAAAACCAATCGAAAAGTGAGAATCAGCAATTCCGATCCGAGATTAATAAAATTCACAAAAAAGGATAAAAAAGGTAGAAAAGTATTGGTCAAATGTTGTTGGTTTTTCACTAAATTATTTTCACAAACCCACATTGATTAAAGCTAAAAATAAGAAAAATTATAGAAATTTTCC
>CAYVAX010000015.1:0-12915 GCA_964449235.1 uncultured Candidatus Saccharibacteria bacterium | reverse complement strand
AGGATATTTTATAATCCCAACATCAGAATTAAGCCTGGGAACACACACGTTTTATATTGAAATAAAAGCCGATCAAATAATCTGGGATCCAGCTATTGGACAAGGCGCGGTAGTTTGTAAATTTGAGGATAAGGAGTCATTTGCTAATGTAAAAGTAATTAAAGCAAAAGGTCGATTGTAATTAACAACACATAATCATCTAAGTATGAAAAAAATTAAATTTGTCTTACCAGTTTTATTATTATCCGTATTGATTTTAATCGGAGGAGGATGTTTTGGAGGTAAGTATTCTACTCCTCAAAAAACCATTCAATCCCTATTTGAAGCTATTCAAGCAAAGGACCAGCAGGGATATTTGGATTGTTTTAGCGAACGTACTCAAGAATTACTTGAACAATCCGGACAAGAGCTTGATATGGAAATGATTAGTCAGGGAATGCCGGAAGAAATACCAGAAATTAAACTTGTTGAGAAGAAAGATGATCGAGCAGTAGCAAAGGCAGACACAGAAGGTTCAGCGCCAATGGTGCTGATTAAAGAAAAGTCCGGATGGAAAATAGATATTGAAGCCACAACAGAGCTACAGTACCAGTCCCAATAACAAATAATAAAACTTAAAAACATGATAAAGGACTTGAAACAAGCCCTTGAAAAAATAAGGTGCGCATTAACTCCAGCACAGATTTTTGATATTTTAGGATTTAGACAGTCGGAACTAGTAGAGTGGCAGCAAGCAAAACTAAATGAAGATTATGAACGAGGATCATCTTCTAAGGGGTTGGTGTTGCTTACTAAAAAGAATTTCTTTTTTATTCCCAAGATTTCTTGGCCAGGGAAAACCACAAAAAAAACAATAAAGAAAATGTTTGTTAAAATTCCTATTGCGGACATAAAAAAAGTTAAGACCGGGAAAAGCTTATTTACCCGCAAATCTCAAATCCTAACCATTAAAGGGAAAATAAATAAAAGACGCATTTTGTCCCGGAAGCAGAAAAAAGGAAGAGAAACCTTTGTTTTAGAAGAGGATGCTGAAAAACTTGCCAACGAGATAAAAAAAATGAATCCAGAGATTAAATCGTAGCAGGCTTTTTTTACTACTAATCAGATTGCGTAAATATTAATTAAAAAAATAAAAAACTAAATAAAATCATGAGAAATTCTAAATTAGTTTTATTAATTTTATTATTATTTGTTTTTGCTGTAATTGGTGCTGGCTGCGGGGAAGAAAAAATTGATTGGCCGGAATATTGCCAAAATGAAGTTGAGTTACCGCAAGAACTTGATGAAGGTTTAATTTTTCCAGGAGCGATATGTGTTTCTGATACTGGATTATACGGTGAAGGTATTTTAGATCTTGCTTTTTGCGCTAAAGCAAAAAAACAAGAAGTTTTGGAGTGGTATAAACAGGAACTAGATAAAAGAGGGTATGAGCATTGGTATGACGAAGAATATGCCAAGGATGAATATTTATGGCAGAAAGGAGAGGCGTACATAATACTGAATTTACCGTATACACAATCAGGAGAATTTATTCGGTTTATGTTAACTGTTAAATAAAGGTTGGGGTTGGCGCTGGATGTGAGCAGGGAAAGGGAGATTCTTTGGAAACACCTACACACGACATGAAAGAAGGAAGGGGAGTAGTCTGCGAAAAAGAAGATTCCCTGCCAGTTGCAGAGGTGTTTGTTGATAATTTTTTAGAAGTGTTGAAATAGCAAATAAATCTTTATGGTAGAATCAATTATCTTGGGAGTAATTCAGGGAGTTTTTGAATGGCTGCCAATTTCCAGCCAGGGGAATTTAGTGTTAGTAATGGTGGGTGTTTTTGGAATCGGAATCGTTAGCGCTTTTAAATATTCAATTTTTCTTCATTTGGGAACATTTTTAGCAGTACTGGTTTATTTCCGAAAAGATGTTGTTAAAATAATTGCGCGCTTAAGGAAGTATAAGCCGGGGTTTAAACGTAAAAAGGATGGATTAATTTCTTTTTTAATTGTTGCTACGGTTATAACCGGAATTATCGGTTATCCGCTGTATAAGTTAGTAATTAATTTAAATTTACCTGGAGAAATATTTATTGGGTTGATTGGAATTGCGTTGATTATCACTGGATTGTTGCAAAAGGTTAGCCTTAACAAGAAAATTAAAACAGAAAGGAGGTTAAATTTTAAAGACAGTATTCTTTTAGGAGTTTTGCAAGGACTGGCAATTATTCCGGGAATTTCCCGTTCAGGGATTACTATTTCCGGTTTTTTATTTAGAAGATATAGTCCCAAACAGGGGCTTCATCTTTCTTTTTTAATGAGTATTCCAGTATTATTTGTGGGAAGTGTTTTTATGCCCTTAATTCAAGGATTTCCAGAAGTTAATGTTGTTAATTTAATTTTGGGGTTGGGGTTTGCATTTATTTTTGGAATCTTGACGATTAAACTGTTATTAACCCTAGCTCAAAAAATTAGATTTTGGATATTCTGTATTTTTATTGGAGGATTAGCTCTAGTCCCGTTTCTAGTTTCCCTATTCATCTAATCGTGATACAATAATTAGATATGTTTTATCAAATACTTACAATTGCTACTGGCTTATTTTTGTTTATTTACGGGATGATTAAGCTGAGCACTAAAATGCAGCGCGTTTTTAGTGTTCGAATTCGACAGTACATTAAATATTTAGTAAAAAAACCATTTTCTGGAATGGGAATCGGAGCTTTGGCAACTGCAATCTTTCAAAGTAGTTCAGCCACTACTGTACTGGTAGTGGGAATGGTTAATGCGGGCTTAATTAGTTTTTTTAGTTCCCTGGGATTAATTTTAGGAGCAGGAATAGGAACTACGATTACTGCTCAATTGGTGGCTATAAAGATTACAGTTATTTCTCCAATATTTATTATTGGAGGTATTCTGATCTGGTTTATTGGCAAGGAAAAAGCAAAATCAATTGGAGAAGCGCTATTTTATTTTGGTTTGCTGTTTTTCGGTTTAAGCATTATGAGTGAAGGGTTGGCCCCCCTTAAAGAAAGCGCATTTTTTCTTAATTTAATTCAGCAGACTAAAAATCCTTTTTTGGGAGTATTAGTGGGATTTGTATTTACTGCTTTAGTGCAGAGTAGTTCTGTTACTACCAGTATTCTAGTTATTTTTGCCCATCAAGGATTAGTAACTATTGGGAGTGCGTTTCCAATAGTGCTGGGAGCAAATATTGGAACTACAGTTACTGCAATTCTAGCTAGTTTAGGAGGAGGAAAAAATCCTAAACGGGCAGCATTTTCTCATTTCTTTTTTAAATTATTCGGAGTAATAATTGCCTTGTTAATTCTGCCGTTTGTAATAAATCTGTTGCAGGTAATTACCTCTAACATTGCTCAGCAAATTGTTGTCGGGCATCTTTTGCTGAGTGTTTTTATAGCTCTAGTGTTTGTGTTCTGGCTTAAGCCCTTTGCTAAGTTTATTAAGAAAATCATTCCTGGGGAAGAAAAGGCCCTGCCTCTTTGGCCAGAGTATTTAGATAAAAAACTATTAAATAATCCTAAAAAAGCATTCCAGGCAGTAACCAAAGAACTCAAAAGAGAAATGATGCTGGCTCGCAGAAATTATCAGGAAGTTACAAAATTAATTTTTAAGTTTAATAAAGCCTCCAAACGATCCATTTTCTATATCGACATGGTGATTAATAATTTACAAAAAGAGATTATGGTTTTTTTAGACGGAGTTTCTCGACACCAGCTTTCCAAGCAGGAGACTGCGAGACTTTTTTGCTATTCAGCAATGGTTGATGATATTGAGAGAATCGGAGATCATATTACGAATTTGGCACATTTAGCTGAATACGAGAGCAGGGATGATGTTCGATTTTCAAAAGAGGCTCAGAGGGAAATAAAGAGAATTCAAGAATTAGTAAAAGATAATCTTAAAGATGCTGATGTGCTAATTAATAAAAGGTCTACTGAAAAAATTAGAACAGTTTTAAACCGTGAGCAAAAAGTTAATGATATTGTTAAACAGGCTCGTGAAAATCATTTAACTCGTTTTTATAAAGGAACTTGTTTGGCAATGGCGGGTCCGATTTTCAATGATATGCTTATAAACTTTGAGAGAATTTCTGATCATTGTGAAAATATTGCTGAGTATGCTCACCAAATAGTGTCTCATTCTTAGTTATCCACAATAAAAATACTTGACATTAGTATTGAAGATGATTAATATAGAAAAAAATAGTGGTTCTTGAAATTTTTCTTTATTTCCAAAGTTTGAATAAAGGATAAAAAGGAGTGAGTATCGAATTTATAGTAAAATCTTATTGCTTGTTCCCTCCGTCTATCCAACAGGAACAAGCTAGACGGAGCACTTGAGCACCCCCCACCTCTTTTGCGCTTACATTCGTAAAGTGCAAAAGTGGTGAGGGGGAGGCGATAGGAGGTTAGGATTTTGCTATCTTAAAGATTACCTGTTATTTGCAGCTTCTGGGCCCAAATAGGCGCAGGGCAATACATTTAGTAGGTTTTCGGGGCGATGCTCTCTCCTTTTTGTTATATTAAAAGCTCTCCACAGGTTGTTCACAGCTAATATTGACATTTAGCTATTTTCTGTTGTATATTAAAACTGTAAGAGGAAGTTTAAGAATTGAATAATGTTTTTACATATTTTTCCTAACAAGTTGGAAAGAAAAGGGCAGGTCAATACCTTCGACTCTATTCCTAGACTTATGGAAGTCTGGTTTGGTTAAATCTGAGTTGGAAGTACTAATCTGTCCTTTTATTCTTGGTGAGCTTTATTTAATAGGAGAATGCTCGCTCCGCATAATTGCGGAGAACTCCTATCGCCTCCTATTAAGTAAAGAGGGAAAGGGGAGGGGACATTAGAAACTTTCTAATGTCAAACTGTTTTCGTTCTAAACCGAGAGCATTTTAAACGCGATAGGTAATTGGAAAAAGGAGCATTTTAGTCTTTTTAGACAAAGCGCGATAGGAGGTTTCTTATCGTGTTTTTTAGTATTATGGGCAAGATTTATAAAAAACTAGAGAATTGGATTTGGATTATTGCTCTTATTGGAGCCCTGGTTTATTTCCACTGGCTGTTGGGAAATTTTCATGTAGAAAATGAGAATCTTCAAGAGGCGCAAAAAGAATTTTCTAAAGAAATTGGAGAAAAATATGAACAGAATAAACAGCTTCAAAGCAAGATCCAAGCCCAGCTTAACAAGCTTAGTGAGGAATTGTTACAATTTTTGCAATTAAAAAAATCATCGAAGTCATTTTATGAAAACAAGTTTGACCCCAGCTCAGATTAGAATATAGTTATCCACAAAGTAATTTTAATGTTTAGTGGTAATTTGATATAATAATTAAGAATTATTGTTTTTTTAATTCTTGGTTTAAAGGTCGGATTGTTAATCAGCCTAATAACAATATATTATGCGCAAATCATTATTTTTCATTGGCATTTTACTGTTAGCAATACTAGTAATTATTGGTGCTGGCTGTGGCAAAAAAGAAGGCGAGAAAGGAATTCCTGCTGAAGAAGAGCCGGCAGCTGCAGAAACAGAAGAAGAAGCTCCTTCCCTGGAAGAGATTACCCAAAAAGCTAAAAATTTAGGGGAGTATAAATTTGATGCCACTACTACTCAGCCCACGGAATCCGATATTAAATACACAATGTGGGTTAAGGGCAATAATATTAGATGGGAAGGAAGTATGGAGGGTCAAAATGTGATTTATCTAATGAATACTGTTGATAAAACCGCTTACGTGCACATGCCTGCTCAAAACATGGCAATAAAGCAGGACTTTGCTCAAACTCAAAAAACAATTGGGGAGTCACCGGATCAGAAAATAAAAGAAATTGAAATCAAAAATCCCGAAGTTGTTGGTGTAGAAACAATAGACGGTAAAAGATGCTTATTAACTAAAGTGGTTGCTGATACCGGGGATGTAACTAAAACTTGGATATGGACCAAATACGGGATCCCGATTAAGATAGAAATTACCCCTCGATCAGGAGGAGTAATTACTACCACATTTAGCAATATTGAGTTCGGAGGAATTTCCGATAATAAGTTTGAACTCCCTTCTGGTGTTCAAATAATGGATGTTCCGAGTTATAACTTTTAATTTAAAGGTCGGTGATAAGAAATTAAGAATTTTAAAACCATGCGTAAAATATTTTTTATCTCAATTCTATTCATAATTGGTATTGCAGGTATTGTATATGCCCAACAAGTTATTCCTGCAGGAGGGGAAGATTTTAAAACTGCAGTTACTATTGAGCCTGGAGAGTATGAAAATTTTACAATGAATGCAGAAGAAATGCGGTATTATAGTTTGACTATAAAGCCGGGCCAAATGATGAAAGCTAGCTGGGAAGCAAAGTGTTTGGAAAAAGCCAGAGCATCCTGGCATGATACCGGAATGGCATTAGCTGACAATGATAGAGGGAAATTAAAAGAAAGCGTTGAAATGAATGATTGTTATGCTCAAAACTGGGTAAAAAGTGAAATTTCCTGGATGCCTGCTGCTGGAAGCGCAAGCGATAAGTACTACTTGCTGTTGGGATGTGGAGAAATTGGAGACGGTATTGAAGTACGAAATTTAAGTATTAGCTTAACTGATTATTTCGATGCTGGAAGTCAGATTGATACTGCAAACAATTTTGATAATCCCATTTTCTTAACAGAGTCCGGGACTTACACTGGGTATTTGGGGGGCGGAGACGAAGCTGATTATTATAGATTTAATGTTGATGATGAGACTACGCTTACTGCTAAAGTAATTCCTCCCAGCAATGCTGGTTTGTCTGTTGCTATTTACGACAAAGATAAAGCGAGGATAAATAAAGAATATCCTAAAAATGCAGGAGCAATTGTTACTAATACTGTTCCTGTAAAAGACAGCGGCGATGTGTATATAGCTGTTGAAGCTAGCAGTATCCCAGAAGGGGAAATAGCTGAGTATGATTTAGAAATTTCTACTAAAGCCGGGGTTGAACAAGCACTCAAAGAAGAATATTCCGCTGATTGGGCTGAGGAAATGGAAAAAGTAGAAAAAGCAATGGAAGATCTTGAAAAAGAATGGGGAGGAGAAGAAGGATTGAAAAAAACCGCTGAAGAAGCAGAAAAATGGATTAAGCGAGGATTCATAGGAGTGTTATTTTACACCATCATTCCGTTTATTATCGGATTAATTGTATTGGTAGGAATAATTGTTGTAATTATAGTTATTCTTAAAAAGAAAAAGAAAAATAAATAAAGGTCGGAAGGTAATAAATTAATATTATTAAAAGATTAATTTATGGAAGAAAAAACAGAGAGCGAACAAAAAACCGCTCCAGAAAATCCCAATATGTTTAAAAAAGAACAAAAAGATTCAATTGCGATCCTAAGCTATATTGGAATTTTATGCTTAGTGCCCTTGCTTGGACGCAAGGAAAATAAGTTTACCCAATACCATGCTAAACAGGGGTTTGTGTTGTTTATTTGTGAAGTTGCTACCCTTGTTGTTAGCTGGATTCCATTTCTTGGTTGGTTTATTGGAATGATTGCTGGAATTATTTGGTTGGTTTTATCGATTATGGGAATAATGAATGTGCTTAATGGAGAGAAAAAACCTCTTCCAGTCTTGGGTCAATTTGCTAAAAAAGTAAATGTTTAGCTTGTAAACAGTATTTATTTAAAATGTAACGCGGTTTATGAGCCGCGTTACATTGTTGCATTAAATTCATATTTTGTTATGTTTAAACTTAAAAAATTTAAAGCTCCAGCATGGTTTCACGAACTACATTGCGCTGTTGAAGAAGAAAAGGAGGACTTATTTCAATATCTTTCAGAAAATATTGGTTATGGACCAGAGTGGTGCAAGCAGAATATAAAGAATTGTTTGCAAAAATTAGACTCAGAGAATAAGCATTATACAATTAAGAAATTAACCAAGATAGATATTATGACCAATTATCTTTGGTCTAAGTTTTATTATAACCACTGGGAGCAGGTAAAAGACGTTATTGGAAGAGTAACTCCGGAATATAATTCCAAGAGAAAGATTATTAAATTTCCTCAATCAGGCATAATTAAGAAGGCTTCCCAACAATTTAAAAAAAGTTAAAAGCTAAAGGTCGGATTAAGTAATTAAAATCATAAGAAAAATGAACAAAAAAACTATTCTTATATTAACAATAAGCGTGATCATTGCTTTAGCTGTTGGAGGAGGGACTGGCTATTATTTAGGAAAAAGCAGCCAACAAGAAATTCCTAACAATGGTTTGACCTCTCCCTATAAACCTGCTGTTGAAAAAGGAACTACTGTGGAAAAGGATGACTTCTCAATATATATTCCTAAAGGCTGGGCAGAAGCAGCACAACCGCCAATGGGAGTTGCTTTAACAATAGTTAACAAAGCTGAAGAAATTACTGACCCTGCAGCTAAAAGAATTAATTTTCAGAGTTACTATTCTGTGCTTTACGATAATCTTGAAGGCAATGCAACAGAAGAATATTATGACAAAGTCAAACAATCGCTAATAGAAGATATTCCCGGAGGAGGAACAATTGTTCTAGAAGAAACAAAAACAATCAATGGTAAAGATTATTTTTTTGTTGCTGCAGAATTTACTCAGCGGGAAATAAAATTCAAGGCTTTAATAGTTATCATCCCCGGTGAAGATAATGATATGTGGATGGTAAGCTTTAACACTCTGAACAGCAAGTGGGATGATTACAAGGATCTATTTTATCAGATAGCTGAAAGCTTTGAATTGAAATAAGGTTGACCCAAAATCATAAACATGTTATTTTGGATTTAAGCATGGAAAATTTTTTCAAAAAATTTGAGAAATTTGGCAAACCTTCTAAGAAAGAAGAAGGTCGTAAATTTGAGCAAAGAAAAGCTAAAAAAAAAGCAGAGTTGATTGGAATAATAAAGTCTACTAAAGAAAAGATTAGAAAACATGAAGAATTTATGGAAAATCTGAAAAAAAACAGAGAAAGCAAAGAACCAGAAGCAACTGATAAACAAAAGGCAGAAATGCAGAAAATAAAAACTCTTTATGATAATGCCCTAAGAGATGAACAAGAAAAATTAGAAGAAATTGAAAACAGACTTAATCAATTAAATGAATAAATACATGAAAAACCTTACTAAATATTTGTTGCCAATTGCAATAATAATTGCTGGCTTGTTAATTGCTCAAGGCCTTTATACTCTAAGTAGCAATAAAATACCTAATCGTATATCCAAAGAAGAAGCTAGCCAAAAAGTTATTGATTTTCTTAATGATATAGCCTTGAACGGACAAGCTACTGCTTCCTTAGTTAAAGCAATTGAAGAAAGCGGGATTTATAAAATTACTGTAAATGTAGAAGATCAGCAACACAGTCTTTATGCAAGTCAGGACGGAAAATTTTTATTTGGCCAGCCAACAGATATTGACGAAGTAATAAAAGCACAGACAGAAAATCAAAGCTCTGATCAATCTGGCCAGCCGGAAAATATTGTTAAAACTGATCGTCCAGAAATAGATCTGTACGTAATGAGTTTTTGTCCCTATGGAAACCAAGCCGAAGAAGTACTAATTCCAGCAGCAGAATTATTGGACAATAAGGCTGATATTGAGCTGCACTATGTAATTTATAGTAACTATGGAGGAGGAGGGCCAAATTTTTGCTTGGATGAAGAAGCGCAATATTGTTCCATGCATGGAATTCAAGAGCTTAATCAGGGCATACGAGAACTTTGTGTTCAGAAATATCAACCAGAAAAACTTTGGGATTTTGTAAAAATTATAAATCAAAATTGCGACTATCAAAATGCTGATTCTTGCTGGGAAAATTTTGCCAGGGAAGTTGGTGTTAATCTGCAAACAGTAAAAAACTGCCAAGCCAATGAAGCTCTTGATTTATTAGCAGAAGAAGTGAATCTAAATAAAGAATATGAAATAACAGGATCTCCGCAATTAATAATTAATGGACAGGAATATCAAATTGCAAGAGCACCAGAATCTTACAAGCAAGCAATCTGCTCTGCATTTAATTCTCCGCCTGAAGAGTGCTCTCAGGTTTTAAGCGAAGAAGGCAGCTCTGCTTCTGGTGACTGTGAGTAATGGAAGACCCTATAAAACAAGCAAATATTTATGATAATAATGCCATTTATTATGGCTATCCCATGGGAAAATTAATGGAGAATGCAGGAAAGGGGGTAGCCAATTTTTTATTGAGAAAATTTGGAAAAAATAAAAAGATTGGGTTTTTTTGCGGGTTAGGGAATAACGGAGGCGATGGATTTGTTGCTGCCAGGCATTTATTAAAGAGCAGTCAGCCAGTTATTTATTTAACCGGCAAAGCCAAGGACATTAAAACTTCAGAAGCAAAACAAAATTGGAAAAAATTCAAGGGCGAGAAAATTGAGCAAATTCAAGCTTCAGACATTCCTGATGATTTCGATGTTGTGGTAGAGTGTTTATTTGGTACCGGGATCAAAGGAGAACTTAAGCAGAAATATAAACTGATTGTTGAAAAATTAAATCAGCTTAAAGGTAAAAAAGTAGCTATAGATTTTCCTGCTCCTGGCTTTAAATCTGATTTTGTAATTTCGATGATGGTCAAAAAGACAAAAAATGCTCACCTAGTGGATATAAATTATCCCCAGAATCTAAAACAAAAAATAGGGGTTGGGGAAGTTAAGGCTCTGCATAAACCTCCGAAGTCATCTCGTAAAGGAGATAATGGAAATTTATTGATTATAGGAGGAAGTAAAAAATATCACGGAGCTCCTGTTTTAGCGGCAAAAATTGCCAGTAAAATTGTAGATTTAGTATATTTTTCCTCTATTCCTGAGAACAATAAAATAATACAAAAAATGAAATCCAAACTTTGTGAATTTATTACTTTATCTCCAGATGAAGCGTTTAGATTTGTAAAAAACATGGATGCGGTTTTAATGGGACCAGGCCTGGAGCCCAATAAGCAGATGAAAGTATTAGTCAACAAGCTTATTGAGAAAAACAAACATAAAAAATTTATTCTTGATGCTGGAGCACTTAAAATCGTGAATAAAAAATTACTCAACAAAAATTGCTTAGTTACTCCTCATAAGCAGGAATTTAAAGCTTTATTTAAAAAAACTGCTTCTAAAAAAGCAGTATTAGAAATGGCAGAAAAATATAATTGTGTTGTAGTCTTGAAAGGAGCTCAAGACTTAGTTAGTAATGGTAAGGAAGTTAAGGTCAATACTACGGGAAATCCCGGAATGACTAAAGGAGGAACTGGAGATATTCTTGCAGGATTAATTGCGGGATTGTCCTCCAAAAATGATTTATTTTTAGCTGCTCAAGCAGGAGTATTTATTAACGGATTGGCAGGTGACAGATTGAATAAAAAATCGTCTTATTATTTCAATGCTTCAGATTTAATTGAGGAAATACCAAAAACAATTAAATACTGTGAAGATTTTTAAAGTTATTAAGGCGTGGGAGTGCTCCAAACCTCTTTTACTGTCTCAATTAGTTCTGGATAATGAAAATAATTAAGGAGCTGTTGTTCCCATAGGGGATCACTAATTGAGATTGTAGGAGTAACTCCATTTTCTTCAATTGGTTGATTATTGTCGTTTAAAGTTAGGCTGTGGACTATAAATATTGAGTATTTTTCATTTTTATCAATTTGATGATCTATATTCATAACAGTTTCAATAGTTCCCCAGCCTTTTGTAGTTGTTCCCACTAAAACACCAACATTGTATTTCTTAAGAGCAGCTGCCATTACTTCTGCTGAGGATTGTGTTTGCTCATTGATTAATACCACTACTTTTTTATACCTTACCAAGCTGGACATCCATCCAGTTTTTGTTTTAAAGGGAGTTTTTTCTCCTTGATGAAGAAATTCATAGGCATATTGATCATTGCCAATAAACGGGCCTAGTAAATAAGGCATAAGATCAATAGATCCTCCAATGTTGTTTCTTAAGTCTAAAATTAATGTATCTAATTGTTTCCCACTATCGAATTTTTCAGTTTCCTGCTTTAGCTCATCAAGCGTAGTTGGAGACATCTTTTTTATATAAACATGAAGAATCTCAGGTCGTATAAGGGTGGCAAAAACCGTGGGTTCAATTCCTTTTTGATCATATCTTTGTTTTTGATTATCATTGGATAAGGTATTATAGGCGTAATTTACCTGTTCCAATTCTTGCTTTGTTTGTTCAGGGTCGCTTTCTTCCAGTTCTGCCATTTTTTGATTATATTTTTCTTCTATTTCCTGCTGGGAGGCGTCTTTTTCAATTCCCAGGATTTGATATAAATTAATTTCAGGATTTATATTCTGAACTTTATTTTGTAAATTTTGTGTGTCTTTTGTGGTGTATAATGCATTTCTCTTTAATGGTTTTAAATTTAACAACACAAGATTAGCAAGTTTTACAGCAAATTCTTTTTTCTTATCTTCTTTTATTATTTTCAAAGCTTCAGTAATCATTTTTTCAAAATCCTGCTTGTCTTTTATGGCAAAGGTTTGAGCTTGATTGGTTAATTTTTCTGTTCCTAATTTGAAAAGGCTGCCAAGTTCTTTATCGTTCAACTCTTTCCAGTAATTTGTTTGAATTTTGTCATAAACTTCTGATAAAAAACCTAAATAAATATTTTCTTCCTTTTCTGGCTGTGTAGAATTAACATTTGTTTTTTGGGAATAAAAATATCCTCCGAGTGCTCCCAGGGCAAAAATAATTATTAATAATACAGCTAATAAATATTTATTTAGTTTTTTCCTTTTGAATAATTGTATTTTCATGTTTGTTTTATTATAACATAGAATTTAATTAAGATTAAATTTACTTGCATTTGATTGTCAAAAGGTATATCATAGGCTTATAAAGGTCTATAAAGGTGAATTATGAATATAAACGAATTCAAGAACTCAATAAAAAAAGCTGAATTTAAA
>CAYVAX010000014.1:0-13887 GCA_964449235.1 uncultured Candidatus Saccharibacteria bacterium | reverse complement strand
GAAACTTCCAATTTTTGTTTTTCCGATAATCTGAACTCCGGGATAAATTGTAACTGTGGGTTCAAATTCAGCCTCTGCTGAGATATAGGTATTATTAGGATTAATAATATTTACACCTTTTTTTCTTAACCGCTTATAAAGCTTCTTATTATAAACTATTGCTTTCATTATTCACCTCTTAAAGAACTATTTCATTTTAAACTAACATATAAATTGAATTTCAGCAATAATTTTGTTATGCTGAGAATATATGAGTGTATACAATCCTCAAAAAATAGAGCCAAAATGGCAGAAAAAATGGGAACGACTTGGCCTGTATAAAGCTCAGGATTTCAGCAAAAAACCCAAACAGTATATCTTAATTGAGTTTCCTTATCCTTCAGGAGACGGTCTGCATGTTGGTCATGCTAGAAGTTATTCTGCGCTGGATGCTATTGCTCGCAAAAAAAGAATGCAAGGGTTTAATGTTCTTTATCCTATTGGCTGGGATGCGTTTGGGTTACCTACGGAAAATTATGCAATTAAAACCGGGATTCATCCTGTGGAAGTTACTAAAAAGAATACCAACACCTTTAAAAACCAATTAAAAAGGCTAGGACTTTCTTTTGATTGGTCTCGGGAAGTTAATACTACCGATCCCAAATATTATAAATGGACACAGTGGATTTTTCTACAGCTGTTCAAGAAAGGGTTAGCCTATCAAGATGAAATTCCTATTAACTGGTGTCCGAGTTGTAAAATTGGACTGGCTAATGAGGAGGTCGTTAATGGCAAGTGCGAACGTTGCGGAACAGAGGTAGAAAAAAGAAAACAAAGGCAATGGATGCTGAAAATTACTGATTACGCAGATAGATTATTAAAGGACTTAAAAACTGTTGATTATTCTGAAAGAATAGAAAATCAACAAGTTAATTGGATTGGCCGTTCAAAAGGAACAACAGTTAAATTTCCAATTCCAGCAGTAAACAAGGAGCTGGAAGTATTTACTACTAGAATAGATACTTTATTTGGAGTTACTGCTTTAGTGCTTGCTCCCGAGCATGAGTTGATTGAAAAATTAAAGCCGGATATAAAAAACTGGGAACAGGCTCATAAATACATTAAAGCTTCTAAGAAAAAAAGCGAACTTGAAAGAACAGACCTTGAAAAAGAAAAAACCGGCGTGCAATTAAAGGGGGTTTATGCTATTAATCCCGGGAGTAAACAGAAAATCCCTATTTGGATAGGGGATTATGTGATTGCTACTTATGGAGGAGGAGCAGTAATGTTAGTACCTGCCCATGATCAACGGGATTACGAATTTGCAAAAAAATATGACCTAGAAATCAAGGAAGTGATCAAGGGGGGAGATATCTCCCGGCAAGCATTTACTGATTACGGAGTTTTAATAAATTCTGGAAAATTTAATGGTTTAAAGTCAGAACAAGCTATACAGAAAATAACTGCATGGTTGACAAATAAGCAACTAGGGAAAAGAGCAGTGAATTATAAATTAAGAGATTGGATTTTTTCTCGTCAGCATTATTGGGGAGAACCAATCCCTATTGTTCATTGCGCAAAATGCGGAGTAGTTCCTATTCCTGAAAAAGACTTACCCGTACAATTGCCTTATGTTAAGAAATATAAGCCAACCATGACCGGAGAATCTCCATTAGCAGCGATTGAAAAGTGGGTGAATACAAAATGTCCCAAATGTGGCGGTCCTGCCAAAAGAGAAACAGACACCATGCCCAATTGGGCTGGTTCTAATTGGTACTTTTTAAGATATTGTGACCCCAACAATGACAAACAATTAGCTAGCAAAAAGAAATTAAACTATTGGATGCCTGTTGATTTATACAACGGAGGAATGGAACATACTACCCTTCACCTTTTATATTCCCGATTTATTTATAAATTTTTGCACGATATCAAAGTTGTTCCCACTTCTGAACCTTATGCCAAGCGTCGTTCACACGGCATGGTTTTAGCTGAAGACGGTCGCAAAATGAGCAAATCCCTGGGGAATGTTGTTAATCCTGACCAGGTTGTGGAGGGTTATGGCGCGGACAGTTTGCGACTTTACGAAATGTTTATGGGTCCTTTTAACCAAGCAATTAACTGGAGCACTCAAGGGCTTGAAGGGTGTTATAGGTTTTTGAAAAGGGTGTGGAGTTTATTTAACAGTCAAAATGTTGAAAAATCTACCACTAAAGAATTGAATAAAAAACTTCATTGCACAATAAAGAAAGTGGGAGAAGATTTAGAAGCGATGAAGTTCAATACTGCTGTGGCAGCAATGATGGAATTTACTAATTTATGCACGGATGAAAATATGAATTTATCAAAAAAAGACGCTGAAAAGTTTTTAAAGATTTTAGCGCCATTTGCGCCTCATATTTGCGAAGAGATTTGGTCCCGTCTAGGAAATAGAGAGTCTATTTTTAATCAAAACTGGCCACAATTTGACAAACGATTAATTAAAAAAGAAAATTTTGAATTAATAATTCAAGTCAATGGCAAAGTACGTGGCAAAGTTAAAGTTCCTGCTGGTATTTCCAGGCAAGAAGCCGAACAGCTTGCTCTTTCAGATAAAAAAACAAAAAAATGGATTAAGGGGAAGAAGCCAAAGAAAATAATTTATGTGAAAAATAAATTAATTAATATTGTAATTTAAAAAATATTGCACAAAATATTTTATTCTGGCATAATACTACCTTAAATGTCATTGAACCTTAAAAAGGAGGAAAAATGAGAATTAAATTAATTTTTATTCGTCATGGCCAAACTAACTGGACCAAGAATAAAAGACTGCAAGGACGTTTAGATATTCCTCTGGATAGAAAAGGACGAAGACAAATTAAAAAAATAGCTAATGAGCTTAAAATGAAAGGAGAAAAGCCAGATTTAATAATCAGTTCGCCACTAAAAAGAACCAGGCAATCAGCTGCTATAATCGCTCATACTTTTAAAGTCATGTTTACGATTGATAGAAATCTATCGGAAAAAGACCTTGGAGATTTAACCGGGAAAACATGGAAAGAAGTTAAAAGAAATTACAAATTTGTTTCTAAAAAACTGGACCGAAAACGATACTATGATTACAGCTTGTATAATGGAGAAAGCGTTGACCAGGTTAGAGAGAGAGTAAAGAAGTTTTTGGATAATATAAACAGGAAACATAATCATAATAAGACGATTATTGTAGTTACCCATGCTGGAATTTTAAGCATACTTCTTCATGAGTTTTTTTACAATCAAGTTAAAGATTTTCCAGTGAAAATAAATCCAGCCTGTTGTTATATATGTAATTATAACGGTCACTAGAAGACGAACAAAGAGCGGGAAATAAAAACCGCTCTTTTATTTTTGGCTTTAAAGTGATAACATAAAAGAAGAAATATGTGTGGAATTGTAGGTTATATTGGCAATAAAAATGCTGTTTCAGTTGGCCTTGACGGGCTAAAACGCTTGGAATATCGAGGGTATGATTCAGCGGGCTTAACTGCGCTAACTAAACAGGGCAGACTTTTTTATAACAAGCTAGCTGGAAGGGTGGCGGATTTAGAAAATAAAATTAAACCTCAAAAAGGAAACTTTAATTTAGCTATTCTACACACCCGCTGGGCTACTCATGGTAAGCCGATTACTAAAAATGCTCATCCTCATTGTGATTGCAAAAAAGAAATTTTTGTAGTTCACAATGGAATTATTGAGAATTATAAACCATTAAGAGAAAACCTAGAAAAAGAAGGGCATAAATTTCGATCAGATACAGACACAGAGATATTAGCTCATTTAATTGAAAAATTTTCGAGTTACAAACTCGAGGAGGCTGTACGTCAAGCCTTGAAATTAGTAAAAGGCACATATGGAATCGCAGTTATTTCCAAAAATGAACCTCAAAAGATTGTAGTTGCCAAGAATAGCAGCCCTTTACTTGTGGGGATTGGAGAAAAAGAATATATTGTTGCCTCTGATGCTGCAGCGATCGTTAACTACACTAAAGAAGTAACCTATCTTAAAGATCGGGAAATCGGAGTGATTACTTCTCAAGAATTCCGAATTTTAACTTTAGACAATCAACCAGTAAAAAAAGAAATTACAGAATTGGAATGGGATTTAGAAAAAACTCAGAAAGAGGGGTATAAGCATTTTATGCTTAAAGAAATTTTTGAACAGCCAAATGCAGTTAAAGATGCAATTCGAGGAAGGTTGATTAGAAAAGAGGGGCTGGCGAAACTAGGAGGACTGGATGATGTTAAGCAAAAACTTGAGAAAATAAAAAAGATTATTATCGTTGCCTGCGGAACCTCTTATTATGCAGGATTAATTGGAGAATATATGATAGAGGAATACGCAGGGATTCCTGTAGAAGTAGAATATGCTTCTGAGTTTCGTTACCGCAAGCCGGTACTAGACAAGCAGACAGCAGTAATTGCTATTTCGCAGTCAGGCGAAACTGCGGACACCCTGGCTGCTGTTCAGGAAGCAAAAAGAAAAGGAGCATTAACTTTAGGAATTGTTAATGTCGTGGGGAGTACAATCGCTCGAGAAACTGACGCCGGGGTATATAATCACGCTGGTCCTGAAATCGGAGTAGCGTCCACAAAGGCATTTGTTTCTCAGTTGTCTATTTTAACCTTATTCACTTTATTTCTAGGAAGACAACGACAAATGTCCTTAATTATGGGAAAAAGAATTGCCGAAGAGTTGAGCAGAATTCCGAATCTGATTAATAAAATTTTAGATGATAACCAAAAGATTAGAAAAATAGCTAGGCACTATTATAAATTTAATAATTTTCTGTATTTAGGAAGGAAATATAATTATCCTACTGCCCTAGAAGGAGCATTGAAATTAAAAGAAATTTCATATATTCACGCCGAAGGATATGGAGCTGGAGAAATGAAGCACGGACCGATTGCCTTGATTGATAAAAATTTTCCTAGTTTAGCAATAACTCCTTCAGACAGTGTCTATGAAAAAATGATTAGCAACATTGAAGAAATCAAGGCCAGGAAGGGACCAGTAATTGCTATTGGCACTCGAGGAAACAAAGGTTTAGAGAAATTTGTTAATGACCTTGTTTACATTCCTAAAACCTTGGAAATATTAACTCCCCTTTTATCTGTTATTCCTTTGCAATTATTAGCTTATTATGTTGGAGTGTTAAGAGGGTGTGACGTTGATAAACCTCGCAATCTTGCTAAATCTGTAACTGTAGAATAAAATGAAAGCTAAAACAAAAAATATCGTTGTAATTGGTGGTGGCACAGGAACATTCACAGTTTTGTCGGGATTAAAAAAATATCCGCATAATTTGGCGGCAGTTGTATCTATGGCTGATGATGGAGGATCTACAGGACGGTTAAGAGATGAATTGGGGGTTTTGCCTCCCGGCGATATTCGTCAATGCTTGGTAGCTCTTTCAGAGGCGGATTCAATTTTAAGAGACTTGTTTAATTATCGCTTTAATAAGGGAAACTTAAAAGGTCACAGTTTTGGAAATATCTTTATTAGCGCTTTTGAAAAGAAAACCGGAAATTTGGATAAGGGCTTAGAGGAGGTGAGCAAGGTACTGAGGATAAAAGGAAAAGTTTTACCGGTAACTCTGGATAAAGTTTGGTTAAAAGCGAGGTTGAAAAACAAAAAAGAGCTGAGCGGAGAAGATAAGATAAATAATTCTTGGCTAGTTTCGAAATTTGGAATTGAAAAATTATTTCTCGACCCGCAAGCAAGGGCAAACCCTAAAGCCAAAAAAGCAATTTTAGAGGCGGATATGATCATTGTTGGACCCGGAAATCTCTATTGCAGTATTATTCCCAATCTGTTAGTAAAAGGAATACCAGAAACAATTCAACGTTCTAAGGCTCTAAAAGTATACAACTGCAACTTAATGACTAAGCGCGGACATACTGACAAGTTTTCAGCAACTGATTTTGTGGATGTTATTGAATCCTATTTAGGCAGACAAATTTTTGATTTTGTTGTTTTTAATAATAAAAAACCCTCGAATGCTCTTTTAAAAAAATATTCCAGCGAGGGTGAGTGGGTAAAACCGGATAATAAAACATTGAAGGATAAGAGGTTTATTGGAGAGAACTTAATTAGTTCTGATGTTTATTGTCAGGATCCAGCAGATAAATTAAAAAGAAGCTTGATTCGCCATAATCCTGACCAGCTGGCGAAATTAATAAATTCCTTGTTTTAAATTTATTGCAGGGGATTTTTTTCTTCAACAGGATACAAGCTTGGAGATTTGTAATTTGAATACCAGCTTTTTTCTTCAATTAGTTTTCCATCTCTATGGATTCTACGAGTGAGTATTGCCTTCATTGAGCCATCAGATTTCATATCATACTGGTAAGGACCCTCAACTTCAACCTCTCGGCCGTCATCAGTTCCATAAAATTCGAAAATTAGATAAGTTCCTTCAGCCCTGGTTTGGATTAAAATATGGCCAGGCGTATTGTTAATAAATCGAAGATCAGGATGCGGGGGATAAATAGTGGCATCAAATCCTTGAGGATTGTAGTATGATACTGGAAATGCATGAGGTGCGCGTTCAGTAATCACTAATCCCGAATTTACTGCTGCCCTGAAAGCAGTAGTGGAAACCTGGCAAAGACCACCGCCGTATTCAGGAACAGTTTTATCTTTTTTTATTATATACTCTTGCTTATATCCTTGCTGGGGGCCAATTTCTCCAATAGTTTTATTAACTGAAAGCTCTTCACCGGGTTTTATCAGTACTCCGTTAAATTGTTTTGCCCCAATTTTAATATTCTGAGTTCTGTTCCAGGAAGATCCTCCAAAGTTAGAAGTTCCTTTTCCTAGTAAAGCATTAATACCCAGATCATTAGTTTCCTCAGTGGTAATATTTGGATAGACAATAGAAGTTTCTAAATTTATTTTTTTACTGTTATTTATTAAAATTTCTTGTTTGATTTTTTCAATATTTTTTTCGATTTCCAGTCTTGCTCCGTTTTGAGAAGGATTAAATTCAGTTACTTGATCGTTTTTGATAATAAATTTTGCGTTTGTTGGCGGCTGATTTATTGAAGAGCTAAGGGTGTCTAAATATTCTTTAAGTTTTTTTTGTTTAAGGTCTGTTCCTAGGATTATATTCTCAGAATTAGCCTCTTGCTTTATTGGTTTAAATTCAATTAAAAAAATTATTTCAGATTTAGTTAAAGAAAGCCCAACCTTTTCTTGATTTAAGGGGTTAGTAGCGGTAAGCTGATAAGGACTATTTTCTACGATTCGCTTTGCTTGTTTGTGGGCAGTAATTGTTTCCTGTTCAACAATTTCAGGGTTATCAACAACTAAGCTTAAAGAAATATCATTCTGATTAAGATTTCCTATTTTTTTATTAAGGCTTGCAAGTAATTCTTTTTGGTTAATAATTGTTCCTATTTGGCTGGAAATTTGCACAAACCGGTCAAGCCCTGGATCATATTTCCAGCTTGCATTGATTGCGGGATTATTAATAAGTTCCAATTCTTGATTAATAAAATCTTCTAATTTTTTCTGATTTATTGTATAGCTTAAAGATAATCCGCGTCTATTTAAAAGAGTCACTAGTTGTTGCCAAAGACCTGAGAATAAGTTTTTTTGATGACCGACTCTCGAAGCCTTTAACACGCTAAGGTCTACATTTATTGTTATTCCCATTCTCTCAGGAAGAGCAGCCCAAGTTTTGTTTTTATTTCCGTGAGTATACTTAAGGATAATTTCTTGATTTAAAAATGTTTCTACTTCTTGAGTGATTTTTTGCTTTGCCTGATTAACAGTTAAACCTCCAATAGGAATTCTTGCCAGGTCTAATCCATAACTAATTTTATCTTTGTTTGCCAAACTAAGTCCGGCGAATAGAACAAAGATTAAAATCACTACAACAAATATTGAGCAGATAGTTTTTAAATAATGTTTTTTGGGTTTAGATGTAAACATTTTAATTTTTAAATTTATTTACTTCTGGTTTTATTATAACTTATTGGTGCAAAAAACGCATATTTAATTTTAAAAAATGATTAAAACAATATTAAATAGCAAATCCAAAACTATTTTTTCTGCAGCAGTTGTGTTGGCAGTTGCGAGTTTGAGCAGCAGAATTTTGGGACTAATTAGAGATCGATTATTAGCAACTAGGTTTGGGGCTGGAGACAAGCTAGATATTTATTATGCAGCATTTCGGCTTCCAGACTTTATTTTTAGCATTTTAATTATGGGGGCTATTTCTTCTGCGCTTATTCCTGTGTTTGCAGAGTATTTTCACAAGGATAGGCAAAAGGCTTGGCAGTTGATTAGTGGATTTTTGAATTTAGCCCTGATCGCGCTTATACTTCTCTCTGCAGTGTTAGCAGTTTTTGCTCCTCAGCTAATAAATTTAGTTGTTCCTGGATTTGAAGGTCAAAAAAGAGCAATGGTTATTCTGCTTACCCGGATTATGTTTTTAAGCCCTGTTTTGTTAGGAATTAGTCACATTATTAGTGGAGTGTTGCAGTATTTTCATTGTTTTTTAGTATATTCTATAGCTCCGATTATGTATAATATTGGAATCATTTTAGGAATTCTGATATTTGTACCTCAATGGGGTTTAGTGGGGTTAGCATGGGGTGTAGTCCTGGGCGCATTTTTGCATTTACTCATCCAAATACCAACAGTAATTTTTACGGGATTTAAATGGAAGCCAATTTTAAATATTTATCATCGAGGAGTTAGAAAGATTATAAGGCTTATGGCTCCGAGAGCTTTAGGGCTGGCTGGTTTTCAGATTAATTTTTTAGTAATTACTGCTATTGCTTCCACTCTAGCTTCGGGGAGTATTTCTGTTTTTAATTTAGCTAACAATCTTCAGTGTGTTCCAATTGGAATTTTTGGAATTGCATTTGCTACTGCTGCTTTTCCAGGCCTGGTTAAATCTTTTACCCTTAGGCGTAAAAGATTGTTTTCTAGAGATTTTTCTTCTACATTTTCCCAGATATTGTTTTTAATTATTCCTATAAGTGCTTTATTTTTTCTGCTAAGAGCTCAGATTGTAAGAGTGATTTTAGGTGCTGGAGAATTTGGATGGGCGGATACTCGACTTACAGCTGCAGCTTTAGGAATTTTTTCATTAAGTATTTTTGCTCAAAGCTTACTTCCTTTAATCTCTCGGGCTTTTTATGCTTTTCAAAACACTAAAATCCCGGTGATTGTAAGCTTGGCGAGCATTGTTTTAAATATTGTTCTGAGCTATGCCTTTGTTTGGGGATTAACTAATTTTAATAGTTTTTCTTCTTTTATTTCTAAGGTTTTAAAGCTGGAAGGAATTCAAGGGATTGTTGTTTTGGGCTTACCGCTGGCATTTTCACTGGCAAACATTGTTAATTTTATTATTCTTTTAAACTTGTTTTCTCGAAAAATATCTTGGTGGCAGCCGAAATATATTTTTAAATCTTTTTTAAAAATATGTTTAGCCACCTTGTTAATGGGGTTTGCGGTATATAACTTGTTGTATGTTCTGAACTTGTTTCTAGATACGCATACCTTTGTGGGTATATTTTTCCAAGGAGCATTGGCAGCAGTTGGTGGTGTTTTGGTATATCTCCTGGTAATGTTCTTATTAAAATCTTCAGAATTAAAAGTAATAATTAAAAAAATATGATTAAAGACTTAATTAGAAACTTCTGCATTATTAGTCACATTGATCACGGGAAGTCGACTTTGGCTGACCGTTTTTTGGAGATCACAAGAACAGTTGATGCCAGAAAAATGCAATCACAGTATTTAGACAGAATGGCCCTGGAAAGAGAAAAGGGAATTACTATTAAAATGCAGCCCTGTCGGATGAATTATGATTTTAATGATCAAGAATATATTTTGAATTTGATTGATACTCCCGGCCATGTTGATTTTTCCTATGAAGTATCCCGCAGCTTGGTAGCAGTAGAAGGAGCGATTCTGCTAGTCGACGCTACTAAGGGAATTCAGGCTCAAACTGTTTCTAACTTAGAAATGGCCAAACAGCAGGGATTAGTAATAATTCCAGTGGTTAATAAAATTGATGTTGCCAGCCAAGAGCAGATCGAAGAAACTAAAACGGAATTAGTAAATCTTTTAAAACTTAAATCAGAGCATATTCATTTGATATCTGCCCTTACCGGTCAGGGAGTAGAAAAGTTATTGCAGGAAGTTATTAAAAAAATTCCCACTCCTAAAGGTAAGCAAGATTTTTTTAGAGCTCTGATTTTTGATTCTGAATACGATTTTTACAAAGGAGTGATTGCATATATTCGAGTAGCAGATGGAGAAATTAAATCCGGGGATAAAATATATCTACTCGGTTCGGAAACTAAAGCAGAAGCAGTGGAGGTAGGATTTTTTAAACCCCAATTAGTTTCCAGCCAAAAATTAGCTATAGGCGAAGTGGGATATATTGCCACTGGCCTTAAAAATATTGAAAACTGTCGGGTTGGAGATACAATTACTAAATATCGGCAAAAGGACAAGAATCAAGTTCCTCAACCATTGCGCGGATATCAAGAACCACAACCAAAAGTTTTTGCAAGTTTTTATCCTACAGATCCTGACAACTACGAGGAGTTAAAACAGGGGCTTGGAAAATTGAAGCTCAATGACGCTTCTTTGGTTTTTGAACCCGAACACTCGCAAGGATTAGGACGCGGATTTCGTTGTGGATTTTTAGGGATGTTGCATTTAGAGATTGTTAGCGAGCGCTTGAAAAGAGATTATGATTTAGATCTAGTAATTACTTCTCCGAATGTTATTTACCGAATCGATAACAAGACCCTTAAAGAGCCGTGGGTAAAATTAGAAGTAATTATTCCTAAAAATTATTTAGGAGCAGCAATGAAATTATTAGAGACTCTTTCCGGAGAGTATAGTCAGACCAAGAATCTAGGAGAAGAAAAGATAATTGTGGAATTTGAAACTCCTTTAAGTGAGATTATTCGAGGATTTTATGACAAATTAAAAAGTGTGACTTCGGGGTATGGGTCGATGAATTATAAATTTCTTGAATATCGGGAAGGGGATTTAGTGAAATTGGAAATAATTTTAGCTGGAGAGAAAATTGATGCTTTTTCTAGGATAATTTCTCAGAAAAGAGCCTATCAAGAAGCTAGAAAGGTTACTAAGCTACTAAAAGAAATTATTCCCGCTCATCAGTTCGCTGTTCCTATTCAGGCTGCAGTTGATGGCAAGGTTATTGCTCGAGAAACGAAGAGAGCGTTGAAAAAAGATGTTACCGGCGATCTTTACGGAGGAGATTATACTCGAAAAAAGAAATTATTAACAAAACAACGAAAAGGCAAGAAAAAGCTTGCCAAGTTTGGGAGGGTAAATATTCCTCCCAAGGTTTTTCTTAAAGTATTAAAACAAATTTAAGATTAGATTAATAATGTGATATGATAAAAGTGAGATGAAAAAGAAAAAAA
This sequence comes from uncultured Candidatus Saccharibacteria bacterium, assembly GCA_964449235.1. Lineage (GTDB taxonomy): Bacteria > Patescibacteriota > Minisyncoccia > RBG-13-40-8-A > JAUWHN01 > CAYVAX01. Next base: position 2,464 of record CAYVAX010000014.1, on the reverse strand, counting down.
TGATAAAATTTGCGAGAATAATTTGGCTATTCCTGATTATTTTAGTAATTTTGGGAATGCTTGCCTTTTTATTGGCTCCGTTATTAAGATGAGTAAACTTACTTCTTCTAGCTTTTTCATTTTTTTATTGATCCTAATTTTGATTGGGGTAGTGACTGCTGCCAGCCGGGAAGGTTATCGTCGATATAAGGTGGATAAAGAAATAGCTGAGCTCAAAGATCAGATAAACAGCCTGGAAGAAGAAAACAGTTCTCTGTATAGCCTTTTAGGGCATTTTCAGTCTGAAGAATTCTTAGAAAAAGAAGCTCGGCTGAAATTAAATTTAATTAAACAAGGAGAAAAATTAGTGATTATTGATTCTGATAAAAAAATATCTTCTCAACAATCAAACAATCAAGGAGAGCAGAAAGAGCAAATTTCTAATTTTAAACGCTGGTGGAGTTATTTTTTTAATCATTAACTTCTAAAATTGACAGTTAATAATCATCAGTGCTATTATTAACTGATGTACTTTTAAAATCTAATATTTACAGAAAGGAGGCAATCTGATGGTAGATAAGGCACATAATGGGGATAATCGATTTATTGAGCGGGCAGATAGATTTTCTTTAGCGCGTGATAAGACAATAAAGGTTATTAGAAATGTTGTTGCTAACTTTTTTGAAAACAAAACTTCCGAACAGGTAAGACGCGAGCTAGGAACAGCCCTGGCCGGAATCGTTGGTGTAAACAATAAAGAGGCAATTTTAATTTCTGACGGCCAATGCACTTTCGGAAGTAATAAGCACTCAATGGATGTTAAAAAAATTTTTCAAGTAGATAAATATACGGCGATTGCTGGAACAGGAACACTTGGTTTTATTCAGGAGATCGTAAGACTTTTTGAAGTCGAACTTTATTTCTACCAAGCCCAAAAACAAGGGAAGTTTTTAAGTCCAACAGGAAAAGCTCACCTATTGTCAGGACTGGTTAAGCAGGTAATGCATTTTGGATTTGGCGTAAGTTTTCTTTTGGCTGTTTATGACCCCAGAGACAAAGAAGCAAGAATATTTAATATTTCTGCTAGCGGGTCAATTACCAAAGATAAACCGATATTATCTGGCGGGTCAGGTCATGACTGGGTTCTAAGCGTTTTAGATAATTCCTATAACCAGCTCGGGAACAAAGCAATTACTCGCAAACAGATGCTAGCTTTAGCTAAACAAGCAATCGATAATGCTATCAAGCACGATTTATATTGCGGTGGTAAAAAAACCATTTATTTGATTAATAGATTTGGAGCAAGGAGGATATAAAATGAACAATCTGTTAACAAATCGAGAGCTTACAGAACAAGAAAAAGAAAAAAGGCGCGAAAATATAAATTCTTATCTTTTAAAGCATAGCGGAGTAATTATTGCTATTTCTTGCAAGGACGGAATTCTTTTGGCTGGCTCTAATTCTCAAGAGAATCAAAGCATTTTTCCAGTTTTTCACCGTGTCGGATTGTTAGGAATTGGAAGATTAAGAGATTGTAAAGATATGCATAAATATGCTTTAAGGTTAGCGCTGGGAAAAGAGTTAGCTTTTAGTAAGGCAGATATTGATACTCAGGAAATTACTGAAGGGATTTCCGAAGAATTAGAAAAATCATTCAGTTATTTAAGAAGTGTCCGAGGGCTATATCAAGCCAACTTTATTACTGCTGAGTTAGGTTTTGAACGAAAAAACGATTACTTGGGGCTTGCCCTTTTTGATGGTCGCAGTAAACTACAGAAAATTACTAAAGGGATAAACTATAGAATATATGAGATTCCACAACTTAAAGAAACTAAAATAATTACTCTCTCCGATCCTGCGAAATCTCAAAAAAATAGTAAAGCTAAAAAAAACAGCAAAACGGCTAATTATAAAAAGAAAAATCCAAATGAGAAACAAAAAGTGACTAGAATTATTCGGAAGATTTATCACCTCCCGGCAACAAAGCATTTTAGGACTCTAATTAATTCTATTAATTCTTCAAATAAGCCCTGGAGTGTAAAGGAAGCTGCTTTCTTTGTTGGTATTTTGCTATCATTTCTTAATCCTCATGAGGGAAAACTGGAAATGGCATATCTGGATCGAAACAAGCTAGAAAAAACAAATCTAGGAGAACGAAGGTTCTATAGTATTTGGAGAAAAGTAACCAGTCCCAACCCTTATAAGCCTTCTGATTCCTGGGAAGACTGGGAAAAGTTTGTTGCCCCTGTTCGCAGAGGGATTAAGAAAGGCAAAATCTATTCAGAGTTTAAAGAATTTGTAGAGTTGCTAGACATTCTTAAAAAAGAAAATCCTAGAGGGATTAATAATCACGAAAAAGAAATAATTAAAAATATTGAACGAAAACATAAAAAAGATCTTTTTAAAAAAATCTTTAATCCCGAGAACGTTAAATAGAATATAAATCCGTTCTATGTTGTAAAGTAGAACGGATTTTTTTTAAACT
>CAYVAX010000013.1:0-14696 GCA_964449235.1 uncultured Candidatus Saccharibacteria bacterium | reverse complement strand
ACGGAATTAAGCAGCTGCGGCTACTTTTTTTCTTTTTTTGGTTCTTTTCCTGGGTTTGGAAACTTCTAATTTAATTTCCTTATTTACTACGTCCACTTTAATCTTATCCCCGGGATTTGCTTTTTCTTCAACCATTAGCTTTGCCAACGGATCTAGAATCAATCGTTGAATCACCCGCTTTAGTGGACGAGCTCCAAACTGGGGATCAAATCCACGTTTAGCTAAAATCTTTTTAGCTTTAGCAGATACATGAATCTTAATTTTCTTATCCCTTAAACGCTGAGATACTTCCTTAAGTTGTAAATTGACAATTTTTTCCACTTCTTTTTCTCCTAATCCATTAAATACTACAATTTCATCAAGGCGATTAAGAAATTCAGGTTTAAAATGATCCTTTAGTGCGTCCCGCACTTTATCCTTTTGGGTTTGAACTCGTCTTTGAGCATTGCTGGTTTTTGCAAATCCAAATTCCGCTATTTTCTGCAAATACTCACTCCCAATATTGGAAGTCATAACAATAATTGTGTTTTTAAAATCCACTTTTCTTCCTTTGGCATCAGTTAACCTTCCGCGATCTAAAATCTGAAGAAGAATATTAAATACTTCTGGATGCGCTTTTTCAATTTCATCTAAAAGAATAATGCTGTAAGGCCGGCGGCGAACCATTTCTGTAAGCTGACCCCCTTCGTCATGGCCAACATACCCAGGAGGAGAACCAATCATTTTAGCAGTAGCATGCTTTTCCATGTACTCAGACATATCCAGGCGAATAATTGCACTTTCATTGCCGAACATGAATTCTGCTAATGCTAATGCTAATTCTGTTTTCCCTACTCCTGTAGGGCCCATAAATACAAATGAACCAATAGGTTTGTCTTCTTCAGCAATTCCAGTTCTGCTTCTGCGAATAGCATTAGAAACCACAGAAATTGCTTTACCCTGGCCAATAACCCGTTTTTTAAGGATTGCTTCCATTTTACTAAGCTTAACTGATTCTTCTTGAAGCATTTTAGCTACAGGAATTCCTGTCCACCGAGAAACAATCTGGGCTACCTCTTCTTCAGTAACTTCTTCTTTTAAAATCTGGCGTTCACTTTGAACTTTAGACAATTTTTTCTGTTGAGTTTTAATATCTTTTTGCATTTCTGGAATCTTACCGTAGCGTATTTCCGCAACCTCCTGAAGTTCTCCTTTTCTTTCTGCAATTTCTGCTTTTTGCTTTAAAGAATCAATTTCTTTTTGAAGATCCCTGATTTTGGAAATAATGTCTTTTTCAGCTTTCCATTGAATTTCCAATTCCCGGCTCTTTTCTTTTAATTCTGCTAAGTTTCTTTTTAATGTCCGACGGCGTTCCCGGGAATCAGGATCTTTTTCTTTTTTTAAGGCTTTAATTTCAATATCTAATTTCATTTTTTCCCGCTTCATTTGATCTAGCTCTGTGGGCATACTGTCAATTTCCATTCGCAGTCCAGAAGCAGCTTCATCCATTAAATCCACAGCTTTATCCGGTAAAAACCGGTCGGTAATATATCGCGCAGATAAATTTGCTGCCGCTACCAATGCAGGATCAGTAATTCGCACTCCATGATGAACCTCATATTTCTCCTTAATTCCTCTTAAAATTGCAATTGTATCTCCAATGCTGGGCTCAGAAACATATACAGGCTGGAAACGTCGTTCCAGAGCAGGATCTTTTTCTACATGTTTTTGATATTCTTTTAAAGTTGTGGCTCCGATTGCTCGTAATTCTCCACGAGCCAATGCCGGTTTTAGCATATTAGAGGCGTCAATTGCTCCCTCAGCAGCTCCTGCACCCACTAGGGTGTGTAATTCATCAATAAACAATACAAACTTGCCTTTAGCGCGGGCAATTTCTCTTAATACTGCTTTTAATCGATTTTCAAACTCTCCCCGGAATTTAGTTCCGGCAACCAATGAACCTAAATCTAAAGCAATAATCTCTTTTTCTTTTAAGCTCTCAGGAACATCTCCGCTGGAAACACGCTGGGCCAATCCTTCTACAATTGCAGTTTTTCCTACACCCGCTTCTCCGATTAGTACAGGGTTATTCTTTGTTCTTCGGGTCAATACTTGCATTATTCTTCGGATTTCTTTATCGCGGCCAATAACAGGATCTAATTTCTCTTCTCGAGCCAGTTTTGTAAGGTTGCGAGCATATTTTTCCAGTGACCGAAATTTGGACTCGGGATCATGGTCAGTAACCTTTTCTCCGCCTCGAAGTTCTTCTAGAACCTTGAGTACGTTCTCGTAATCAACTTTATTCTTATTCAACACCTGCTTGGCCTTATTAGGCGCTACCAGCATTCCTAATAAGAAATGTTCTGTGGAAACAAATTCATCTTTAAGTTTCATTGCTTGTTTAATAGAAGCTTCTAATACTTTTCCCATGTCCTGAGTTAAAAACACTTGCGCAATACCCCCCATGGACACACTCACTCCGGGAATATTTCTCAAGCTGAGTTCAATTTCTTTGTCCAGGGATTCAATATCAATTTCTAATTTCTTTAGAATTGCCACTACTAAAGAACCCTCTTGGGTTAACAGGGCTTTTAATAGATGCAGAGCATCAACTTGCTGCTGCCCCATAGAAGAGGATACTTTCTGAGCGCGTTGAAGCGCTTCCTGAGCTTTAGTTGTAAATTTGTCCATTTGCATAATTAAAAAGAATTAGCAGTCTACGATTTAGAGTGCTAATTCTATTATATCGCGAATAAAAATATTGTCAACCCTTATTGCTGATTCCATTCATCTAGTTCTGCTTCTACGATCTTTTCTTTTCCGCGATGTAAAATTTTTAAAATTACTTTATCTCCAACATTGTGTTTTAAGATCATTTTACTCAAAGTATTCTCACTGGTTATTTTCTTTCCGTCAATTTCCAGGATAATATCATTTTCCATAATTCCTGCACGATCTGCTCCGCTTCCGGGCATTACTGCCACTTCTGCAGGATTATCTCCGCGTGCAACCAATGCTCCATAATCTACAGGAAGATTATTTTTCTCAGCAATAGATTCGTTAATAAGGATGTATCGCACTCCTAAAAAGGGATAGGAAATCCTGCCTTTTTCCTGAATATCATTAATCACTTTTTTTACTTTATTAATCGGAATTGCAAATCCAATATTTTCCGCTCCCACAGCCATAGCTGTATTCATTCCCACTACCTGGCCGTAAAGGTTCAATAATGGCCCTCCGGAATTGCCAAGATTAATTGCAGCATCCGTTTGGATTACTTCTTCCAAGTGCTCCACGCTTCCTCCGCTGCTTGCAGATACTGAACGCGCTAATCCTGAAACCACGCCAACGCTAACTGTATTTCTAAACTCCCCTAAAGCATTGCCGATTGCAATTACAGTTTGACCAATTCGAATGTTATCAGAATTGCCTAATTTAATTGTGGACAAGTTTTCGACAGATATTTTCAAAATCGCAATATCCTGAATTGGATCCCGGGCTAAAACCGGAGCAGGATATTTTTTACCGTCATTGGTCATTACTGTATATTCTGCATCCTTATCTGCAACTACATGCCGATTGGTAACTACCAGCCCGTCAGAACTGACAATAAATCCCGTTCCTCCGCCCACTTCCTGCAATTCCTTTCCTTTTTGGCGGTATTGGGGAATTTCCACCCCAAAATCCTGACCAAAATATTGTTCAAACTCTTCAAAAGGATTGTAATAGTATCTCTCTAGTACAGGCAGATATTTGCTCACAATCACGCTTACTACTGCTGGAGAAACTTCTTCTACAATGTCAGGAATACTTTTCATCTCGGAACTTTTATTTTCTTCTTGCTCATCGCCTGCGTTCGGTAAACTGGAAGGAGATTTTTCTAAAAATGTGTCTGGTTGTGATTTTTCTGTTTCTGAACCTAATCCTAATTTATTTTCCAGCCAGGGAGCAATATAGATTGAGGAAAATGCTCCTGCAATCAGCCCTACAATCAAGGCAATAATGATTGTAGAAACAATTCGCTTTTTAACCACTTTAAAAATTCTCAACAATTTTAGAGGATTAAGTTTGTTGAGTTTTTCAAAATTAGGATTTGATTTGTATAACCGAAAGGATTTCATAATATTAATAGGTTACTTCAATAGCTCTTTTTATTCCTCGAAAACACCCATACGATTTTATAACGTCGGGATCGCCGGATGTAAACTTAACAGAATAACAAGCCTGATTGTCCAAACAAACCGCATCTTCATCAGAACAGCTGGGAGGATTGCCAATATCTGAAGCTCCGGACCCTTTTCTTTCTTCGTACAGCGCTCTTTCAATCCCTGATTCTGCTGCATAATATGCCCGCAGTGATTCCGGAACATTTCGGGTCATTTTTAATTCCACTAACAGCAAAGAGGAAATCCCGAACCCAATAGTTAAAATGGCAGTTAAGATTAAAAGAGATAACAGCAAAGAAGACGCTTTTTTATTTTTAAATAATTGTGTATTCATATTTTTATTCCAATTTACGCAAGCTTAATGTGGTTTGCAAATTTATTACTGTAGCTTCTTCTTGCTTCTGGCCAATTGTGTTCACGTTCATTATCAGGCTCACTCTGGGCTGCTGGTCATCTCCCCCTCCGCTTCCCTGGATGTGAAAATCTCCATCAACAACTACTTCTTCAGCATTAATAACTTCTCCGTTCCTTAAAATTTTATTATTATCAAAAGAATAGGTTACATCTCCATGCGTGGGATGATTCAACTCTATTTCATCAGTCCAGCCATTAGGAGTTAAAATTTGATTGCTCATTCTAATTTCTTTGGACATCATTCCTAGTAAATATCTTCCATTGTCTTGAGCATTTTGAATGGCAATTCCCCTTCTCTGGCTGCTTATTGCGCGAGTAAACAAACCCACAGCAATGGTTATCACCAAGCTGAATAAGCCAATAGCAATAATCAGTTCCACTAATGTTAATCCTCGTTTATTATTTTTATTTTTTCTCATATTCCCCATCCTTTATTTCCAATTATACAGCCTTTGTTCAGCAAGTACGTTCAGTGAACGTCCGCGCTGACTCCAGGTAACTTCACAAATTACTTTAATTTCCTCGGAGCTAATATTTTCAATAGATATTTTGCGATGAAACATAGAATCGCTTCCATTGTCATATTGGTATCTGCCATTAGAAGATAATTTTAAAGCTGGATTGCCAGATAGGGATAATAACTCCTGGGAGTCATATTCAACCCGATATTCTCCAGGACTTAATCCCTGATTCCACAGAACATCTGAATCTGTACGCTGTTCAATCCAATTGCTGTCCCGAATATTTCTCACCACTTCGATTCCTTCTCTGTTTAAATTAGAAGCAATTAATTTAGATTTGCTGATTAATGCTCCTGAAATACTCATGGTTATCAAACTTAATATTCCCACTATTCCAATAGTGATTATGAATATAGAGGCAATTACCTCTAATAAAGTAAATCCTTTTTGGGAATTAAAATAATTTGATTGAAAAATTCTCATATATAATTCCTGTTTATCTTATTGATAATTACGACCCCAATGCCCAGGAAACAAAGATTAGATCTATAACTATGGCTATGGCTTGCAGAGGTTATTCTTTTAATACCGGCCTGAATATGGCAATTAGAATATTCTCTTAGCTCGCAACCAGAATCATCTGCGCTTAGACTGTTTGTATAAAATATTTATTCTTCGCAACTAATACTGATCCACCCTTTATCGTTGGCAGTAATGCATCGGCACTCATTACTCGGGCAATCCGCCCCTTCCAACTTTATTACAATCCACCCTTCACTAGCTGAAGGATTAAACTCAATAAACGAATAAGGGGGAATAAATGCCATTCCCAGCTTATTGCCTCCAGACAAGGAATCAATTACTACTTCTGTTTCCAGCTCAATAGTTTTTACCTCTTCCCCGGAATTATACACCATGTTTTCACTGGCGTAGATATAAAAGGAGGTGGGGTTTTGTTTGTTAAAATGCACTCCGTAATAATTGTATACTTCTCCATCTATTTCTGTGCTGGACAAAGACATATTCTGAGCTTCTCTTATCCCCTGAACCACTATTTGAGCACTTCTCTGCAACTTATGAATATCTGAAGATTCTCTAAAATTAACCACGATTACGCCAGAAATTACTGCAATAATCGCAATAACTACCAACATCTCTATTAATGTAAACCCCTTATTCTTCTTACTCATAACAAAAGATTAAAATACCAATTTATTAGCGCCTCTCCCCAGAAAATAGTGATTAGTGTTGAGGCTGTTAAAAAGGGAGCAAATGGAACTTCTGATTTTAAGCTTTTTTTACTCAAAATTATTAAAATTAAACAAACAAATGCCCCTGCTAAGAAAGCTAAAAACAGAGCTGCTAAAATGTTCGGCCAGCCCAAAACCAATCCCATAAACACAGCCAGCTTAACATCTCCCATGCCCATCCATTTGCCATTGGAAATTAGAACAATTATGAAAAAGAATAACCCTGCAATCAAGCTGGCTAATAAATAGTTGAAAATTGGAAACTGAAAATCAATTGAAAATTTAAAATTAAAAAATGAATCTTGAAGTTGATACAAAAAAGCAATAATTATTGCCGGATAAATAATTTTATCCGGGATAATATAGTGTTTTAGGTCGTAAACAAAGACAATTATTAAACAACTGACTGTGAATAGCCAAAATAAAAGCGCAACTATTGATTGCCAATCTGCAATTAATTTGTAAGAAATAACAAATTCAAACACAGACACAAACAAAATCCCGCTTGCCAGCTCTACTAATGGATACTGCCAGGAAATTTTTTGGTTGCACTTTTTACATCTCCCTGCTTGTAAAAGAAAACTCATTAACGGAATGAGTTCATGCCAGGCCAGTTTTTTTTTACAATGCGGACAATAGGATCTCTTTTTAATTATTGACTCCTGGGTATTTAAGCGACAAATAACTACATTTAAAAAGCTTCCTACAATCAGCCCAATAACAAACAAAACCAAAATCATTTCTCCAGTAATTATCCGGCAAAGAGCATTAATCCCCTTTGCCGGATAACAATGTTAACTTTTAATCACAAGCAATATTGCCTGAGGCACAAGTTGCAGAGCTGTTCTCTTCAGAAACTCCAGTACTATCAACGCACCAGGTAGTAGTCTCGGCATTCAATGTAGACTCTGCGCAATACTCACTTGCACTTGAATAGCAGGTTACTGTTCCTCCATTATCGCTAATATTAGTATTAATTCTGGCAAAATCTCCAGAAGTAGCTAAATTTCCAGAACCATCGCAAACACCGGCATAACTGCTGCCATCATCATACTCCATTTCTGCTGCTGCTCTTAACTCCGACAATGCTCCTTTAATAGCTGCGTTTTTAGCCTTGTTTCGAGCAGCATTCAAGTTAATCAAAACAATCGTAGCTAAAATACCAATAATTGCAATTACTACTAATAACTCAATCAATGTAAAACCTTTATTTTTACGAAACATAATATTTATTCAATTTATTAACCAATTAACAATTCTCGACCTTTGTTTTTTTGTTTAAATTCTAATGAAGGCTTTTAGAATCCTCCACTAGTTACATTATAAATCGGCATTAAAATAGAGGCAACCAGGAACGCCACTCCTGCGCCCAGGACAATAATCAGCGCAGGCTCAATAAGTTGAGTAAGGTTGTCTACTGTTCGCTTTACTTCATCCTCGTAAAAGCTGGCTAATTTTTCTAAAATAGAATCAACTTTAGCAGTTTCCTCGCCTACTTTTAACATTTGTACCACCAGAGGAGGAATATTTTTTTTATCTTTTTCAAGAACAGAGCTAATATTTCCTCCCCGCTTGACTTCTTCAACTGCCTTATCAATCAAGCTGCTATAAACCTTATTCCCAATTATTTGTCCGGAAATCTTCAGTGCATTTAATATCGGCAACCCTCCTTTAAGCAGGGTGCTAAAATTTTCTGCAAATCGAGTAATATATATTTTTTTAAACAGTTTTCCAAGAGCAGGAACCTTTAATTTAAATTTATCCCAATACATTCGTCCTTGGTCAGTTTTAATATATTTAAGAAATCCAAATACTCCTCCTCCAAAAATTAAAGCTACCAGCCAGATCCATTTTCGAATAATTTTACTTGTCCAAATTAATACTTTAGTAGTCAATGGCAATTCTGCTCCTGTTTCTGTTAAAATCTGAGTTAATTGCGGCACTACATATACTAGTAATAATACTGCAATTAATACAAACGCAGAAAGAATAAATGCCGGATAAGTAAATGCTCCTTTAATTTTCTGATTCAGCTTGTATGTGTTCTCTGCATAATCTGCTAAATAATTTAAAACCTCGCTCAGCTTGCCAGTAGCTTCTCCGGATTTAATTACGTTGATATAGAAAGAGGAAAAAACTTTTTTGTGCTTGGATAAAGCATTGGATAAATTCTCTCCCCCGCGAACATCGCCCTCAACTTCAAAAATAATTTCTTTGAAATAAGGGTTGGAAATTTGAACAGCTATTGCTCTTAATGCATCCAGAGGAGGAATGCTGGCATCAAATAATATTGCCAGCTGACGGTAAAACATCACCAGTTCTTTGTTTTTAACTTTTTGAAAGATCTTCAATGAACGCGCATAAAAAGGAACTTGGGATTCAGCTTCCAGGTAAATTACTGCCAAATCATGAGTTTGAAGGATTTTTACTGCAGCTTCACGGCTCCCAGCTTCAATAACGCCAGTTTGAATTTCTCCTTCTTTTGTCCTTGCCTGATAATTAAAACGCATATTATTTTCCCAATAACATTCTTAATTCATTTGGATTTAAAGAATAAAGTTCAGCATTTTCCAAAGAAATTTCACCTTTGCGAACTAAATTCGCTAAAGATTTATTCAGGGAAATCATATTTTCATCCGCACTGGTTTCAATAACCAGGTCAATTTGATGACTTTTCCCTTCTCGAACCAGGTTCCGAATAGCAGAATTAGCAAACATCACCTCTACAGCAGGAATTCTCCCGCCATTTACCCGCGGAATCAGCCGCTGAGAAACCACTCCCACTAATGTTGCTGCTAATTGAATTTTAACCTGTTCTTGGGCATCAGAAGGAAAACTGTCAATAATGCGATCAATGGTCTGAGCAGCATTATTGGTATGCAGGGTGGCAAATACTAAATGACCGGTTTCAGCAGCAGATAAAGCTGTAGAAATTGTTTCCAGATCTCGCATTTCCCCAATCATAATTACATCTGGATCCTGTCTGAATGAAGAACGCAATGCCCGGTGAAAACCGCTGGTATCAAATCCTACTTCCCGCTGATCAATAATGCACCGATCCTGAGTAAAAATATATTCAATAGGATCTTCAATGGTTACAATATGGTCATTTTTCCTGTGATTTATGATATCAATCAGGCAGGCAAGGGTAGTACTTTTGCCATGCCCGGAAGGACCAACCATTAAGAAAAATCCCTGGCTGTGGTGAGTAAATGTTTCCAGGATTGAAGGAAGATTTAATTCCTTTAAGGTTTTAATCTTAGCAGGAAGAAAACGCAAAGCAGCACTGATATGTCCACTTTGATAAAATACATTAACTCTAAATCGGGCTCGATCTTTATAAGAATAAGAAAAATCTATTTCTTTTTGTTTAGAAAGCTGCTCTTTTTGTTCATCGGTTAATAAGGCATATGCTAATCCTTGAGCAGACTGAGGAGTAATTATTGGCTGCTTTACCAGGGGAATTAGCTCTCCATCAATCCTTAAAGTAGGATGTCTGCCCACAGAAATATGAAGGTCAGAAGCGTTTTGCTTGCTAACTGTATCTAAAAGAGCGTATAGTTCAGACTGATAATCTTTCATAAAAAAATATTGTATTAATTATTAGCTTTAAGGGGTAGTAGTGTTATACCCTTTGTCTTTTCCAGCAATTTTCCCGGTTTCCAGAAAATAGAGGAGGATATAGCTTTCTCCGTCTTCTGATTCTCCAGTGCCGTCTACCTCGGAATGAGAACATCCGGAAACCTTGCTGCAGTAATAATATCTTTGATTTGGCTGATTGTCTTCAGTAAAAATAGGATCAGTGGGAATAGTGGAAATAGCTTCAACATTTATCAATTCTTGAGAAAGTCCTGCGTCTGAACCCGTAATAAAGCAGTCTGCATCTGGGTATGCTCCTGAATACTCACTGCGGTAGAAATAAAAAGCTAGGCCCTGCTGAACAGTTCGGATATCAGCTACGCGCTGGGAATCACGAGTTCTTGCTCGCCATTTACTAATATTAATTGCTAAAACACTGGCTAAAAGACCAATAATTGTTATTACTACCAGCAACTCTACAAGGGTTAACCCTAATTTATTTTTATTAATAACCATTTTACTACTTTTATTATTCTTATTATTTTTTATTTTAAATTTACTGTTCTTCAATGGTTTTAAATACTTCTTCAATGCTTGCCAGCCCCTGTAAGGATTTAATAATTCCGTCCTGAAGCAAAGTAATCATTCCCTGTCTTTCAGCCTCTTCCTTTATTTTCGCCTCTGAAGGACTTTCCAGGATTATTTTTTCTAATTCCGGAGTCATTTCTAACATTTCAAAAATCCCCACTCTTCCTTTTGTCCCTTTGGGACATTTTCTAGAAGGTTTTGGCCGGTAAAATTTGTACGGTTCTTTAATGAGCTCTGGAATTTTTACATTTTTTTTCTTTAGGATTTCTATCTCCTGCTGAATCATTTTCTTGGTTTTGGGAGAAGGGGTCATCTCTTGTTTGCTGTCCGGACAAAGTCGCTTGACTAATCTTTGGGCTACAGCTAAAACCAGAGTAGGGGGAATTAAATAGGGATCAACTCCCATATCAATAAGGCGGGGAATAACCCCTAAAGCATTATTGGTATGCAAAGTAGATAAAACCAAGTGTCCGGTTAAGGCAGCGTGAATTGCTAATGCAGCAGTTTCATTATCTCTAATCTCCCCGACCATGATCTTATCCGGGTCCTGACGCAAGATATGCCTTAATCCGGTAGCAAATGTATAGCCAATCTCCGGACGAACCTGGGATTGGCTAATTCCTTCGATATAGTATTCTACAGGATCTTCCAGACTAACAATATTAACATCTTCTTGATTTAAAATATTTAAAATTGAATACAGGGTTGTGGTTTTACCTGACCCTGTAGGTCCGGTAATCAAGATTAATCCATAAGGTTCCTTAATTGCTTCTTTGGTTAAATTTAAATTTCTCCCTGCTAGTCCCAATTCTGAAAGAGCACTCAACCCCACTGAAGGATCAAGAATTCTCATTACTACTTTTTCCCCGGCATAAGTCGGAAAGGTAGAAACCCGAAAATCAATTTTTTTACTCCCAACATTAGTAAAAAACCTTCCATCTTGCGGTTTTCTAGTCTCGTCGATTTTTAAATCCGATAATATTTTAACCCTGGAAACAATTGCAGAATGAACCTTGAGCGGTAAAATTAAATTTGTATGCAAAACACCGTCAATCCGAAACCGAATTCTCAACCTTTTTTCACTGGGTTCAATATGAATATCTGAAGCTCTTTGCTTGATTGCGTGATTTAAAATTGTAGCTACTACTCTGGTTATTGGCGCTTGTTCTGCAATTTTTTCAATTTTCTCCCTGGTGTCTATTTTTTCTATTTCCTTTTCTTTCTGCAATTCCGTTTCCAGTTCAGTTAAAGCTTTTTTTACTTCTCTTTTAAGGGTCGTATATTGCCCGATAGCTTTTCTAAAATCGCTGGGAGTCATTAAATATATTTTAGGAGAAAGATTATTTCGATGAGCAATAAACTTTAGAGCTTCACGAGCTTCTACATCCTCAGGATCAAGCATCCCCACTTCTAAAAATCCTTTTTTCTTATCCACTTTCAGGGCTACAAACTTGTAATGCTGGGCTGATTCCAGGGGAACTAAGTTCAAAACCTCAGATTTAATTTCAATACCTGATATATCTTTCAGGGGTATTTTTAAAAGTTTTGATTTTAACTCATAAAGCTCTTCTTCTTTAACCACTCCCTTGTTTACTAAATATTCTTCCAGGAGAACATTTTTTTGTTTAGCTTCTTTTTTTAATGATTCCAGTGTAAGCGGATTGATTAATTTTTTGTCTAGCAAAAGGTCTATGAGCGTTTTTTTCTTTTTTGCCATATTTTAAATAAATTCAAAAACCTTTAAACGGATTTTCATTCCCTGCTTCCTCAACAGTAACCGGCAACAATCCATGAGATTGAAGAGATTTAAATAAGGGGTCTTCAAAAATGCTAAAATCTATTTTAATCTCTGCCAATCTTTCTTCATTAATTGAAAGGCCGGCTACAGGCTGTTGTTCAGAAGGTTTAACTTCTATAGATTTTTCTTGAGTATTTAAATACCAAGTAATTGCAACTGCAATTACTGCGATTATTAAGATGATGATTAATATTTGTTGGCGTTTTTTTTGTTTTAATCCCGGCATATTTTATTTATAATATGTTTGTAATTCAATATCAAAAGTAAACATATTCTCAGATGTTTCCAGAGTTCTTTCAACAGCAACCGCAGAAAACCCAATAGAATTTATATCCATTATGCGAACATTGCTTTCTGAGGATTTTAAAAAATCTTTAAGGCTGGCATAGCTTCCGGTTAAGCTCAAAGAAACATTCAGCACTTTATATGCTTTTTTAGATTCGGAATCTTTTTCCGACTGTTTAGTGTCAAAACTCAACCCTTCCAAGATTAAACCATTTTCAGAGGCCAGGGCTTCAAACTGCACTATTAAATTTGGAATGTCTTTTCCTTCTGGAAGAGCATAGCCGATTTTCTTAATATTTTCTTTTTGAGCTTCATAGTTTTGTTTTAGCTGATTGACCTTAATATTCAGCTCTTGTTTTTGCTGCAAAAATTGATGGTGTCTCTCAATTTCGCTATTCAAAAAACTCATCCGTTGATAGGCAGGCCAGTCCAGGAAAAATATAATGGCAATTAAGCCCGCAATGAAAATTGTGATTATGATTGTTTTTTTCATTTAGTTAACACCTGTTTTAATAAATTAACTCTTAAGCCGAATTTAATTCCTCCTTCATTGCTTAAAGACAGTCCTGATAATTCTAAATCAGCAACCATGGGATCATTAAGAAAACTAACCATTTGTTTGGCAAGGTAAGTATATCCCGTAGTTTGGCCGTCAAAAGACAGATCTACAGAACCGTCTTTAGCAATGATTCCGTTAAAATCAGTAAGAGCTACCTGGGGAATAATAGCTGCTTCTAGTTTTGAAAAGATATTAGACCAATAAGTATGATCTTCGAAAATATTTTTAAAAATTAATATTGTGCCCTCCAAAGAAAGCACTTTTTTCTCAAATTCAATATCTCTTTGTTCATTTACTTCCTCAACCTGCCCTTTAAGGTCTTCTAATTGAACATTTAAAGAGTTGTTGTAATAATAAAGGGCAATGTAAGCGCCTATGCTTAAAATTAATAAGATAATAATAAAAATTCCTATTTTTGAAAAAATAGCTTTAAAAGCAAATTTCTGTTTAGCTTCTTTGGGAATTAATGAAACATCAGCCATAAATCATTGATTAAAACTTATAACTCTCTCATTGCTGATCCCACAGCCACAGCAAATTGAGGGGCAATCTCTTTAATAACGGGTTCAAGAAATGAGGGATAATCTATTCGGGCCCAGGGATTGCCGACAACAACTTTAATGTCTAATTTTTTTTCTAAATGTTCTTTTAAGCCAATTAAATTGCCCGAGCCTCCTGCCAATATTAATTTTGTTACCTTTCTGTCAGTTTCAGACTGATAAGCATTGATCATTCTCTGAGCTTCTAAAATTATTTTATCCACAAAAGTTAATAAAATATCCCGGGTTTCTTTTTCTGCAGATAATTTTTTATGATCCAATCCTTTCTGCCGCTTATACTCCTCAGCGCGCTTAAAATCCACTCCCATTCCGTGCGCTAAAGCTTTTGTTAATTCTGCTCCTGCAATATCCAATCCGTGACTCATCTGAACAAATCCCTTGTCTGCAATTGTAAAGGAGGTAGAACGCGCTCCTAAATCTAAAATGCAAGCAGTGCTCTTGTCATCTCCCATAAATGATCTTAAATAGCTAAAACTTTCCAATTCCAATCCTTGAAGTTTTAATTCCAGGCCTTGAGCAATGCGCAAATATTTATCAATAATCTCTTTGGGAACTGCAACTAAAAGAATTTTGAATTTAAACAAGTTTTTATTCTTATTCTTTGAAAACCCTGCATCTTCACGATCAATAACTTTCCAATCTATTCTTACCTCGCTTAAAGGAACAGGAATATATCGTTTGGCTTCAAAAGTTAAAGCTTGAGATAATTCTTTTTCAGGCATTGGCGGCATTTCTACTACGCTAATAAAGCTGGAAAATACCGGAATAGACATTACTACCTGATTAGAAGTTGTTTCTGCTTTTTTGAGTAATTTTCCAATAAGTTCAACAATCTGGCTTTCTAACAATCTTAAAGATTTTGTATGAAAAGGATCATTTAATCGTTCTAAGTATCCATAAGTTTGAAGCTTGCCGTAAGTTTCCAGCTTGTATCGTTCATCCACTCTCTTCAATTGTACCATTTTTATAGAAGAAGTGCCAATGTCTATGCCTAAAACAGATTTTTTTCCTTTTCCAAAAAGATTAAGAAACATAAAATTATTCAACAATTAATTAT
>CAYVAX010000012.1:0-17624 GCA_964449235.1 uncultured Candidatus Saccharibacteria bacterium | reverse complement strand
GGGTGCTCACCGGGAATCGAACCCGGATAACCGCTTCCACAGAGCGGAGCTTTAACCGTTAAGCTATGAGCACCATTATTTTAAATTATACTCCAAATCCATAAAAAAATCAAATAAAATTAAAAAAGAGGAGAAGGTTAAACCTTCCCCCCATTTTAATCTTTCGCAGTCTCCGGATCTTCATTTCGAACTCGCACTATTCGGGAATAATTTTTGGAACAAGAATAATTTGTTATTCTATCAGTAATCAACAAGCAAACTTTAAAAAAATGAAATCCTGGCTGGAGGTCATAGTTATTAATCAAATAATTAGCATTAAAATGTATTAATCGTCTAAGTCGCAACTTTTTTTCTTCAATCGGTGAAACAGAAATAGTGTAACTTTCGCCAGTAGAAACAAAATCTTCTTTTTCAACTCCATTTCTAACAACCTTTTTTCTCTTCATTCTGGTAAAATTTACAGCTAGCTCTAAGTAGCAAAAGCCTCGGTTATTGGTTTTAAGCCCAGAAATATCAAAAAGAATTGCAAAATCGTCATTATTCTTAACTCCTGAAGTTTTAGTTGCTGGACAAAGAATTCCGTTTTTAAAAGAAAAGATGTCTGCATTTCCTTTAACTCTTTGCTTATCTTTCAACAGCTTTCCAACTAGAATACTAACTTTCAGTCCTTCCTTTGAATAATCAACGATGTTAATAGTTGATTCTTTTTCCACGTCTTCTTCGCTAGATTTAAATTTAGCAATCCTTGTATACTTCTTTCCAATATTATCTCCAACTTCCAGGCTAAACTTATATTCTCCAGCAGGCAAACTGCCCCAGAAATGATAATAATAATGTTTTTTGTTTTTAAATTTATATTCAACCTGGTCATCTCGATATTGAATCAACCTTCTATTGTCCATATTTTTAAATTCGCAATACAGGGAAAGATCTGATACATATTTTCTTTTTTTAAGATGCAGAGAGTTTTTATCTAATACGATCCAAATAGAAATTCCGACTTCGTTTGGGGAATCAATCTCAAACTGGTTAATCAATACCTGAAATCCTTTTTTCCACACTTGAGAATATTTATTCTCTCTAACTGCTGGCTTTGGATTTTTATAATAATCCTGAGCACACTCTGTAACATTTCGAGTAAGACTATTAATTATGTCTGAGTTTGCCTGAAATCCAATAGCGCCCCGGAAAAATCCATCTAATAAAGCCTGGATATCAGTAAATCTTTCTGGTCCTGCATAAAGAATGTTGAGCTCTGAACTGCTAAAAGCAAACATAGAAACATTATCCTCTGGCTGCCTTCTAAACCATTCCAGGCGAGAGGGACTAAGCTTGGCAAAAATAACTTCATAAGCCTGACCTTGAAAATTATATCTCCATACCTCCCAACGATTAACACGAATTCGAAATCTAAAATCTATAGAATAATTAATATTCAAAACCTCGTCAGAAAAAGTCTTAATTGTATCTGGACTGCCAAAAAGAAGATGAACATATCTCCTAACATCGTCTTTTCCTGAATATTTTTTAGGCAATGAATTTAGGTTTCTCTGAAATTGCAACTTAAATTCATTTTTAAAAGTAAACCTGTTGGGATCACGGGCTTTATAGAATTCTCTTATAACTTCCATTTTTTCAGCTTCGGTGTTTGCTTTCTGAAAAGCCTTCTTTTCTGATTTTAACATTAACCATTCGTGATTTTGATACCAGGCATCATAGTCTTGGTCAGCAATTAAGTTCAAAGGTGCAAACAACACACAAGCAAGCATTAATACACAAATTAATTTCAGAAATTTCATTTTTTAACCTCCTTTTTTATTTTGTCAAAGAACAAGCTTTAACATTCAACTATAACATTATCATCACAAAAAAATCAAGAAAAAAGGAAGAATGTTTTTATAGCACCCTTCCTTTTAATTGTTTTTACCTGAATTATCTTTTTTGGGTCTATTAATATAAACTGGGCTGTATTTAATAGATTTGTCTAGCTCAAAATCTGCAAAATCTAATACATATAATTCTGGAAGCTGTTTTAAAAATCTTTCTATAATCACATCAATAGGAACAATTATTGCAGAGTTAGATCCAGAAAAGCTTGGACCTCCAAACACTAAACCAATTGCCTTTAAATCAGTATTAAAAACTGCTGCTCCGCTTTGCCCTGCTCCACTTAAACCTTCAACATCTGCCCTCCCCGCTTTAATAAGGCGAGTATAACTATTAAAACGATAATTGTAATAGTATTTGGAAATATAGCCACGATTAGCAACCGGCACTCCGTTAGGATATCCTCCAAAATAAACAGTGGAAACATTCGCATTTAAATATTTAGAATCGTACATTGCAACTGGTAAATCTTTAGCAAGCTCGACTACCTTAATCGGGAATTTTGCCCAATCACTTTCGGGAATACTAACCTTTAAAAGCATGGAAGCCGTAGTCCATTCCCAGGCAATTACCTGAGCTTTGATTATTTCTTCTTGACCATAAACAAAAATTCTAATATTATTTTCCTTACAACTTTCAAGGTCCCAATTTTGTTCCCCAATCAAGTGTGGAACAGTAAGAATATAATAGGTTTTATATTCAACAAATTTACCAGTATAAATTTCTAACTCTTCCTCAATTTCTAAAATGGCGAATCCGGATCCAATACTAGGTCTATCATGTCCTTCTCTCATTGGAGTCTTAACCATTAATTTAATTTCTCGTTCGTGTATATTTCTCTTTATTTCCGTAATCTTTTCCTGCTCTTGAGCATTCACAGAAATTGGATTTATAAAAATAAATCCTGAAATAATTAATAAAATAAGAAATTTCTTAGTGAAAATCTTAAACACACTAATCACCTCCTTTAAATTGTAAAAGATCTTTAGAGTTAAACTCAAAGGTTTATTTTTTTAAAACGCATAACAAAAAGGGCAAACCTTTAATTTCAACTCCCCCCTGCTAGGAATAGAGTCGTAGACCTTAAAGGTTTGCCCTTTTCTTTCCACAGGAATAAAGATATTAACATCTTTATGTTCCTTCAATTATATCTTATCAAATTGTAATTTATCTTGTCAAGCTTTTTTTGTTTTCTTTTGCTGCTTGAACTTGTTCTAGGAGTTTAAACCTCTTTTTAGCCATATTCAAAATATCAAAATCGGGATCAGTGGTTTTTAAATAATTAAAAACCAATCTCATATCTGCTTTTGGAGGCAAGGTGTTCGGCCATTGTTCAGTAGGTTTAATAAGCATTAGAGCGTGCATACAAATTGCTGCCCAGTATTCAACTGCTTTTTTTATTAATTCTTTTTTCTTGTCTTTACAATAAATTTTCTCAACTAATTCATACTTAAATCTATCAGGAGATTCTACGCGTTTAATAATATTATAAAGCAAATTGATTCTTTGCCCTAAATTTAGATCCCCGCGATTTCGCCAGTTATTCACATGCGCATGTTCATAAATTAAAAGCTGTAAAAGCTCGATTTCTGATTTTTTCTTAGCGCCTGGAAAAAAATAAATTTCACTGGAGTTTTCCATTTCTCCAGATTGATGATGAGCAACTAATTCATCCTTTTCCTTGGTATTCTCATCAGCTATTACTTCTGCAGGCTTATTAACATAAGTGATCAAATCTACTTCTTTACGCCATGACCCCGGCAAAGTTTTTAAAAATCGCTGAACTATGTCCGGCTGCAAACCAATATCTTTTAAGCTCTCCATAATTGCTGTTTTCTTTTTTCTTTTCTCTGGTTTTGGCTTTTGATCCAGCTTTTCTAACATTTTTTCCCTAGTTTGAGAATTGCTCCCAATATCATGCACCTCGCCCCAGGGAACGCCCAGCTGCTTATAACTGTAACCGCCAATATTTTCAACAATATATTTTAATTCATCAACAATTTTCTCTGGATCTTGTTCATTAAAAGTGCTTTCTTGAGATTTGCTCCTTGTTCCTTCTGCAGCTTTCAGAATTCCTGAGGATTCAAGCCATAACCCTCCCAGTCCAGCTAGGGCTTTTTTTATAAACTCTCTTCTTTCCATTTTCTCACTGTTCGGCTTTTTTTCAGATTCAAAATATTTTTCTTGCTTCATAAAGCTATTGATCGTCTGTTTAGTATAGCATTTTGAAGTTCTGCTGTCAATTGACTATTGCCTCAACTATTGATATCATAACCTTCGGAAGATGAGTAATAATATTAGAAAAATAAATATTGAAGATAATAGTTATCCCGAAATTCTAAAGGAAATTCACAATCCTCCCCGAAATTTATACATCCGGGGAAATTTTCATTCTGATGATCGCGCTGCTATTGGAGTGGTGGGAACCAGAAATCATACTAATTATGGAAAACAAGCAACTCAACAAATCGTCCAGGGCTTGGTTAAATCCGGAATAACAATTATTAGCGGACTAGCAAAGGGGATTGATACTATTGCCCATAAAACAGCTTTACAGCAAGGAGGAAGAACAATCGCTGTGCTCGGAACCGCAGTTGATGAAAAATCTGTTTATCCTGCCTGTAATCAAAAATTAGCTAATCGCATCAGTAAACAAGGCGCAGTAATTTCGGAACATCCCCTAAAAACTCAACCTGAAAAATGGTTTTTTGCACAACGAAATAGAATTATTAGCGGACTATGTTTAGGGGTGGTAGTTGTGGAAGCACCTCAAAAGAGCGGGGCATTGATTACTGCCAGTCAGGCCTTGGAACAAAACCGGGAAGTATTTGCTGTTCCCGGCCCTATTTATTCTCCAACTTCTGCAGGAACAAACCGTTTAATTCAAATGGGAGCAAAGCTAGTAACTAAAGTAAATGATATTTTAGAAGAATTGCATTTGCCACCATTAAAGGAGGTTGGCAAACAGTTTGAGCCGGAAAATAAGTGGGAGAAAATTGTAATGACTGCCATCAGTAAAACTCCGATTTCTGCTAATAAAATTGCAAATCAAAATAATTTAAATACTGGGATTGTCAATTCCACATTAATAAGCTTAGAATTAAGAGGGGTAATAAAAAAAACCGATAAAGGAGAATATATAACAAACTTTTAATATTTTCTATGAATTTAGTTATTGTAGAATCGCCAACAAAGGCAAAAACAATTTCCAAATTTTTAGGCAAAAACTATATTGTCGAATCTTCCTACGGCCATGTTCGGGATTTGCCTAAAACCAAACTAGGCATTGATGTTGAGCAAAACTTTAAACCCAAATACATGACCATCCCCAGGGCCAAACAGCACCTTAAAAGAATAAAGGAAAAAAGCAAACAAGCAGATAACCTCATTTTAGCCACTGATGAAGACCGGGAAGGAGAAGCAATTGCTTACCATTTAAAGCAAGCTTTAAAATTATCCAACCCTAAAAGAATAGTCTTTCACGAAATTACCAACCAGGCGATTGCAAGCGCTTTAAAAAATCCTCGAGAGATAAATATGGATTTGGTTAATGCCCAACAGGCCCGACGAGTATTAGACCGGCTAGTTGGTTACAAGCTGTCTCCGTTTTTATGGAAAAAAGTAGCTCGAGGACTATCTGCTGGACGAGTGCAATCAGTGGCAGTACGTTTAATTGTTGAGCGCCAGAAAAAAATTGATGAATTTGATCCTAAAGAGTATTGGAGTATTCAGGCAAGATTCAAAAAACAAACCAGTTTTACTGCTAACTTAATCAAAGAAGCTGGAAAAACTATTCCGAAATTAGGAATTAAAACTAAACAAGAAGCTAAACAAATTATTAAAGATTTAAAACGCGCAGAATATATTATCACTGATATTCAAAAAAGAAAGGTCAAAAAAAACCCCCCTTCTCCGTTTACAACCAGCTCTTTACAACAAAACGCCAGTTACAAACTGGGATTCTCTGCCAAAAAAACAATGGTCATTGCCCAACAACTATATGAAAAAGGATACATCACTTACCACCGCACTGATTCTTTGAACCTTGCAGAATCGTTTCTAAGCAATGCCCGAAAATTAATAACGGAAAAATTAGGCAAAGAATATATTTCCACCTCTCCCCGCCACTGGAAAACAAAATCCAAAGGAGCCCAGGAAGCTCACGAAGCAATCCGTCCCAGTTATGTGAAAAAAGAGCCAGAAATCATAAAACAGAAATTAAACGAAACTCAATACAAATTATATAACTTAATTTGGCAGCGAGCAGTTGCTTCTCAAATGAAGCCAGCGATTTTAAATTCTGTTTCCGTAGATATTAAGGGCAAACAATACCTTTTTCGCTCTACTGGTCAGGAAATTAACTTTGATGGATTTTTAAAAATTTATCCTGCAAAAGTAAAAGAAAATATTTTACCTTCACTTGAGAAAGGCGAACAACTCAACCTTGAAAAATTGAAACCCAGTCAACATTTTACCAAGCCTCCTGCGCCTTACAGCGAAGCAAAATTAATCAAAGCATTGGAAGAATATGGTATCGGGCGTCCTTCAACTTATGCCCCTATCTTGAGTACTATTCAAGGAAGAAATTATGTAATTAAGAGAAGAAGATATCTTTATCCCACAGAAGTGGGAACAATTGTTAACAATATCCTGGTCAAACATTTTCCTAAAATTGTTAATGTTGAATTTACTGCTCAAATGGAAAAAGAGCTGGATAAGGTAGCTCAAGGAAAACAAGAATGGACATCAATAATTAAGCGATTTTACAACCCCTTTGCCGAAAATTTAGAAAAAAAATATAAACAGGTTAAAAAAATCTCACAACCAACAGATGAAAAATGCCCCAAATGCGGCCACCCTTTAGTTGTCCGGGTAAGTCGTTATGGAAAATTTTTGGGTTGTTCTAATTATCCTAAATGTAAACATATTCAAAAAATAGAAAAAGAACAATAATCCCAAACTATGACTATCAATACTCTATTAAAAGCAATAGGCGATCAAAAATTAAGCGTAGACACGGATTTAATTCAACGCGCTTATCAATTCGCAAACCAGGCCCACCAAGAACAAAAGCGCGAAACCGGTGAAAAATACATTAATCACCCCCTAAATACGGCCCTGAACTTAGTTCAGATGAAATTGGACACTGCCTCTATTATTAGCGGCCTCCTGCACGATGTTGTAGATGACACTCCGATTACAGTCAAGGATATAGAAAAAGAATTTGGAAAAGAAATATCTTTTTTAGTAAGTGGGGTCACCAAGCTGGGCAAGATTAGATATCAGGGAATAAAACGCCACGTTGAAAATCTAAGAAAAATGTTTTTGGCAATGGCCAAGGATATTCGAATTATTGTCATCAAGCTGGCAGATCGGCTGGATAATATAAAAACGTTAGATGCTCTCCCGAAGCGAAAACAAAAAAGAATTGCCCTAGAAACTCTAGAAATCTACGCTCCTATTGCTCACCGTTTAGGAATGGGAACAATCAAGGGAGAACTAGAAGACTCTGCCTTTCCCTATGCTTATCCTAAAGAATATAGCTGGCTAAAGGAGAAAGTAAAAGATCGATTGCAAAAAAGAGAACAATACCTTAAAACAATCACCCCAATAATTAAACAAAAGCTAAGCAAAGAGAACATTAAATTCATTAGTGTCAGCAGCAGAGCTAAACGTTATTACAGTTTATATAGAAAGCTTCAGCGTTACAACATGGACTTTAGTAAAATTTATGACTTGCTTGCGCTTAGAATTATCGTTCCGACTATAGAAGACTGCTATAAGGCCCTGGGCGTTATTCACAAATACTGGAAACCGCTTCCGGGCAGAATCAAAGACTATATCGCCGCTCCCAAAGCTAATGGCTACCAAAGTCTACACACCACTATCTTTTGTAAACATGGACGAATAACCGAATTTCAAATCCGAACACCAGAAATTAATTGGGAGGCAAATTACGGAGTAGCTGCTCATTGGTGCCGTTATGACGCAAATAAAACTAAATACTATGGAATTAAACAACCTCAGCTGGAATGGGTCAAGGAATTGGAAAAATGGCAAAAAGATCGATCAGAACCAAGAGAGTTTTTAAAATCTTTAAAACTAGACTTTTTTAAATATCGAATTTTTGTATTAACCCCTAAGGGAGATGTGATTAATCTTCCTGAGGGCGGAACCCCTGTTGATTTTGCTTACCGCATCCATACAGAGCTGGGTCATCGTTGCGGAAGCGCAAAAGTAGATGGAAAAATTGTTCCTTTAAACTATCCTTTGTATAATGGTCAAATAGTTGAAATCCTCGCTAAAAAGGAAGCAAAACCTAATCGAAAATGGTTGCGATTTGTTAAAACCAACCAGGCTAGAAGCAAAATTAAAGGCTGGTTTAAAAAAAGAACACAAGCTGAAAGCAAGCGCAAGCCTGCTGCTCCCAAAAAGATCCGGCCCCAAAAAGAAATTATTGTTCCTCCTCCTTCAAAGTCCTCTGGCATTCCTGTGAAAATAAAAGGGGGTAAGGGACTAGCTATAAAAATAGCTGAATGCTGCAATCCTGTTCCTGGAGAAAAAATTGTAGGATATATCACCAGCTCCAAGCACATTACTGTTCATCACTACCAATGTCATAATGTTGCAAACAAGAACAAAAAAAGAATTATTCCTGTTTCCTGGAAAAATTCTAATGTTTCCCAGCCCGTTACTCTAGAAATAGTAGCTCAGGACAGAATAGGATTAATCAAAAATGTAACCACAAATTTAAGTGCTGCCAGAATTAATATTATCAACCTCAACGCCACCGAGCCCACCAACAATATTGCTTTAATTCAACTTTCATGCGAAATAAACAATATTCGGCAATTAAACGAAGTTGAAAAAAAACTTAAAAAAATTAAAGGAGTTTGGGAAATCAAGAGAATTCACGCTTAATAATTTAATCTAAAATTTTTTATGAATGAACAAAACATTCCTTTAGGACTAACCTTTGATGATGTATTACTTAAACCTCGTTATTCGCAAGTAAAATCAAGAAAAGAGGTTAGCCTTAAAACCAGCTTAACCCAAGAAATTAAATTAAGTATTCCAATCATTAGTGCAAATATGGATACAGTAACTGAAAGCGAAATGGCAATTGTTATGGCGCGATTAGGAGGATTGGGAATAATTCACAGATTTATTTCCCCTCAAACTCAGGCTTCGGAAGTTAAAAAAGTAAAACGAAGTGAAACATTTATCATTGAAAACCCGATCACCTTATCTCCGGATAGTTATTTGTCAGAAGCCAAAAAAATTAGCGAGCAAAATAATATTTCTGGGATATTAGTAGTAAATAAAAATCAAAAATTGCTCGGAATTATCACTAAGAGAGATATGGCCTATCAGCCAAAACAAGATGAAAAAAAGCCAATAAAGATATTTATGACTAAAAAATTAATCACTGCTAAGCCAAATATATCTATAAATAAAGCAAAACAAGTTTTAATTGAAAATAAAATAGAAAAACTGCCATTAGCAGATAAAAATAACAAGCTAGCAGGATTAATAACTTTAAGCGACATTATTAAAAAAGAAAAGTTTTCTTTCAGCTCTACAGATAAAAAAGGAAAATTGTTAGTGGGAGCAGCAATTGGAGTTAAGCCCGAAGAATTAGACCGAGCTAAACTATTAGTTAATGCCGGGGTTGATATTCTGGTTGTTGATATTGCCCACGGTCATTCTTTGTTAGCAATAAAAACAATAAAAAAACTTAAAAAAACTTTTCCGCAAATCCCAATTATTGCTGGAAATATAGCCACTGCTAAAGGAGTAAACGACCTAGTAGAAGCAGGAGCAGATGCAATTAAGATAGGAATTGGATCAGGATCGATTTGCATTACTCGACTGGTAGCAGGAGTAGGAGTTCCCCAACTTTCCGCTATTTTAAATTGTTCCCAGCAAGCCCGAAAAACAAATACCCCGTTAATTGCTGACGGCGGGATTCGTTATCCCGGAGATATTGCAAAAGCAATCGCTGCTGGCGCTTCTTCAGTAATGATCGGTTCTTTATTGGCAGGCACCAAGGAAAGTCCGGGATTAATTATCAATAAAGAAGGAATGAATTATAAATTATCCCAGGGAATGGCTTCTCTGGGAGCAAACATTAAAAAGAAAAAATCTTCTCAAGAAGAAGCAATCTCTCAAGAAGATATACAAAAGGTTGTACCCGAAGGAGTAGAAGCAATGGTCCCCTATAAAGGAAAAGTTAAAGATGTAATCTTTAACCTAACCGGGGGTCTGCAATCTGCCCTCTCTTATCTGGGAGCAAACGATCTCAAAGAATTGAAAACTAAAGCTAAATTTATCCGGATTACTCCCCGAGGATTAAAAGAAGGACACTCGCATGATGTAGAAAAATTATAGTTATTTTTTAGAAATTTTATTTACAATATTATTCAGCTCTTGCTTGCTGAAAAAAGTAATAATGATTTTTCCCTTTTTCCCTTTTTGCGTTAGTTTCACCCGCGTATTTAATTCCTCACTTAATTTATTCTCCAAAGATTTTAAGTGGGGATTTTTTCTAGATTTTGACTTTGTTTTTTTAGACAATCCTTTAGTAAACTTACTAACCAAATTTTCAGCTTGACGAACACTTAATTTTCCTTTTAGGATTTTGTTTAATAGTAAAATCTGTTTATCGCTGTTAGGCAAGGTTAAAATAACTCGCCCATGCCCCTCACTTATTTTATTCTCTGAAATTGCTCGCTGAACTTCAGCAGGCAATTTTAGTAATCGTAAACTATTAGTCACTGTTTCTCTGCTTTTTCCAATGCGCCTAGCTACATCTTGTTGAGTAAAATTAAAATCGTCAATCAATTTTTCATAAGCATAAGCTTTTTCAATAGCATTAAGATTATCGCGTTGAATATTTTCCACCAATGCTAATTCTAAATTTTGCTGATCAGAAGCCTGTTTAATAATCACAGGTACTTCTGATAGCCCAGCTATTTTAGACGCCCTTAGTCTCCGCTGACCAGCAACCAGCTGATAAGTATCTCCTTTCTTGCTCACTACTAAGGGCTGTAAAATCCCATGCTCTTTAATTGAATTTGCTAATTGCTTAAGTTTGCTTTCTGCAAAGTTTTTCCTTGGCTGACGGGGATTGGGCTTGATTTTATCAATTGAAATAGATAAAACCGCCTGGGATTTATCATCGAGTTCTTTTTTAGCATTAAATGATCCTGAATCCTGTTTTCTTTGCTTGGGAGGGATTAAGGATTGTAAACCTTTTCCAAGATTATCAGTCATGTTGTAAATAAATTAAGTTGTTATTTATCCAGTTTTAAAATTTCTTTTGCCAGACTTAGATAAGCTTTTGCTCCTGCAGATTTATAATCGTATTGCAAAATAGTTTTTCCCAGTCCTGGAGCTTCAGCTAATTTAATGTCTTTGGGGATAATAGTTTTAAATACCCGTTCTGGAAAATTCTTTTGAACTTCTTTCCTAACATGCCTGGCAAGTTTAAACTCGCCGTCATACATTGTAAGTAATGCCCCCATAATTTTTAAATCCTGCTGTAAATTTTGTTGAATGAGCTGAATAGCTTCTAAAAGCTGAACTAACCCCTCTAAAGAATAATACTCGCATTGAACCGGAATAATCACTTCATCAGCAGCAACTAAGCCGTTAATTGTTAACAATTCCAAGCTGGGAGGACAATCAATAATAATATAGTCGTAATTAAGGCGAATTTTATCTAAAAGCTTTAACAAATTATATTCTCGCTGATCGAGATTCACCATCTCAATGGTTGCTCCTGCTAAATTAAAACAGGCAGGTAAAAGATGATAGCCCCAAATTTTGGTTTGCTTAATTATATCCTCGGGATGTAATTCCTCAATCAAAGCATGATAAATGCTTTTTTCTAGATTTCGAGAATCAAAACCCGCGCCGGAGGTAGCATTAGCTTGAGGGTCAATATCCACTAACAGCACATTTTTGCCCATAGCTGCTAAATAAGCGCCAAGATTAACCGCAGTTGCGGTCTTCCCTACGCCTCCTTTTCGGTTACAAACACTCACTATTTTCGCCATATACCTCATAATAGCAGAGTAATTTAAAATTGACAAATCCCTTGAATCTGCTAATGTTAACAGGGGCCGACGTGGCGGAACTGGCAGACGCGTTGGATTCAAAATCCAATCCGGCTCACCCCGGGTGTGGGTTCGACTCCCACCGTCGGCATATAATGAAAAAACACCACTTCACTATGAAGTAGTGTTTTTTTATTTATCAAAACAATCTCCGGTTTTAAATCTTAAACTTCCCAGAAAGTTTTTTAACTTCTTTTTGAACAATTTTGGGTTTTTTCTGACGGGATATAACTGTTTTAATCCAAGCAGCAATTTTTTCCATTTCTTTTTCCTTCATTCCGCGGGTAGTCACTGCCGGAGTCCCCAATCGAAGACCAGAAGGATTAAATGCAGATCCCGGTTCGCCAGGAATAGTATTGCGATTAGCCATAATGCCTGCTTTTTCTAAAATCTGTTCAGCTGTTTTTCCAGAAATGTTCATATTTCTTAAATCTATTAGTATTAAATGATTGTCTGTTCCGCCAGAAACAAGATTAAATCCATATTTTTTTAATTCCCTGGCAAGAACTTTGGCATTGGATACAACTTGCTGCTGATATTTTTTAAATCCAGCTTTTTCAGCTTGCTCAAAACAAATTAACTTCGCAGCTGTAACATTATTATGCGGCCCTCCTTGAATCCCTGGAAAGACAGCTCGATTAATATCTTCGGCAAATTTAGACTTGCAAAAAATTATTGCTCCTCGCGGACCCCGCAAAGTTTTATGGGTCGTAGTAGTCACAATATCCATAAACAAAAACGGGCTAGGATGCAATCCGGCAACAATCAATCCTGCAATATGTGAAATATCAGCCACGGAAACAGCACCTACTTTTTTGGCAATTTGATGCAATTTTTTAAAATCTATTTTGCGAGGATAAGCAGTTGCTCCGGAAATAAGGATCTTGGGCTTATATTTCTCAGCTAATTGTTGGACTTGTTTGTAATCAATTTTTCCAGTTTTTAAATCCACGCCATATTGAACCACATTATATGCTCGACCAGAAAAATTAACTTTATGACCATGACTTAAATGTCCTCCATGAGTTAAATTCATTCCCATAATCGTATCTCCAAAATTTAACAATCCCATATATACTGCGAGATTAGCCGGGGTTCCAGAATAAGGCTGGGCATTAACTTCGTAGTCAGCAGCTTTAAATATTTGTTTAGCTTTTTGCTGAGCTAAAAGCTCAATACGATCATATATCTCATTACCTGGATAATAGCGTTTCCCAGGATAACCTTCTGAGTATTTGCTGGTTAAAATAGAGCCTAGAGCTTGCAATACTTCTGAAGAAGGATAATTTTCTGAGGGAATCAAATTTATTATCTCCTGCTGACGCTTTTGTTCAGCTTTAATCAGTTTATTAACCTCTGGAAATCTATTTAAACTCATATATTTCTCACCTAGTTTTAAGTTTTTTATCTGGAAGAAGATTGAACAAAAATGTCATAATCGCTGCTAATGGAAAAATCAAATACATTTGAGAAGCAGCAACAAACAAGAAGATTATAGCTAAAATTACAAATAATATTCCTCTTCCCAGGTTATGAGCCATTTCCCGAAGGACAATATAGCGGTCAAGCGTTTTCCTGTTTTCAGAAGCTTCGTCATACATAATTGCCCGAAAAGGAATACCGCAAGAAACAAAACAAAATCGGTAAATTGTATCTGCTAAAAATGCATCTAAAGGAGTTCTTACAAGTGTTTTTAACAACCAAGAAATTCCGGTTAACAATGAGCCCATTTTAAGCAGTCTTGCCCGGCTCAATTTATCAATTAATTTTCCAATATACAGAGCAAAAATCAAGCTCAAAAACAATGCTCCAGAAGTAATCAATCCCATTACTTCATAATTAATCGCAAGTATAAACATAAATACCGGCCAAACAAACATATTCACCCCGGCATCAAATCCGTAACCAGCAAAAGCAAGCGTGTCTTTATATTTTTTCTTGCTTAAAATCTGCTTAAATGATTTTAAATAAGAATCAAAGTATTCCTCCTTAATTTCACTACTGAAAAACAACGGGATTGCCGAGGTAGACAATAATACTAAAACAATAATAAATAAAATTGGAAATCCTAATTCATAGACAATTAATCCTCCCAACACAGGGCTAATTACTGAGGCCAGGTTGTGAACTACTGATCCCGCACTTATTTCCTGCCCCCGGAATTCTCGTTTGGAAAATCGAGCAACATCAGTATGATAAGCTGGCCAGTAAAATAGAGAGTATAAAACCCTAAAAACAATTGCAAATATAAATAAATATTTCCAAACACCAAACTGCCATAAGGTTAAATAATATAAAAATTGAAAAGGCACGCTAAACAGCATTGCCTTTTTAAGTCCTAATTTAACCATCAACTTTGCTCCAAATGGAACTAAAATCCCATACAGTAATGAACAGCCAGCAAAATACAATAAGGTTTTGCTAAAAGATTTGTTAAAAAAGAGAAAAACATAAATAGGTTCAAATATACAAACCATTGCAATCCCAAACCGCCGAATAGTATGGGAAGCATAAACTTGAGAAAGCTCTTTATCAAAATGATGAAATTTAAAAATATTATAGCTACTGGGCATATTTAAATATTATTTAAAATTTTAGATAAATTAGCTTTAGTTGCCGGCCCACTCCTAAGAATCTTAGGTTTAGGCCCGCTTAAATCCAAAACCGTAGAAGGTTTGCATTTGGATAGTTTTCCAGCGTCTAAAACTAGGCTTGGACAAAAATTTGTTTTGTGTTTGCATGCTGAAGGCTGAAATTGATCTAATACTTGTTTAATATCTCCTGAAGGAGCTTTTCCGGAAATATTAGCAGAGGTGGTAGTAATTGGAAAATTCAAATACGTCATCAACATTAAGCTAAACTTATAATCAGGAATCCTCAAACCAATTTTCTTGCTTCCAGCAGTTAAAATTTTAGGAAGGTTCCCTTTTTCATTCAAAACCACAGTTACCGGGCCTGGCCAAATTTTTTCCAAGATTTTTTGAACTTGCTCATCAATTACAGCTACTTTTTTTGCCATATTCACGTCTCTAACCAAAACTGAAATCGGTTTTGAAAACGGCCGCTTTTTTATCTTAAACACTTTTTCTACTGCTTGCTCGTTTAAAGCATTTGCTCCTAGTCCGTAAACAGTGTCTGTGGGATAAACAATTACTCCCCCTTGATTTAACAAACGGATAATTTTTTTAATAACTCTCTGAGGATTATTCGGCTTTATCTTCACAATCTCCATAAGATGGGCAAGGTGGGAGTCGAACCCACAAGGCATAAAGCCACATGGTCCTAAACCATGCGCGTATTCCAGTTCCGCCACTTGCCCGGACAGTTTTTATATTATCACAATCAGCGGGTTTGTCCATAAAACAAAAAGCTGGGACCTTAATAACCAGGCTGCCCAGCTTTTTTATATCTCCTAGTGAACTACTCTATCCCTGAAGGGATTGAGCTTCCTTTAATCCTGCTTAACCCTTACGGGAAACTTTCGTTTTACAAGCTATCAGTTTCCGAGGCTATGGGTTTTTTAAAGAGGAAAACCCTTCCCGTAGTCCCTACGGCACTGTTAGCTTACGGCTAACATTTGAAAACTTAACACGAGCTTTCATCTTATCTCCTGAAGGGGATAAGTTTTCTCGCTCGCTTTAACTATAAATAAATCTAGGTAGGAGGAGTTACTCCTAAGAATTTAGCTACTGTATCTAGAATAATTCCAGCTAGTAAAATAATTGCTGCTCCCACCAAACCGGTGATTATCGTTTTCTTAGCTTTTCCTTGCTTATCTTCGTTTCCTCCTGAAGTCATATAGCTAATACCACCAATAACAATCATAATCAAAGCAACCGCAAATCCAATTATATACAGCCAATTAGCAGCTGTATCTAAAATGCTCTCAACCTTATCAAGGCTCCATCCTCCTCGCGGAATTTGAGCACTAGCTATTACTGGAATTAATAAAATAGCAATTGCTAAATAAGGTATAATTTTTTTTATGCGCATAATTTAAAGCTATTTAAAGCAATTAAACCTTTTATTCGACCTTTTGGTTTCTGTAAATAAGAATTAATATCCAAATAAGGGTGCTAAAAATTCTAACAACAGACTTAAAATAAATCCTGAAGAAATAACAATCGCTGCTCCAATTACTCCGTTGATAATAATTTTCTTAGCTCGCTGTATTTGATCTTCATTTGATCCCGAGGTCATATATACAATTCCGCCCCATAAAATCATTACGATTGCCAATGACCACCCAATTAAATATAGGGCAGCAGCAATTCTATCTACCAGCCGACATAAACGATAAGCAGCTGTTCCTCCGGTTACTGAAATCAACTGCAAGCAGGGATCCGGACAACCAATCCCGGTAAGTAAACAAAAAATTGTAGAAAGAATATCACCAATTAATCCTGCTTGAGCAACAAATGGAACAAGCAAGGCAACAAGTATTAAAATGGGAATAATTTTAGTAATCATAATAAAGGATTTAAAAATTCTACTAACAGGTCTAATATAAATCCGGCAGTGAATACTACTGCTGCTCCAATTATGCCATTGGTAATAATCTTCTTTGCTTTTCCAATTTTATCTTCATCTCCACCAGCAGTCATATAGGTAATTCCACCAACCAATAAAACTACCAGAGCTATTCCGCCGCCAAGAACATAGAGCACTAAAGCAATCCTATCCAAAACATTATATAATTTCTGAGTATATTCTCCAGTTGCATTAACAACCAACGGAACTATTAATAAAACTATTAATAAAATTACTATTTTCCTCATATATTTATTGTACTCCTAATATTTCTTTAATAAATCCAACAATAAAATCCACTAAAATAACAATTGCTACCCCAATTACTGTCCAGGTTATGGTTTTTTTCCCTTTAGTAAGCTTTTCCTCGCTCCCTCCGGCAGTCATAATTTGAATTCCTCCCCAAATAACCAATACTGTTCCCAATGTAATTGCAATTCCTTTTAACAGTCCTGTAATTGCTGGAATTATATCCTGTATTTTATCATATTTTAATGGATTTTCTATTTCTAATGCCTGGGCTGAACTGGGAGCAATTATTGCTATCATTAGCAAGCAAAAAAAAGTTAAAAAAGTTAAGATTGAAAAAATTCTCATATAGATTTTACTTCATTAATGCTGATACTTGATCAGCAGCCTTGTTTATTGCTTGCTCTATTTTTGTCTCCCCCACTACTACTGATTGTACCATGCTTGCAAATATTTGTTCAATAGCTTGGCTGTCTGCTTGATACCAACTCCTTGCTGTTAATGCTTGACGAGCGAAAATGCCCAAATAGGGATCTTTGGCCTGCCACTCTACAAGATCTCTCCGCGAAGTTGGCCGCTGTGCTTTTTCTAAATAATTTTGGAGATTTTGTTGTTGAGTAAAAACAGAAATTAATTTCCAAGCAGCTAATGAATGCTTTGAGGTCTTTGACACTGCCAGGCCCCAATAATTGGGATAGTTTACATCAAACTCTCTGTCTGCAATTTGAGGTATAGAAGCTACGTCAAAATCAAAATAAGAAGCTTTATCTTTAATAGTTTGGATATGATGAGAATAATTAATCATCATTGCTGCTTTCCCCTGATAAAAAGCATCAA
>CAYVAX010000011.1:0-18158 GCA_964449235.1 uncultured Candidatus Saccharibacteria bacterium | reverse complement strand
GTGAATTATGAATATAAACGAATTCAAGAACTCAATAAAAAAAGCTGAATTTAAAAACCCTACTAAGGGGCTGTTAACGCTCAAGAAAGTAGTAGAGGAGTTGGTTAATTTTAGAAAGAAAGATCTAGAATCTGATTATCGAATTTTTATTGGCACTGACTCTGAACAACGAAAAAAAGGAATTGATTTTGTTAGCGTGATTGCCATTCATCGAATTGGAAAAGGTGGACGATATTTTTGGTTAAGAACTTTTGAGAATAATTCTCTGGATTTAAGGAGTAGGATGCTTGAAGAGGCAACCATATCTTTATCTCTAGCACAGGCGTTATTGGAGCAGGAATTAGAAAATAACCATGTTCCAGTTGTAACCGGGCAGTCAATTAAAGAAGCGATTGAAAGCTTGCAAGAAAAAAGTGTTTACTCTTCTGAGCAAAAGCTTGTTTTAACCAATGACCTTGAAATTCATGTTGATATTGGAAGGAACGGACCTACCCGGGTGATGATAAAAGAAATTGTGGGAATGATACGAGGCTCCGGATTTAATGTTAAAATTAAACCCGAAGCTTTTGCTGCTGCTAACGTGGCAGACAAACACCTTTAAGGACTAACCATTCAAGGTAGTTCTTTAAAAAAAATTTTGAGAGGTGAAGCATGAAAAAAGTTTTAAGCTTGATAATGCTAGGTTTGTTTTTAGCTACAGGATTAAATTTTTCCTTGGCCCAACAGCAAGAGCCAGCTCCATATATTAGACTTTTGGGCACACAGTGGGATAAGTGCGGAATAGGCGCAGGAAAAATTTATAAAGACATAGGAATAGAAATGGGTATTATTTTCTTAAGAGATCGCAACAATCAGTTGGGAATTATGAAGCTTTTGATAATTGCAAAAAAAGACAAAGTAATTCCTATTGCTGGTTGGTTAAATCCGTTTACTCCGGCAGAAAAAGGATTTATTCTTAAAACCGGACTAGAAACAAAAACCCGAGAAGAGCATGAAGCTTTGGTATATATGGTTGAAAAGAATAAAAATGGAGATCCTGTTCTAGTTATAATTCATGTAGAAACCAAAAAAAAAGAATTATTATCTACTAGTTCAATCAACTTAAAAGAATTTGCTGAACAATATTTTACAGAAAAAAGCCCGCCGAATAAAAGGTAGGGCTTTTATTATTTTATTCCACTTATTTTGGAGTTTCGTCTTTGATATCCTGGAAGGTATTTTTTTGGCAGTAATTAGCTGTATTTATTATTATAAATTGCGCTGAAAAATATTTTGAGATAAAAACAGGATTGGACTTAATCACAAAACCCGAGAACTTATTGACATCAATGGAAATAAGTGATAATTTATAAAGTCAGAGATCTTTTATAATTTATACTAAACAAGGAGGGAAAATGAGCAATCAAGACAAAGAAGGGATAAAGCTAACCCAGGTAATCCATGCAAAGTGTCGAAAGATGGAATTAATTGATTATTATGGATACATCTGGTGTGAATATTGTCAGGAAATTGTTAATCCTGAAGACATTTTAGACAAGGAGGAAGGTAATGTATAAAAAAATAATTATTTTAGTAGCTATCCTAATAGGATTTTCGGGATTGTTTAATAGTTGTGCAACGTTAATGGAAGTTAGTTTTGAATATTCAGATGCAGCGACTATAAAAAAACTGGAGCAAGAATATCCTAAGAAGTTTATAAAAGGGCCTTTAAGGTATTTACTTATTAGATCTGAATGGAAAGAGTGGAGAAAGATAAAAAAAACAGCAGAGAAATACAATTTATCGCAATTAGAAGCTCAGAGAATGTTTATTGAATATATTTGGGCCAAAAGAGACACTTCTGTTGACACTGAAAGAAATGAATTTCGGAACCAGTTTTATAGGAATTTATTGTTTGTGGAAAGAAAGTTTCAAATGGGTTGGAATAGCGACCGAGGAGAAATTTTTCTTACTTTTGGTCCTCCTGAAATGTGGCCTGTAAGCACATTTAATTCTATTAGCCAGCCAAGAGTAGAGGTTCAGGCCTGGACTTATTCTCGGCTCGGATATGAAGACCTTTATGAAACATATTTTCCTTTTCTTGTGCCCACTGATATTTTTTTCGTCCGGGAAGGCTTTGTTGGAAAATGGGAATTAGCTGTTTGGACTCGAGATTCAAGAGGCTATGATTACTATTTTACTGCCTGGGAGACTGGTAGTTATGGAGCACGATTTTTAACGATTATAGAAAAATTAAAAGAGTTAATTCGAGAAGATTATATTTACTACAAAGATCTGAGTTTTGAAGACTATCTTTTAGGTAGACACAAAGACTAACTAAGAAATAAAAAAGCATCCTAAAATTAAGGATGCTTTTTTAATTATTTAAACTATTATCTAAGGGTTGCTCCCACGATTTTTTGATGACCGTTTAAAAAGTCTTTGGCAGCCATTTGCTTTTTTCCTTGGAGTTGAACTTGTTTTAAGATTAAAACTCCTTTGCCGGTTTGAACAGCTAGATCTTTATTTTCTAAAAAAACTTCGCCGGGCTTTTTGTGAGTATTTTTTTGATAATCCTTAGCTTTAAACATTGTTAGACTTTTGTTATTCCAGAAAGTATATGCATTCGGCCATTTATGATAAGCTCTAATTTTTCTTTCAATTTTTTTTGCTGAATTATTCCAATCAATTTTACCGTCTTCTTTGTTTATAATCTTAGTAAAAGTTACCCTGGAATGATTTTGAGGACGAACTTGTATTTTTCCAGCAACCCATTTTGGTAAAGTTTTTACTAACAGTTTAGCTCCTAAGCCAGCTAATTGTTGAGACAATTCTTCATAATTAGGGGAGTTTGTGATTTGTAATTTGCTGCTTGCCAATATTGGTCCATGATCCAATTTTTCATCCATTAATATTATAGTGGTTCCGGTTTGGTGATCATTGTTTAAAATAGCAGCCTGAATCGGAGAGGCGCCTCTGTATTTTGGAAGCAAAGAGGGGTGAATATTAATTGCGCCATGCTTGGGAATATTAAGAATTTGCTTGGGAATAATTTGGCCGTAATCAGTTAAGATTATTAAGTCTGGATTTAGTTTTTTAATTTTTTGAATCCACCTGGAATCTCTAATTATTTGTGGTTGTAATACTGATAAATTACTCCTTAATGCCCATTGCTTGACAGGAGAAGATAAAGATTTTTTTCTTCCAGCAAATTTGTCCGGGGTGGTAATTACGTTAATAATTTGAAAATTTTCTGATAGTAATTTAAGGTAAGTTTTTTTAAAAATATACCTTGCAAGTTCTGATGTTCCTATTAAAATTATTTTAATTTTGTTCATATTTGTCTGTAATTAAAATTCCATTTAAGTGATCGTTTTCATGCTGGATTACTCTCGCTAATAAATTTTTAGCCTTGAGCTTGAATTCTTTTCCTCTTTCATCAATCGCTTTTAGTTTAAGATATCTAGATCGTTTTACAGGAACAAATATTCCCGGCAAACTTAAACACCCTTCTTCCATTGTTTCTTCTTTTCTAGAAACCTTTAAGATTTCTAGATTTATGAATACCCATTTTTTAGATAGTTTTTTGGGAATTACAAATAATCTAATATTTTTTCCAACTTGACAGGCCGATAATCCCACGCCATTATTTTTGTGCATTGCTTCCAGCATGTTATTTGCTAGATTTTGAATATCTTTATTAACCTCTTTTATTTTAAGAGATTTTTTTCTTAGCACAGGGTTATTTTGTCCAGTTTCAATTTTCATGGCGTTTATAGTAATGAGCTGGAATCAACCTCAATTTCCCAGTAAGGGGGAATAATTTTAAGCAGCTTGTTGCGAGTTTTTAAGTTCTTTATCTGGCTTTTAATAACAATATGCCATTGGTATTTTCCAGCTATTTTAGGAATAAAAGCAGGAACAGGACCGAGTAAATCAATCTTGGATCTTTTAGATCTTAACTGAGATTTAATTTGTTGATTTAACTTTGTGAATAATATTCTTGCTTCTTGATTTGCTTTT
This sequence comes from uncultured Candidatus Saccharibacteria bacterium, assembly GCA_964449235.1. Lineage (GTDB taxonomy): Bacteria > Patescibacteriota > Minisyncoccia > RBG-13-40-8-A > JAUWHN01 > CAYVAX01. The sequence goes on along the minus strand of CAYVAX010000011.1, from coordinate 14,156 downwards.
TTAGGATTTTTATGTTTAAAACTTAATTTTATAATTTGAGAAAAGGGAGGATATTTCAAGCTTTTGCGAATTTCGATTTCTTTATTATAAAACTTCTCCCAGTTATTATCAAGGGCGGTTTTAAAAACAAAGTTGTCGGGATTGTAGGTCTGAACATAAAAATATTTTTTACTCATCGTGTGTAACTGGGTTATGATTCGAAATACTTGCTCAGAACTTCGGTAATCAGGCAAATTTAAAAGAGTTTCAATTGAAATTATAGCAACTAGATCTGCTGGGTTTATTCCTTTATCAATAAGCATTTGAGTGCCGATTAAGATAGCATTAGGGAATTTATTGAATTTGTTGATAATTTTTTGCTGTTGTTCTGGCTTTTCAGCAATATCGCTGTCTAGACGAAGAATTTTAATTTTTTTCTTTAAAGGTGAGGCAAAGAGGATATTTTTTAATTCTGTTTCTACTTTTTGAGTTCCAGCTCCAAAGTATTTTATTCGGTGGCCGCGGCATTGAGGGCAAAGTGAAGGAGGTTTTTGCTCTGTTCCACAGTGGTGACAAAGTAGTTTAGGACCCTGATGATACACCAAAGGAACATCGCAATGCGGGCATTTTAGTACGTGCCCGCAGTCCCGACAAAGAATAAATGTAGAAGCTCCTCGGCGGGGGATATATAAAATTGATTTTTTTGAGGCTAATAATTGAGTTTGCAAATCTTTGCTGATAATAGAATAGTTTTTATTCTTAATCTCATTACGAAGATCAACTAATTTGGAATTATTTTTTTTATGCTTAATTCTTTTAATTATTAGGTTGTACTTTTGTTTGTTTTGTGATTGATAATAGGTTTTAATTTTAGGATTATCAGTTTTTAAATCTATACTTGCTTTAAATATTTCAGCTAATTTAAATGCAACTTGTTGGGCGTTATAATAGGGCTTTCTTCCCCAGGACTGATAGCGAAAGTTGTCTGCTTGACGAATAATAATTGTGTTTAGATGCTTGTAGCCAGCAAATACTTCTTTCTTGTTTTCAGGAGTTAATACCAACTTTTTTTTATTTGATACGGGAATTTTATAATTTTTACGGAATCGCTTGGCAGTGACTAGTTTTCTAGAAACAAATAACCTTGCAGTTGCTCCCAGGGAAACGAAATAATATTCTGAAAACCAGAATAAAAGTTGGAGTTGAGGTTTAGTTATAACTGGATTTTCAGTGATTACTTTTTGAATTGATTTTAACTCAAAAGAAAACTTTTTTCTTAACTCAATTTTTTTGTTTTCGAGATTTTCTGAAGATAGTACCAGAGCATTTATTTTTTTATTACGAATTGAAACTTGGACTAAACATCTTGGAGGGAGTTTTTGATTAAAAAAATAACTCAGAATTTGAGGATGAGGCCGAGGGATTTTCATTAAAGGAATAACATTAATGATATACATAACAATTTTATTTTACCATTTTAAGATGTTATAATGAACCCATGGACAAAAGACGAATATTTATTGCAATAAATTTACCAGTGAATATAAAGAATAAGTTAGTTCATTATCAAACAAAGTGGACGGATTTGCCAGTTCGCTGGACAATAAAACCGAACTTGCACGTTACATTACTGTTTATTGGTCATGTGGGAGAGGATGAAACTTATAAAATCTGTGAAACAGTTAAACAGACAGTGCAGAATCACCAGCCCTTTATTATCAACATTCAGCGAATTATACTTGGCCCTCCTGGGAAATTCCCGCGAATGTTCTGGGTAGAGGGAGAAAAAAGTAAAGAATTGGCAAATCTTAAGAATAATCTTGAAAAGGCTTTACTGGCAACTAATAGCGGGTATAATCAAAAGGAGGTTCGCGCTTATCGCCCGCATATTACCTTAGGAAGAATAAAGCAAAACAAATGGAATAAGTTAGACTCTCCTCCAGAAATAAATCAAGAGTTTAAGCACAACCTTCTAGTGGAAACCGTAGAGGTAATGCAGAGTAATTTAAAAAGAACAGGCGCAGAATATTCGGTTTTAGAAACTGCAAGGTTGGGATAATATGAAGAAATTAAATATTTTAGGAGTTAAAATTAATAACTTAACACTTGATCAAGCCCTGGAAAAGATCAGGGAGTTTTTAAATTCAAATTCTCAACATTATATTACCCTTCCGTATTCTGAATTTATTATTCGTGCTCAAAAAGACAAAAGATTTAAAAACATTCTAAATCAAGCAGATCTTTGTTTGTGCGAGAGCAAGGGATTGCAATTTATGGCCAGATTTTTAGGTAAAAAATTTAAACAAAATATTTCAGGAGTAGATTTAGTTCATAAATTAAGAGGAAGAATATTTCTCTTGGGCGGGAAAAAGGGAGTAACTGAAAAAGTTAAAAAAAAGTTGAATACTAAAGTTGTAGGCATAGAACATGGCTATCAAGACCTGGATAAGGTAATTGTGAAAATAAATAAAGCAAAACCAAATATTCTGCTAGTAGGATTAGGAAGCCCTAAGCAGGAGAAATGGATTTATAATAATCTAAAAAAAATGCCCACTGTAAAAGTAGCTATTGGTGTTGGGGGAGCATTTGATTTTATTTCCGGTCGGATAAAACGAGCACCGAAATTAATTCAAGAAATGGGATTAGAATGGTTGTGGCGATTAATCCTTCAGCCGTGGAGAATTAAAAGAGTTCACAATGGAGTTGTTAAGCTTATTTTATTGGCTCTTAAAGAAAAAAGAGGAACTCTGCGATTAAATAATACGGAAAAATTGTTTTTTGTGGGTATTGGAGGAATTGGAGTTAGCGCCTTGGCTAAAATGTTTTATAGCCAGGGAAAGGAAGTTGCAGGATCAGATAAATATTCATCAGAGATTACAGAGGATTTAAAGAAACAGGGAATAAAGGTGTTTATAGGGCATGATAAAAAAAATATTGATTCTGATACCGAATTATTAATTTATTCACCAGCTGTAAATCCAGAAATTCCTGAGAGAAAAAAAGCTACTGAATTGGGCATTAAGCAATTAAGTTATCCGGAAGCATTAGGACCTCTCAGCAAAGATAAATATACAGTTGCTGTTTCCGGAACGCACGGCAAGAGTACAACTACAGCAATGCTGGGATTGATATTGTCTGAAGCGGGCTTAGATCCTACTGTAATTGTAGGAAGCAAGTTAAAACATCCAGAATTTAATGAGAACTTAAGAACTGGAAACAGTAAATATTTTATTATCGAAGCCTGTGAATGGAAAGCTCACATGCTGAAATTGAGTCCAAAAATAATTGTACTTACTAATCTTGAAAAAGATCATTTGGATTACTATAAAAATTTCAAGAATCTTAAAGCAGCATTTAAAAAATATGTTAAGAAATTGCCTAAAAATGGAATTCTGATTTTTAATGGAGATGATCGTGATTGTTTGGAAATAGCTAAATCAGCTGAATGCAAAACGATCAGTTATCGTTTTAAGCCCGACACTGGATTTAACCTGCAAATTCCTGGAAAATTTAATATTTATAATGCCCTAGCAGCTAGCAGCTGTGCTTCTGTATTGGGAGTGGAATCAAAAACAATTAACAGTGTTTTGAATAATTTTAAAGGAATTTGGCGCAGATTTGAAAACATTGGAGAGTTAAAAGGAGCATTAATTTTTTCTGATTACGCTCATCATCCTACAGCAATAAAACAAACAATTAAGGCTGCAAAACAGCGTTATCCTTATAAAAGAATAATTGTGGTCTATCAACCCCACCATTATGACCGTACAAAAAGACTGTTTAAGGATTTTGTTGCTGCTTTTGACCAGGCCGATTTAGCTATTTTAAATCAAGTTTATGATGTTCCTGGCAGAGAGTCTGTTAAGCAGGTTGATTCTCGGGACCTGGTTAAAGAAATATCTAAAAGAGAAATCGAAGCTATATTTAGCAGTAATTTAAAAACAACAAAATCAATTCTTTTAAAAAAGATTAGGCCCGGAGATTTAGTGTTAATTATGGGGGCAGGGGATATATATCGATTATCCACAAGTTTATTTGCGAACCATTAAAAGATATGATATATTTAATACAAGCTAATAATTTTAAAGGTCGCTAATTAACGATAAACAAACAAGCATTTATGAGTTTATACATTATTGTTGCTGCAATTATTGTTCTAGCTCTTATACTCTTCTTTCTCCTCCATAAAAAACCCGGTCAATCAGGAACTCCCACTGAGGGAACAATTACTGAAGAGCCAGCTACTAAAATAACTCCTCCTGTAAAGCCAGCTGAACCCGAGAAAAAGCCTGAACAGCCAACACCAGAACCTAGCGAGGAAGAAAAGTCAGAAGAATAGGCCTGAGAACAATAAAGTATTTGGAATATAAAAAAGTTCGATTTCCTTATTGCGAAGTCGAACTTTTTGCTTTGACCGAGGGAATAAACTTTGATATTATGAGGACATAATTTGAAAATAGAATAAAGCGGCCACCGTTGTTATGAAAGAAAAGTTATGATTTGATGGCCGCTATTTTTTGAAGATATTTTATTAACGAACTAGGACATTTTCACCATAACTGGTAAAATTAATATTGTCAATAGTAAGTTGTGGATAACTTTATGCCTAAAGTATTTATTATTGTTTTACATTATAAGCACTGGGAAGATACTAATAGATGTTTAGAATCATTAAAGAATTTGGATTACAATAATTACGAAATTGTAGTTATTAATAATGATAAACAAAATCGAGGATTTGCAGGTGGAAATAATATAGGAATTAAGCAGGGCTTAAACAAACAAGCCGACTATATTTTATTATTAAACAATGACACTGTGGTTGAGCCTGAGTTTGTAAAGAAATTAATAGCTGTTGGAGAGCATAATTCAAAATTTGGAATTTTAGGACCAGTAATTTACGAGTATAATTCTAAAAAAATTCATTTTGCAGGTGGAAAAGTGAATTGGCTGTATACTAAAGGAATTCATCAACAAAAAATCGACAAACAAAAGCCAATAAAGGTAGATTATATTACTGGAGCTTGTTTATTGATCAAGCGCGAAGTTATACATAAAATCGGTTTAATGCCCGAAAAATACTTTCTTTATCTGGAAGATGTGGATTGGTGCTTAAGAGCACAAAAGGCAGGTTATAGTTGTGTATTAGTGCCAGATAGTAAAATAAGTCATAAAGTTTCTTCAAGTACAAAAGCAGGGTCTTTCTCTTATATTTACTATCATTTTCGCAACGGATTATTATTAGCTAAACAGCATGCTCCGTTTTTTATTAAAATCCTTGCTTATTTATGGAGCTTAATAATACTTTTAAAGCAATTACCAAAATTATTAATTTCCTCCAAAAAAAAATGGGCAAAGGCAATAATTAAAGGAGTCAAGGGTTTTTATACGGGGAAGTTTGGAAAATATGAAAATAGGAATTGATGCTCACAATTTAGAAGGACAGAGAACAGGAACCGGGAGATATTTAATGAATTTATTGAAATATTGGAATAAACAAAATAAGGTTGAATTTGTTTTGTATTTTAAAAATAATGTTCCTGAAGATATTCCTAAAAGCGATAATTTCCAGAAAAAAGTTTTGAACACAAACAGTAATGCTTTGTTTATGCATTATTTCTTGTCGCGAGCAGCGAAAAAAGACAACATTGATATTCTGTTCTGCCCCAACTATATTGCCCCCTTGTTTTGCAAACGAAAAATCGGTTTAGTTCTCCATGATATTGTTTACCAAGCCCGTCCGGATTTATATAACTGGCCAAGTGTTTTGGATAAAGTACTGCTTAAAAAAGTTTCTAAAATTTCTGCTAGAAAAGCACAAATAATTTTTACTTGTTCGCAATTCAGTAAAAAAGAAATTTTAAAACATTACAAAGTTAATCCCGAAAAGATTTTTGTTGTTCCCCTGGCAGCTGATGATAAATTTACTCCCCTTGAATTGGATGTAAAAAAGAAATTTATTTTTTATGTAGGAGCAATAATCAAGCGCCGATTTGTTCCTCAAGCTATTCAAGCTTTTAAAAAATTAAAAAATAAATTGCCGGAATTTAAATTTTTAATTGTTGGCAGGAATCATACTAATCATAAAATTGAGGGAGAGGGGATTATTCGCAAAGAACATATTAATGATCAAGATCTTAATTTGTTATATAATACTGCCAGTTTATTTATTTGGCTTTCAGAGTATGAAGGCTTTGGGCTTCCGCCCTTAGAAGCTATGGCTTGTGGAGTACCAGTTCTATCTACTAAAAAAACCTCCTTAGCAGAGGTCTTAGGAGATTATCCAGCTTGGGTTAATAATCCAAAAGATATTAATGAGATTAGTGATAAGGTTTATAGAATATTAACTGATAAAACTTTACAACAGAAATTAATCAAAAAGGGGATTGAGCGAGCTCGAAGATTTTCCTGGGAAAAAACTGCTCAGGAGACATTGGAATTGTTAATAAGATAAAAGAGCTCCGCTTAAGGCAGAACTCTTTATAATATTAATCTACTGGTCATTTTTCTTTATTTTCCGACCTCTTTTAATATTTCAGCAATCAGAAAGAATCCTATTATTAATATCCAGGCAACTGCGATTAAAAGAAACTTGATATCACTCAAATGCTGCACTTCTGTTATGGGCGGTCTTAGTATGTTGCAAGGGATAATTCCGATTCCCCACACCGTCAAAAGTATTTTCCAAACTTCTTTTATTTGTTAAAGACCTCCTTTAAGGAATAAAAGCTGCATTGCATGCTTAACATATACATGAAAAAAAGTCAATACTCTTTATCCATTATTTTATTGCTTGAAGTTCTATCTGTAATTTTAACTTCTATTGGTATTTTTCCACGAGAAGCGGTTTTAATTTTAACCGGTCTACTGGTCTTTTATTTTATATTCAGCAGAACAGAAGACAGTTTAGTACTGTTTATTTTATCTATTCCTTTATTTGTGGCTTTGCCCATTGCCGGTTATGATTCTATGGCTAACTGGAGAATTTTATTAGCAGTTCTATTTTTGGTTTGGTTGAGCAAGAAAATATCTTGGAAAACAAAATTGGCCAAAATCAAAACCGCAATGAAAGGATTGTTTTGGTTAAAAAAAATGAGGACATTTAAATTGTTTCATTGGACATTATTGTTTTTGTTCATTGGAGGTTTATCATTGATTGTGGCTGTAGACAAGGTTGCAGGAATAAAAAAACTTCTATTTTTAATCAATATTTTTCTATTATTCCCCATAATTAGAGAGGCTGCTAAGGATAAAAAACAAAAAAAGAGGATTATCAAAGCCGGAGCCGGGGCAGCGGGAATTTGCCTGGCAGTAGGATACTCTCAGCTTATTGCTACATTTTTAACTCCTTTGCATAATTTTTGGCAATGGTGGGCAAATAAAGTAATTCCGGTTTTTTATGGAGATAATCTAGGGAAATTATTGGCTAAAAGCAATACTTGGTTTTCCTATTACGAAGATGGCCCCCCAACCTTGAGAATGTTTTCTGTTTTTCCTGATTCTCATTCCCTGGCCTTGTTTATAATTATAGGTTTAATTTTTCTAACAGTATTATTATTCCGAAAAATTAAATCCAGAAAAATATGGTTAATGGTTGTTCTTTCTTTTCTGGGATTGGCTTTTTCGGGTTCGCGGGGAATTTGGGTTAGCGCAATAATTCCTTTTTTAATAATTATTTTACTGCTAATTTTTGGACGCAAGTTTAAATTAAAATTTAATGCTGTTCATAAAAAAGTATTTATTAGCCTTTTATTTATTTTTATCCTTTCTTTTCCTGTTTCCTCATTAATTATGTCTGCTTCCCAGGGCGGTGGAAATGGAACATTGGCATTTAAAAGGGCAAAAACAGTTATGGATACTGATGAACTGTCTGTAAAAAGTAGAATCGGGATTTGGAAGAGTTCTTTCTCTTCAATTTTAAAACGTCCTCTTCTAGGAGTAGGAATCGGCAATTATCCTGTTGTTTTGAGTCAAGAAATTTCAGCAGCCAAAAAAGGATCCTCGGCTCATAATTTGTATTTAGATATTACTTCTGAGATGGGAATTTTGGGATTGATCGCTTTAGGGCTGATTATTTTAGAGTTATTAAAAACTAGCTGGAAATCAATTAAGAAAAATAATAGTTATAGCCTAGTGTTTTCTTTCTTTTTGGTTTGGATTTTGATTTACAGTCTGTTTGACGTTGTGCTTTTAAATGATAAAGTTGTGCTGTTCTTTCTAATTGCTTTAAGCTTGCTTTATTCTTCTAAAAAACATGAGTAAAAATCCATTAGTATCTGTAAATATTTTAACGTATAATGCTCAAAATTTAATTGGGCCCTGCTTAAAATCAGTGTTAAGTCAAAATTATGCGAATATTCAGATTCTAGTTATTGACAATGCTTCTACAGACAATACTTTAGAAAAGGTAAAAAAATATCAAAAAACTAATTTTCCCATAAAAATTATTCAAAACGAACAAAATGTGGGATTTACTCGTGGGCATAATATTGGAATTGAAAACAGTAAGGGCAAATATGTATTATGCTTGAATCAAGATGTGATTTTAGATAAAGAATTTGTAAAAAATACTGTAGAAGCAATTGAAGTTAATGAAGATATTGGAGCAGTACAGGGGAAATTATACAAAGGGAAAACAGTAGAAGGGGAGTATAAGTTGGAGAAAAAGATTCTGGACAGTACAGGATTATTGATATTTAAAAACCGGAGAATTGTAGCTCGCGGACAGGGCAAAGAAGACAGAGGACAATACGAGCGAGGAGAGATTTTCGGAGCTGACGGGCCTGCTCCCTTGTATCGCCGCAAAGCCCTGGAAGATGTAAAGTTGCCAATATTTAAAAACAAAAAACCACTTACAGATAAATTTGAATATTTTGATGAAGATTTCTTTATGTACAAAGAAGATGTAGATTTAGCTTGGAGAATGCAACTTTACAACTGGAAAACGATTTACGAGCCAAAGGCAGTTGGATATCATTTACGGGGGGCCGGGGAAAGAGCAGTACGCAATTATTTAAAAGTAGCAAAAGCGCGAAAAAAAATTTCTCAATTAGCCAAATGCCATTCTTTTAAAAATCAACGTTTGATGCAGATAAAAAACGAAATTTGTTCTTTGTTGTTAGTCCATTTTTGTCGTATAATAACAAAGGAGGTGGGATCATGGATGTATATTTTGCTTTTTGAGAAATATACTTGGAAAGCAATTAAACAATTGTTCAAACAAGCTCCTAAGGCCTGGCGGAAAAGAAAGATTATTATGACGCGTAAAAGAGTTCGGGCAAAGGAAATAAAAAAATGGTTTCAGTAGTTCCATGGAAAAAGAACCAAAACCACAAGAAAAATATAATATTATTGGCAAGAATTTAACTTCTGAAAAGAAGAGAGGAATAAGTCGCCAACTTGAAAAGCTACAAGCTGGCGTTTTCGAGCCAATTGAGGGCGAACTTAAAAAAACTCCCGAACAATTAAAACTGTTTGAAAAAATAAATGAATATATAAATGAAGAATTCGAGGAACTGGATATTAAAAAGAAGGCTAAAATTTTACCAGAACAATTTCATTTTGTGCCTGATGAAATTTTTAACAAGATTTTTAAAGAAGCTAGAAGCGGGCTAGATTCCGAAAAAAAGGCATCGGCTTTTGTGCGACCAACTTCCAATTCTGTTTTTGTAAAACCATCCTCGTATACAGATAAGAAAAAAGCATGTGTAGTATTGTTGCACGAGGCTATCCATTTAGCTTCTGCAGAAAAGTATCGCTTAACTGACGAAGGGGTTGTTATCCGTGGTCGGTGTGGTTATCATAATATTAGGGATAAAGATTTTAAATACCAACATTTCTGTGAGTTTAATGAAATGATTACAACAAAGCTTACCGATGAAATTATGCAGAAGCATTTAAAAGAATTAGCAAAAGAGTTCAACCTTTCTAAAAAAGAGAAAAAAATCCAGTATAAAACATATGAGTTGACAGTGTTAAATTTAATAATTAGCGAAGTAGCCAGAGAAAATGATGAGAAAGAAGAAAATGTCTGGAGGAGATTTAAAAAAGGCTTGTTCACCGGTGAAATGATGCACTTAAGAGATATAGAAAGGATTTTTGGTAAAGGATCGTTAAGAGTAATAGCGGCGTTGCATTCAGGCATAAAAAAAGAAATTGATGATAAGGAAGCTTATAACAAAATAATAGATTACTTAGTAACTAATAATCAAGAAGAGAAAGACAAAATTGCAAAAAAGGCATTAATTGAAAGGGAGTGGTTGGCTTATAAGAAACAAAGAAAAAAATAAATTATGGAACTATTAACAAGTGTTAGCTGGTTTACTCCCACATGGGATTTGTTCGTGATCCTGTTTATGATCGTGGCCGGATTTTTGTTGGGATTAAGTTTGGGAAGGAATAAATTATTGATTCTTTTGATTAGTATTTATTCGGGAATAGCAGTGATAAACTTTTTTCCGTTTGGAGATATTTTCGAACTTCCAAAAACTGATGAAAATTTTGTTTATCCGATTGCAGTATTTATTGTTACAATCATTTTATTTTTCTTTTTACTTTCTAATTCCGCTTTAAACAGGACATTTAAAAGAACAGGAGACAAATCCGTAATATTAATCTTTATATTCAGCCTATTCTGCATTGGACTTATTTTAAGCATTGTGTTATCATTTTTTCCAAAGGATTTAATTGCTACTTTTAATCCCATTACGCAAACACTGTTTATGGCTAGATTATCTAAATTTCTTTGGGCATTAGTTCCCATCCTGGGAATGGCTGTAATTGGGAGAAGAAAGAAGAGAAAGTACAATAAATATTGATTTATGCGCCGATAGCTCAGCCAGGTAGAGCAGCAGCCTTTTAAGCTGATGGTCGGGGGTTCGATTCCCTCTCGGCGCATTTTTTATGGCAGATAATAAACTTAACTTTTGTTTGACAAAAATTAATATATTTGCTAATTTTGAGCGTTAGAGATATATTAGTTTTTTAACAATGGAGGAAAATATGAATAAAGTAAAAATATGTTCTGTGGTTGGATTTCCCTTAGGAGCTGCCTCTACAGAGGCTAAAGCTTTTGAAACCGAGCAGGCAGTAAATGATGGAGCTGACGAGATTGATATGGTGATTAATATCGGCACGCTAAAGGAAGGCAATCATAATTTTGTTAAAAAAGATATTCGGGCAGTTGTAGAAGCTGCTAAAGGAAAAACTGTAAAAGTTATTATAGAATGCTGTTATTTAAACGATAAAGAAAAAAGAACAGCTTGTCAGCTGGCTAAAGAAGCTGGTGCAGGCTTTGTTAAAACTTCAACCGGATTCGGAAATCCTCCAGAAGGAGTTGCTAAGGGAGCTACAGCTGAAGATGTGAAGTTGATGAAAGAAGTATTTGGCGGTGATGTAAAAGCAGCTGGAGGAATCAGTACTGCAAAAGATGCTCAAAAAATGATTGCGGCAGGAGCAACCAGAATCGGAGCAAGTAAGGGAGTAAAATTAGTCGAAGACAATTCAGAGCTTGCAAAATATATTGATCATACTAATTTAAAACCTACTGCAGACAGTACGGATATAAAAAAATTATGCGATGAGGCAAAACTGCACGAATTTGCCTCTGTATGTGTAAATTCCTGCTGGGTGAAATTTTGTAAACGATTTATAGAGAAATAACATAAAAGGATAACTAAAATATTAAGTCCTGACTTGCAAGTCAGGACTTTTTATGTTATTGTAAACTCTTAAAAGTTCTTTGACAAAGGAGAATAAAATGAATAAACTATTTATTTTCGATCTCGATGATACCCTTTATTGGAATATGCATGATTATTGTTATCCGATTCTAGAATTTCAGAAATTTGTCTTGGACAATTTGAAACACAATGCACCACATGTTTCTAAAATAATGAAATTATTAGTCGAAATCGGACATAGTCTCTTTAATACAATTAATCCAAAAACAGGCATGATATTTGGTTATTCTAGAGACCGATTTCCTGAAACACTTATTCGAACGTATAAAACTATCTGTACGCAAGCTAAAATTTCCGTTGATCAGCAAGTTGTTGAAAAAATCTACAATATCGGAATGCAAGCTTTTGATTTTGAGAGTTGTAAAAATAAAGGATTAGTAGAGGGTGGTGAAGAAGTTCTTAATTTCCTGACAGCGAAAGGAGATGAATTAATTTTAGTTACACAAGGAGATGACCGCGTGCAATTTCCTAAGATTGATGTACTTGATTTGAGGAGATGGTTTTTAGATATTCGTGTTGTTCCGTTTAAAACCCAAAAAATATTTGAAAAGATAAAATCTCGGTTTCATGATGAGTATTCTAAAATTTATAGTGTCGGCAATAATTTTAAATCTGATATCGAACCGGCGCTAAAAACGGGATTGCTGGGCATCTATATTCCGTATCAATATTGGTTTAGTAAAGATTCTGATGAAGATAATTTGCAATCAGCAATAGATACAAAACAAACATTTGTCTTTCAAGAAATTATAGAAATAAAAAACAGATATAAGGAGCTATAAGATGACAAAGAATATCAAGCACTCGGAATTAGTTATTTCTTCAGAGGAATATACTAATTCTGTTAATCGCTGCATCCAAGCGGGGTTAGAAGCAATGAAAATTTTAAATGAACAGGAGATTGAAAAATGCTAAAAGCTAAGTTTAAGGATTTAAGTCATGCCGAGCAGGTATTGATAAAAATGGCAGAAGAAGCAAGGAAAAATGCATTTTGTCCATATTCAGAATATAAAGTAGGGGCAGCATTAATAGCTGATAACGGAAAAATTTATTCTGGCTGTACTGTAGAAACAGCAGTTTATCAAACTACCCATGCTGAAAAAAATGCTATTGACTCTATGATTACTAATGGCGGTAGAAAAATTATTGCTCTATGCTGCGTAGCAAAAAACGGAGGGATCCCTCGTGCTGAATGCCGTCAATTTATTTGGGAATTTTCCGGAAGAGATCCAAATTTAAAAATTATAGGAATAGACTCTAAAAGAAATATTACGGTTACTACTATCGGAGAGCTTTATCCTTATCCGTTTGGACCATGGGATTTAGGAGTGGATCCTGAAAAATATTAATAAAAAAACAAAGCCTGAAGTTGAATCTTCAGGCTTTTTGTGTTAAATTAATCTCGATGAAACAAGAAAATAAAAAGGTGGTTGTGGCAATGAGCGGAGGAGTGGATAGTTCAGTAGCGGCAATGATTTTGAAAAACAAGGGCTACGAAGTTACTGGCCTGTTTTTAAATATGCACAAGAGTTTTGACGCTAAACCCGCGCAACAAGCAGCAAAAAAAATAGATATTCCGCTGCAAATTTTAAATGTTCAAAAAGAATTTAATAAAAAAGTAATAAACTATTTTATTAACGAATACAAACAGGGGCGTACTCCTAATCCTTGCGTGGAATGCAATCATGGGGTTAAATTTAAATTTTTACTTGCAAAAATGAAGAAAATAAAGGCAGATTTTATTGCTACTGGCCACTATGCTCGTTTAGAGGAAAATAAGCACGGAACAGCCAGGTTATTAATTGCCAAAGATAAAACTAAAGATCAAACATATTTTCTTTGGCGATTAACCCAAAAAGAATTAAAGAATACTATCTTTCCTGTTGGAGATTATACTAAAAAAGAAATTAATAAAATGGCTGAACAGTGGAATTTACCAGCTGCTAAAAAAAGAGAAAGTCATGAAATCTGCTTTATTCCGGACGCAAAGTTGTATAAATTTCTAAAACCCCGAATCAATGTCAAAGGCGGAGATATTGTTACTGTAAACGGAGAAAAGGTAGGAAAGCATCAAGGTTTAATATTCTACACCATTGGCCAGCGCAAAGGAATTAAAGTTGGCGGGATCGGGCCTTTTTATGTGGTAAACAAGGATTTTAAAAATAATACTTTGGTAGTGGCTAAAGCTGAACATGCTTCTGAGTTGTATGCTAAACAAATGAAAATAGAGAAAGTAAGTTGGATATCCGGAAAACAGCCAGAGTTTCCATTGAGTTGCGAGGTGAAAATAAGGTATTTGCATTCTGCTAATCCTGCAATTATTAAAAAATCAGGAAAGAATCTTAAAGTTATTTTTAATAAAAAGCAGCGTGCAATTACTCCTGGACAATCTGCTGTGATTTATAAACACCAGCAAGTCTTGGGCGGGGGGATAAT
>CAYVAX010000010.1:0-19839 GCA_964449235.1 uncultured Candidatus Saccharibacteria bacterium | reverse complement strand
TCCTGATTAGCGTTTTTTTTAGAAAACCGAGCAGTAATTAAGTCAAATTCATAATGTTTAATACGCTCCGTAATCTCTTTAAACGCAATTTCAGCTCCCCCAATTAAAGGAAAATATGCAGTTGAAAAAATTATAATACGATGCGAATTTTTCATGCAAACGATACAAATAACTTAAGATAGTTTTTCAATATAGTAATTACTGTTTAATAGTTGTATTAATTAAATTGCTAATTTATCTATTAGTCTTTTTTAGTCATAGTATTAATTATAAGTGTTGTTTCGGTTTTTACCAATAAATTTATGGCTTATTTCTAATATAATCGAAACAATTTCGGTTGTCAGGGACTTGTAGGAAATATAGAGTTTTATATAAAGCCTCACACAGAAAATAATTTTTCTATATTATCAACCATTTTTTGCAAGCCAAGCTTTTCTTCAACTCGTTTTCTTGCTTGATTTGCCAATTTCTTTTTCAATTCTTTATTGTCTAATAGTCTTTTTATTGCCTTTGCTAGCTGCTTAGGATTTTTGGATTCAACTAATAACCCGCTGCTTTTATCTTCCAACACTTCAGGAATGCCTGCCACCTTTGTAGCTACAATCGGGGTCTCTGCAGCCATTGCTTCTAAAATTGTCCAGGGAAGCCCTTCCTTAACTGATGATAAAACAAAGATATCAAAGGCTTTAAGGTATTTGTATGCTTCTGGAATAGCTCCGATTAAGAAAAAGTTATTTTTCAAATCATATTTTTCAATCAATTTTTCCAATTTCTCACGCTCCTCTCCCTCTCCAATAACCACAAAAACTATCCGAGGATTTTTCTTAATCAAAGCATTAGCAGAAGTTATTAAATATTCTAATCCTTTTGAGGGGTAGAGATTAGCAATTGTTCCCAATAAACAATCTTTATCCTTTTCCTTCCTTTCTATTTCTCCTAACACCTTTTCTCTTGCTTGTTCCGGTAATAAAAAATCTAATTTATTTAAATCAACCCCGTTATATACCGTAACAATCTTTTGCTTAGGTTTAATTCCTAATTTAATTGCCTGCTTTCTTTCATATTCAGAATTGACAATAATGTATTGTTTCCATTTAGCAGAAATCTTCTCTATCTGCTTATACATCCCCTTAGAGAGCCTACAGCGGGGATCATTGAACGTCCAACCGCCAATACGGTAGATTACCTTAATATTCATCCCTTTAGCTGCTAAACTGCCTAAAAATCCAGCTTTGGAGCTGCATAAAAACATTGTATCTGGTTTTTCTTTTTTAATTAATTTCCGAATTTCAAATAATCCTAATAAATCAAGCAGGGGGTTAACTGAACGTTTAAGACTCTTTAAATGTCTCGTGCTAATCCCCTTTTTTTCTAAAAAACTTAAAACTCCGTTTTTATCATCTCCTTCAGGTCCAGCAGCAACTAAAATCTCATATTTATTTTTATCTAAAGAAGTTGTAAAATTAGCTAAAAATCGCTGCGCACCTCCAAATTCAGATTGAGTTATAATGAAGAGTATTTTTTTAACCATAATTACTTTTAGTTTACAATGTTTTAACTTAAAAATCAACGATTAAGCTATCGTTGATTTTTATTAGAATAGATGCAAAAATTCCCTTTATTTGTATTCCACTTTTAACATATTTATCCATGCCTCGGCTTCAGCTTTCATTTCCGGATCTATATCTCCGATCTTGCTGGCAACTTCAATAGCTTTATCAATCTGCCCGTTTTCTTTATATGCTGTAGCTAAGGAGGCATAAAATTGAGCATTGTCCGGCTGTAATTCAATTGCTTGTTTATATAACTCAATAATTTTAGGATAGTCTTTTAAAGAAACATAAATTTTAATAATCCGCTGTATGTTACCTACGCTTTTTTTATATCCTCTTTCTTCTGCCTTTTTAATAAACTCTTCTCCCTCCTCTATTTTCCCCATATCTAATAAAGTTATCCCCTTGTACCAGTAACCGAGTTTGATATTTGGTTTAAGGAGTATTCCTTTGTCAAAAAATTCAATTGCCTTTTCAAATTCTGCCTTAAAAATATGTACTTGGCCAAGCTCAAAATAAATATACGGATTTTTTTCACTTAAAGTCTTGGCCTTATTTAACAATCTCTCTGCCTCTTCTAGGCGTTGCCTTGCTTTTTCAATATTTTGTTTTTGTTCCACGCGAGATATAAACTCATTAAGCCGAGCAGCATAAAGACAAGGAATATAGTCTTGAGGATGTTTTTCAATGTTTTTATAAACCTCATTCAGAGCAAAAATTAAATCCTCCTTTTCCACTCCTAGCTCTTGAGGGTTGTCGGTTTTAGAAAAAACTTTAAATACTAATTTAGCTAACAAATGTCTGGTCTTATAAGTTCCTTGGATGAAATTATAAGAAAAAGCTTTTTTATAATAATCAAAACTAGGCCTATATTCGCCTAAGCGCTTATACACAATTGCCCTCGTAGTGACAAAACTAGCCTTGGCAGGAATAACTGCAGTTTTCCAAATAGTAACAGCTACCACCGGTACGAGAATAAACGTTGCTACTTTTTGTAATTTTCTAACTTTCTCAAAATTAATTCCTTGTTCACTTTTATTTTTTCCTGTCTTTAAATAAAACGACTGTTTACTAAAACATGAAACATATCCCAGTGTTATAAAAAACAATAAATAAGTATTAAAACTATCAAAAATAAACATATTATGCCCAATATAAGCAATAAACATTACACTCAAAATAACAAGGCTGATTCGCCTTTTATCATTTGCATTGCTCGCACTATTACGGTGTTTGGCTGTGTCACTCCTTTCTCGTTTAAAAGACTTTAACAAGCACAAAAACAAAACAACAAAAATGCTCAAATAGCTTAATAGCCCTATAATCCCCATTGTAGCGCCGGTATTTAATAAAGTGTTATGAGCTCTATCCCAAACAAGTTCCGAGCCAGATCCAGCATAATGTACAGGATTAAAATGTTTAGCAAAAATAAGATTAAAATTTTCCGGTCCCCAGCCTAAAATAAAGCGCTCTTTCCAGCCCTGCCAGGCAGTGCTCCATGCAGAAAATCTAGTTTGGATTGTCCTTGTTTCTAGAGAAATATCAGTAATTCTGTTTAAATAACGATCATTCTGAACCCATGATTGTCCCCTGCACGCCCAAAGAACACTAATCAGTATCAGTAATACCACTAAAACCGTCACAGAAACACGTCTAACTTTTTTCTTTTTAGAGACTAGAATGCTAAATATTCCAAGTAAAAACACTGAGCCAGCAAAAGACAAGATGCTGCCCCTTACCACGGTCATGAAAAGAGAAATCATTCCCAAGACAATAACTAATCCATAAAAAACCTGCCAGCAAGATAGTCTGTTTTTATTTACCTTGCCAATGTTGTCTTTTATAAAAAGATATAAACCTAAAAATATAACAAAAATTAAATAACCAGCATAAAGAGCAGCATTCCCAGCAATGCTAATTATTCTACTTTCATGCTGCCATCCAACAAAAAAATCTGACAAGTGAAATTTCTGTCCAAAGCCAAACAAAATTGCGAAAAATCCAGCAAGCACACAAAATCTCAACAACTTCATCCAGTCGTTAGCGTATTTATTAGCGTTGCTAACGCCTTGATTGCTGCTATTCCCAAATACGCTTGTTAAAATAACAAAGAACACCCAATAATGTATAAGGTTAAACATCCCGCCCATTCTTTCTATTGTCCCCCAAAAGCTTTTGTAAAAGTTAGCTCCTGTTATGCTGGTTATTACATACAAGCCAGTAAAAACTGTTATTGCTATCAAAATAGGATTTTTCCAGTTTGGTCGATATTTTTTATTTCCAATAATAAGTAAAATATAAAAGATGAGGATTATTTCAACAATACTTCTAAAAACTATCAGTTTAGGAAACTGGAAAATAGATAAAAACTGTCCATAAAAAAATAACGGAGTAAAGGCGCATAGGAAAATCCCCCAGCGAATTATTTTTAAATATTTTTGGCTAGAAGTATTCATGAAAATATTCTAATCTTTAGCTCCTTCAGTTTTTAATCGATGACAAATGTTAAATGCTTAATAATAAAAATTCTTTTATTTTAATCATTAAGTGTCCATTAGTAAAATTAGTTATGGCTTTATTATACTAAATTAAACCTAAAAGATAAAGAAAAAACCCCTCAGCCGAAACCAAGGGGTTTTTTCGTTTAATCCTCTCACGCCTTCTTACAAGGAAAGAAGCGAGAGGTCCAAATCCGTAAAATTTACCAGCTGATTGTCCATGTAGGACCAGACATTGGGATGCCAATCTCTTTAATGCCACTTGAGTATGCAGCAGTATCTGTTGCGCCATCTGTCCATTCTACTACATTACTTTCTTCTCTGAGCTTGAATTGCAACCAGTCTCCTTTTTCGTCCCATACACTTTGGCCACTATCTATTTCTACATAGAAAGATTCACTTCCTCCTTTTGAAATAGTAACTGCGCTAGTAGTAAAGTCAAAAGTAGCTGATTGACTGCCGTCTCCAAATGTAGTGCTTGCTGAGCTGGCTACTTCTGTTCCGTCTGTTGTGTACAGCTTAAACTGAGCATTGCTAGTGCCGTCTCCAGAACCTAATACATCAAATGTTAATTCTCCAGAAGTGCTATCGCTGAATTCTAGATCATAATCACCATTATTGGTAACTGTAAATTCAAGCACGTAGTCTACAGCACTCATTGATGATTTTGTAGCTCCGTCAGAGTTATCCAGAGTAAATGATGGGAAGGCTCTGTAAATCGTCATACTATTAGCAGTAGCGTCAGATATATTACTATCATCAGCTTCAATCGACTCGTTAGATCCTTGACCAACAGCATGGAATGCAGTGGTGGAATCACCTTCAAAGTTTAAGGTAATAGCATTTCCACTCTCGTTACCAATCTCGTCATAGGTACTTAAATCACCTTTAATAGTAACATATGCGTAATCATCTTCAGGTATATAGAAGTCCATATTAGAGAAAGATGCTGAAGCAGTAGATCCAAATACAGCTTCCTTGGTTTCTGGTACACCACTTGAATTCTCGTATTCAACATAAAGTTTGCCTATGTTTGAAGCACGAGCAGCGCTGGTTGCCTCTTCTATGGTAAGTTTATCAATAACAAACGCTTCTATTGTACTAGTAAATTTAAATTTACTAAACACAGCCTCCGCTTGGCCTTGATAAACATAAGTACTCTTGGGCTTAATACCGCTAGTTGCGGCTGCAGCAGTCAAGGTGCCATTGTCCTGTTTTCTAACAGCTAAGTCAGGAGCATCTTCGGTAATTAGGTTAGTACTAGATGGGCTGGTGCTATTTCCTTCGTCGTCAACAGCAGTAACATCACTATTGGAGTTACCAGCAGCACCATCATCAATGTCAAAATAGACAAAATCAAAACTACCACTCGTTGCTTCTGAACTGACATCAACTACAATTAGCATTTCCTTGTCGCTATCAGCTGAAATATCCCAGGAAAGTCCGTCAAAAACAACATCCCGAGAATTGGTTCCGCTAAACCCTTTTGGTCCAGCAATTTTAGTAGTTCCATCGCTTTCATAAAGATAAACATTGGAAATAACATTCTTGGCGTACAACTCGCTGCCGCTGTCGTCGTCAACACCAGGACCATACTGATCGTCAGTATCATATCCAGTACCTCTATCGCTAACATAAGCTTTTAAAGTTAAGTCCGTCAGCTCCATATCAGAAGCAACACCAGCAGTAAATACCAAACTTTGAGCAGTAACACCCTTTTGGCCTTTTACTACATCAACATTTCCAGTTGGAATACTGCCAAGGGCAACAGAAATACTAGTTGATTGGACTTTTACTCTATTACCTTCTTGATTGGTGTTAGGAACCATATCAGCATTAGCAACATAAGTATTAGTATTTCGATACTTAATTGGACTAGTAGTGCTTGATAGGCTGTAAAGCATGGCAGCAAATTCATCAGTACCACCAGTGATATAAGATGATGCTTTAATGTCCATGGTCAACTGAAGATGTTTACTTTCTCCAGCATCAATGTCAAAAGCATCAGTCCACTCTACATATCCTTCACCACCATCATAAGTGGAACTATTAAATTCGGAAGCTGTTTCAGCTGTGCTATCAAAACTATCACCGTCAGTTGGTCCCATCA
Organism: uncultured Candidatus Saccharibacteria bacterium; assembly: GCA_964449235.1. Taxonomy (GTDB): domain Bacteria; phylum Patescibacteriota; class Minisyncoccia; order RBG-13-40-8-A; family JAUWHN01; genus CAYVAX01. The sequence continues at coordinate 13,678 of CAYVAX010000010.1, read as the reverse complement.
GGACCAAGCCTGAATCAACATCCTTCAGTTTAACATCTTCAATTTCGGTAATAAGATTAGCCATTGTGGCACTGCCTCCTTTATTACCAATATAGAATCTCATCCTTCTTACTTCAACATCAGAAGCAGCAGCCATATTAAAGTCTAACATGATTGTGTCATTGGTATCATCAGCAACATCTCGAGTAGTAGGATTATTAAAGGTGATAGTTATTTCACCTCCCTGAAGAGTTAAGCTGTGACAGTCACCAGAATCAGTGCTGTCAAAATCAGTAATGTCCACTTCCACGCCATGACCATAAGAAACACCTGTTCCTCTTACATCAGCTGAAACTTCAACATAGAGTTTAATAGTTTCGTCTGGTTCACCAGCAAGATCACCATAAACTCTAAAAGTTTTTGTTTCTCCTTTGTCAATTAAATAAGAAGTGTCAAAGGTAAAGGTGGCCAAATCAGACACAAAGGTGTCAGCTGTAGCTACCTCTTCACCGCTTACTTTTATGGAGATATTGGTAATTTCGCTACTATTCATTGAACCAGCATTGTAAAGAGTAAGACTCTCTACATTGATTGATTCATAGCTGGCATCCATCTGAAACTCGGTAATTTCAGCTTGACTTTCTCCAACATTTGGATTGGCAATAGAACCACTTTTATCAATGTTCAATTTTCCTCCCTGAACGCTGGTAATAGCTAATTGATCGCCGCTAATTGGAAAACTACCTCCAACAGTAGCGTCAGTAGTAACATCAACAGCAGATGCTAATTTAAAGCCATTACTATGACCATTATCATTACTATTTCCAGCTAAATCAGCTTTTACAGTAAGAGTAGTAGGAGCTTCTACTGATAGCCCAATAAAGGTTACTTTATCAGTTGCAGAACTAACCGAACGACCAGAAGTTAAACGAGTTCCATTTTCATAAAGATAAACATTGTCAAAGTCTCCGGAATCACCAACTCCGGTTCTCTTAAATACCATTTGAGTAATTGTTCCTGAGCCTTCAACATTTATCTTGAGAAAATCTTCGCTCTGAGCGTTATAAGGAAGATTTCCAGCCTCCGGTGTATCCGAAGCTAAAGAAAGAGTAATATCTCCTTCTACAACTTCATCGTCGCCACAGAGAGTAGTATCAGCGGTTGTGTAGGAGTCCCGATCAAATGTGTTGATAACATAAACGCTGTCCCAATCAAATCCCTGACTGGTGAAACAATCTAATGACTCAACCCATTTTTTAGTTCCTACGTCACCGTCTGGATAAAGATTATAAACCTTATCATCACCGTCTGCGCGAACTAAAGTAGAAGTCGTATAGTCGTCTAATGTACCATCGTCAACTACTTGAATATCATCCCAGCTAAGATGACCGTACATATTGAAGACATCAGGGTTCAAGATTAATCTCTTGAATTGCTTGTCGTTAACAAGTTTAATGATATATACATCAAACTCGCTAGACTCACGAGCAAGATCCCCGTCTGCAAATGTAGCAGCCTGTACTGGGAAAATCATTGCAACTCCAGACAACCATAAAACAGTTGTAAGAGCTGTAATAATTGATATTGTTTTTTTCATTGTTTATTCGTGAATAATAAATAATGTATTTCTTATTCACGACAATTAATTTTTACGACCTTTTCCCCGCCATATTTGGCGGGAGATCTTTAAGTCAGCATCGACCTGAGGAAAGTCGTTGCCTCAGGACTACGAGGTGTCCTCGAGGATTCCACCCCGGAACATAATCCGAGGCCTGTTTTGATATTTAACATCAAAACCGCTTTCCTTGATGACTATTCTTTTCGTACTAAATTCAGTACGAACAGTATAATCGACCTTTAATTTTTAAATTTACTTGCTTTCTTCAAAACTTGCTGAGCTTTCACTGCTTTCAGAAGCAGGAGAAGGAATCACTGGTGTAGTCGGCTGGATAATAACTGATCCTTCAACTTCTGAAGGTTGGCCGCTTTCACTGGTTACATCCGCTCCTTCTTGCTCAGTCTGTTGATCACTGGTTTTAGCTAAAACCGCCAGGGTTTCATCAATAATCTTAATCACTTCTGTAATTTCTTCAGATTCCTGGTGATTAAATTCTGCAACCAGTTTTTGTTTGGTTTTGCGTAAAACCTGTTCGGATTGGGCGTTCTTCTCAATTACTTGCTTGGCAATTTCTGCTGCCTGTTCGGGTTCGCCCTGCTCTACTTCCTTAAAATGACTCTGACTGGCTGCTAATTGATCTTGCAACTCCCCAGCTGCTTTCACAGCTTTATTTTTCTTCTCCATAAGATCAATAGGTTCTTCTATAATCTGATTCAATTCCTCTGCGCGATGACTTACAAACTCTACCTGTAAAGCTGTTTTTGCCTGTTGAGAAGAAAGTTTAAGTTGAATATTTTCTAATCCGATTTTTACTGGGAATAGGAAATCTCCAGGAACACTGTTCTTAGCTGTGGAAATAGTTAAAAATCCGCCTCCGAAAATAAAGGTTAGGATTAACAAACTAACCATTACTGGCTTTAAAGCCAATTGCGGTTTTGTAAATATAAAAAAGTCCGACAAACTCCAAGATTTTTGAGTTTCTTCGTCGGATTTTATATGTAACAATAAATTTCGCCTTTGGCTTTCAAGCCAGTCAGGGTTAGGTTTAATCGCTTTGAATAACCTAATTTTATTGGTGACAGCGTCTTTTTTCATTGGTGAATGGTCTAATTTCGGGGATTAAGACCTTTCACTATATGATGACGTATAAATAGCCTAAATATTACACCTAAATTACACTTAAATGGACTATCATCGCACCCATAAGTTTTTATTGTAAGTAAGGCTTTGATCACAGAGTAGGCTTGCAGTAGATGACTTCAAGTTTTAGGTAATAAATTCAAGATAATTTTCTTTGTTTATTGTACGAAACTCTGAGTTTTTATACGTGTTTATAAAGTCTTTCGGCGGCTTTACCTTTGCGTCGCTCCATTTTATTTCATAGGCAAAAAGCTTGCCCTCTCTCTCTTCAATCCAATCAATCTCTTTTTGTTCATAGGTTCGCCAAAAATAATTATTGGAAAGAATTCCTTTATATTCCTGCTTTTTTATACGTTCTGTAATTATATAATTCTCCCACAACTCTCCAATATCGTTACGCTTATCCGTGGCATTGAATTGCCCAATAATAGCATTTCTTATGCCGTTATCGTAAAAATAATATTTGGAAGTTTTTGTAATTTCTTTTCGCAGATTTCTACTAAAACCTCTCACATTATAAATAACGAATACTTCTTCTAATAAATCTAAGTAAGTCCGTACTGTTTCTTTGGCAATGTTCAAATTATTCGCTAATTCATTTAACGACACTTCCTGCCCCACCTGAAAAGCAAGCAGTGTAAGTAGGTCGGGTATTTTCTTTTTATAGCGAAACCCTTCTAATTCTAAAATATCCTTAAAAAGATATGAGCTAATAATCTCTTTTAGAATATCTTTTTTCTCGTTATAATTCTTTGAAGTTATTACTTCAGGATAACTGCCGTAAATCAATCTTTCTTCTAAAAGAGAACGGCTTTCGATAATATCTTCAAGTTCGTTTAGCTCCAGCTGGGATATTGGAAAAAGTGTATAAGTCCATTTTCTGCCAGTTAACGGCTCGCCCACCTGCCTTGCTAAATTAAAAGAAGATGATCCACTCGCTATAATATTTAAGTCGGTTATACTATCTACAATAATTTTAAGATTAAGCCCAATATTCTCAATTTTCTGTGCCTCGTCAATTACTAAAAGACTCAATCCCTTGAGCAAGGACTGGTATTTAGCCACAGATTGAGAGTTAAAAAATTTTTGCGTTTCTAGGTCCTCACCATTATATAATTTGTACTTACCCTTATAATCTTCCAGAAACTTGTTTAATAGAGTGGTCTTGCCGACACGTCTAGGACCATATATTACGGCAATCCTTCCGGGTTTAAGCCGATTTTTAATTTGAGGCATTATTGCTCTTGGAATATATTGATTGTTTAAAATTTTCATAATTTGGATAGTTAACTATCTGTATTTTAACAAATTTGGATAGTTTGTCAACTGTTATATTGTGGATAAATGCTATTGACAAGAATCATATATCTGATTTATTTTTATTAGACTAAGCTAATTCAGTTTTAGTAGAATATCCTACTAAAAGTGAAATGCCTCTAATTTAAGTTTAAACCCCTAAATCAACTTGCCAGGGGTAAAATTAAAAATGTCAACGGGAAATAGAAATATCATACTTTGAAAAAAAATTTTAGCGAGAATGAAAATTGATACCATTGCTTGCCAAAGCTAATCCTAATGTCGTTTTTAATGGTTCTGCTGTATTGCCTGGAAAATCAGCGAACAAATTTTTTAATTTCTGTTTTTAAGTGTGATTTAAAATTTCTTAAAATCAATTGATGACTGACTGGAAGAAGAATAGAAAGCTCTTTTTTAAAATTTATTTTTTCTTTTTCCAAATTTGCCAATACTTCTTTTAGGCGATTCTTATCCACGACCTTATGAAGCTCGGGATGCCGAAGACAAAAATACAAATCATAATAATCTCTGGGTTTTTTTCTATCTAGAAGAGCGTTCATTTTCCCGTTTACAATTTCTCGTCCGGACAAAGAAATGATTACGTAAGGAGAAGTATAGTCATTAACAATTGTTGTGGTTTTTCTGCTTATTTTCTTTCCCTTTCTCAAGGAAATTTCAAAATTCATATCTTCTGTAAACCCATGTAATTCATAATGAATTATTCCTAAATAGCCTCCGGTTGTTGGTTTTGCTTCTTTTAAACCCACATCAATTTCCTCTGCCTCTATTTTCGAAAGGGTAGTTATAAATAACGTCTCTATGGTGCGATAATCATAAATATACTCACCGGTAAAATCTAAATCCTCGGAAAATCGAGGGCTGTTAAAAATGGCCCTTAGCGCAGTACCTCCTTTAAATAATAATTTTTCTGCTTCCGGCAGTTGATATAAATAGGATAAAAACAAGTGCTGAATATATTCTCGCACTACATTTTTCTCAATAGTTTGAAATTTTTTAGCGAATTCTTTTAGGCTGTTTGAACTCAACATAAATTTTTTCTATTAATTTGTTTATCCCTGACAAATTAAATAATTTCGCATATCTTAATAACTCAATCTTTTTTATTTTATTCAAATCTAATCGTTCATAGTGCAGCCCTCGTCTTCCTAAAGCCACAAAATACAAATAATCAGCTAGAGCCTTTTCTGGTTCAGCAATTAGAATCGTATTCCCTGAACGCTGCATAGGTTTATACCCCGTAAAAGCTTCCTTTTTAATTTTATGATAAACAAACCGAATATTGTCGGCTTCAAATTCTCTGGTAGTTCTGGTAGTAGCAGAAGTCATGGTATAAATAGTTTCTGAAATAATTCCATAAAAGGACAGCGCAGTATCAAAAGAAATATATGAAGGACGATAAAGGCAATTTGCTATTAAATAATGATCAGCGGGATAATCAGCCAGCATATAAAGTCCTCGACGAAGTTGCATAAAAGTTCCCTTTTTAGTATGAACTTGAATAAACCATCTAGCAGCACGAGCAGATACTTCAAAAACCCTTCTAAATGTTAAAGGGGTAAAAAGATTCATACCTTTATTTTTTAACTTTCTAACCACTTCTATTGGTTTCAATTTTCGTTCCATAATCCTGTTTTAGTAAAGACGGTTATAACTATCTTTACTGAAATAGCTCTAATTTAAGTTTAAACCCCTGAAACCTCGTTGTCAAGGGTAAAAATTTAAATACAGGGGATAACTCCCCTGCAAGCGTTTGCAGTCAAATTTAATCCAACCGTTATTTATTCCCCTACTGCTTCTTTCAAGGCCTCCTTGGCCCGGTGAATAAGCACGCGCACCGTGCCTTCTCTTTTATCTAAAATACCCGCAATTTCAGAAATAGGCATGTCTTCAATATAGTACCAGATGATTACATCCTGGTAATTCGACTTTATTTTCACCAATCCCTGTTTAATCTCTTTCATGTCTTCCCGGCGCAAAGCTAAATCATCACTGCGCTGATCATCTTCAATGTGGGATAATTCTTCTAATTCATCCATTAATATTTCCCGGTTTGATTTTGCACGATAAAAATCAATTACCAAATTACGGGCAATTTTGTATAACAATGATCGGAACCGCTCTCTAATTCTCTTCTGCTCCTGAAGATACTCCCAGATCTTTAAAAATGCTTCTGAGGTCAAATCCTGAGCAGTTTCCTGGCAATCCACCTTTAAACGCACAAATCGATACACCTTGGGTGCATAAAAATCATAAAGCTCTCCAAAAGCTTCATTCTCGCCCTTTTTAATTCGTTTTAGTATTTGTTTTTCTTGCTCGAGAACAACCATGTTACACCTTTGTTACAGTAATAACTGTAACAAAAACAGCTAATTCTATTATAGTATAACAGAATTAACTGCTGTGTCCATATATCCAGGTGTGGATAAATCTTTTAACTAGTTTTTCTCATAAGCGTTCATCTAAAAGGTGCAGTTATGTATATGATAATATAACACCAGTTAATTGATAAAGCGAATTCAGATTAGTTTATTAATTTCCTCTATTGATTTAGGAATTAATTGATTTTTTACCCACTGCTTTTGCTGCTCATCTAAAAGTTCACCCAGCCCATGAAGAATATTCTTAGCACTATAATGTTTATTTATAAACTTAGGCAGGGACTTTAAATAAGAGCTTAAACTCTTGCCCGTTCTTTCTCTAACTAATTTTTCATTAATCGGATATCCCATTTGTAAAAGATAATAAACGTCAAAGAGATCCCGTGCTACTGGCTGTCTGCGATTAGTCAAAGCAACTATCTTGTTAGTTAAAAGCGTGGCTCTATCAACAATCTTCATTTCTACTCCCATAAACCAAATTAGTTTATAGCTATTATTGTCCCATATTCGTTTATTGAGCTCCACTTTAATATTGGGAGTATTTTTTTCATAATCAAGCAGAAAAAAAGTAGTGAATTTTTTGTCATAAGACTCTTTTATCTCAGTATGCTTATTAAATATTATTTTCAATTCGTCTATATCCTTTTCGGTTAATGGTTTAAGAATGTCAAAGTCTAAATTCAGAGAAATCCGAGGCAGGTCATAAAAAAGATAAGCACACGTCCCTCCCTTAAACCCGGCCTTATTATTAAGTTTCTTGAAAATATCAATTAAAATTTTTATTAGCATTTGTTTATGTAATTGTGGATTAAATTTTTTTGTGATCATTTAACTTTGGTTAATAAATTTTTTATCTTCTTCTTGATCGTCTTGGGATAATTTAATGAAAGTTGTTTTAAATAACTTAAATTTACTTTCTCCCAATTGTCAATATTTGGTAAAAGCCCAAAATAAAAACTATCTAGAATAGCTCTTTCTGGAGAAGCCATGGCCACATTTTTCTTGTATTTGATTCCTTCTAAATTAAAAAATAACGATTTCTTCATTGAATAATATTTCAATTTATATCCCTTAATTTTTTTTTGATAGTTAAGCAAGGCCACTGAATTAATTGTATTACTCGCCTGAAAACAAACTCCGTGGTAAGCCAGAGCAGAATCAAAAGAAACATACGAAGGAGAAACTACCAAATTGGCTAATTCGTAAATGCTAAAATTTTCATCTAACGCATAGTATCCTTTGGATAACTTAATTAAAAGATCCTGCTTTACCATTCTGCCAATTATGACTTTTGCTGTTTGAGGATTAATCTCCCAAAGACTGCGAAGATCTTTTGAAGTAAAAACTGTTTTACCTGAATTATTCAATATTTTTAACCTTTGTGCGTTTGTCATAATTAATTTCGTTTTAATAATTTTTAATAGAAGTTAACAAATTTGTATACTTGTATTCTATAAAATAAAGGAAAGTTCGTCAAGTTCTTGTTGTGGATAATCCACTCAATATTTATAAAATTATGCCCTGTCTATAATAATATTTGTCTAATCATGAACTAAAGGTGGGATTAAATCCTACCTTTAGTTCATAAAAGAATAAAATAACTAAATAAGCCGGACAAAATGCCCGGCAATAACAATTTCCAAAAATCCTCTAGTTATTTCTTGTTTTTCTGAGCCACAAAATTATTCGCCCTTAATAAAGAATCAAAGGTTCCTGCATCTATCCATTCTCCATCAGTCTTGTGATATGTCAATGTTCCCTCTTTTAAATACAGATTATTTAAATCCGTAATTTCGTATTCTCCCCGTTCTGAGGGTTTAAGGTTGTCAATAAATTCAAACACCCGCTTATCGAACATATAAAAGCCAGTTACAATCCAGTTACTTTTAGGATCTTTGGGTTTTTCCTCAATCCCAATTACTTTATCTCCTTTTAATTCCGCAACTCCGAATCTCCGGGGGTCATCAACTTCCTTTAACACTATTTTCGCTCCTTTTCCTTGGTTTTTAAAGTCCTTTACTGCAGATTTGAGGTTTTCTTCATAAATATTATCTCCTAAGATTAAAGCCATTGGCCCTTGATCAGCAAAATCTTCAGCTACTTTTAGCCCGTGAGCAATTCCTTTTGGCTCTTCCTGAATGTCATAAGAAAGATCTATCCCCAGCTCTTTTCCACTTCCTAATAGATCCAAAAACTGACCTGCATGCCCTGGACCAGAAATAATTAAAATATCTTTAATTCCCGCATCCCTTAAGGTTAGAATGGGATAATAAATCAATGGCCGATTATATATCGGTAAAATATTTTTATTCACCACCTTGGTTAGAGGATAAAGGCGAGTTCCTTTTCCTCCGGCTAATACTGCTCCTTTCATGTCCCTCTCTATGTTAATTTAATTAAGCAGGTTTAGTATATCTTTTTATTTCCCAAAACGCAATTGTGGGTCTGTTTTGGTTCAATCTCCAGAGTTTAAAATTTAATTAAAACACCATTGGAATAAATTAGAACTTAAACTTCCCAAATTTCAAAAACGGGCCAGGAACCTATTTTTTTTATCGGGACATCAAATGAGGCAAGAGAAAATTTTATATCAGGATAATTCTCAAAAAACACTTTATAGTTTTTTTTCTTGAACTTTTTAGGCTGAACTTTCACTTCCAGGGCAAGTTCTTCATTGACCACAAAATCAACCTCGTTTTTCTGAATAGTCCGCCAAAACTTAATATCTTCAAAATGATGTTTTTCAAGAAGCTGGCGAAAAAGAATATTTTCTAAAAGCTGTCCCTTGTCTTCTCGCTGCTGATAAAATCTAAAGTTTCTTAGGAAAAAATTTCTTAAACCTAAGTCGAGAAAATAAATTTTTGGCATTTTCGTTATTTCCTTGCGAACATTCTTAAAAAATGGAGAGACAAGGCGAATATGAAAAGACTTCTGCATCACATAAAGATAATTATCAACAGCAGTTTTAGAAATTCCCAAGGTTGAAGCAAGCTCGGAAGCATTAACTAAATTTCCGATTTGTGAGGCTAAAATTTTAAACAACTTGTAAAATAGCTCATCCTGGCGAATATTAGCTTCGTGAATATCTTTCTTTACGTAAGAATAAGCAATGTCCCTTAAAATATCTTCCTTTTCCTCTTGAGGAGCTAAAACTACACGAGGGTAACCTCCATAAATCAAATATTCCTGCCAATAAGGAATAATTTTTTCTTTTTCTGAAAGGGTTAACTTTTTAAAATCTTTTTGGGAAAGTTCTTTTTCATTCTTAAATCTTAAAAATTCTTTAAAAGAAAGAGTTAAAACATAAAAGATTCTTTTTCTCCCTGCCAAGGAATCTTTAAATCTTTTATCTAAATAAAAAGCCGAGGAACCAGAAGCAATAATCTTTATTTTCCCCGGATATTCATCATAAAAATACTTTAAAAAATTTGAAGGGTTATCTAGATATTGAACTTCATCAATTAAAAGAAAAGTTTTCTTTCTCAGATTAAAAGGAAAAATTTTAAATAGATTCTTGGGAGATTTATTAAGTAAAGATAAATACTCAGGATCTTCAAGGTTTAAGAAATAGCAATCCTGGTTTTTCTTTTTCAAAATATTCTCGATTTGATGTAAAATAGTGGTCTTGCCAGCCTGCCTGGCCCCAACTAAAAGCAAAATTTCATCTGATTGAAGTTGTTTTTTAAGCTTTAAAGTTAAATCCCGAATAATACTCATTTTTAAATAATTTTATTATTCATTAAGCTCTAAATACATTTTATCCGATTTTTTGTATTTGTCAAGTTCATTTTATCCACAAGCTTTATAAATCACTTTAATGTTGATACTGTTGCTTATAATACTCCAGATATTCCCCAGATTTAATTTTCTTCCACCAATAAAGCTTTTATTTCTTCATCTCTTTTCTTTTTCGCCGCCATCTTGTCTAATCCCTTTCCTATTAATCCGGTTATTTAACTTTTTTATAATACTCCACAAATCCCTTTCCTAGTAATGGACGCCACCAATCCTCGTTTTCAATATACCAATCTACCGCTTCATCCATACCCTCTTCAAAATCAATTTCTGGTTCCCAGCCAAGTTCTTTTCTGATCTTAGTAATATCTAAAAGATAGCGGCGGTCATGGCCAGGCCTATCTTCAACATAAGTTTTTAATGAAAGTGGCTTATTTAATCTCTTTAGCACTGCATCAGCTATCTCTTCTATGCTCTTTTCCACGCCACTCCCGATATTATAGGCTTCGCCAACTTTTCCTTTTTTTATAATCATGTCTATTGCTCTACAATGATCATCAACATGTAACCATTCTCTTCTATTCTGACTACTCTTAAAAAGAGGTAATTCTTTATTGTCAACAGCATTGGTTATGAATCTTGGAGTGACTTTCTCGGGAAACTGAAAACGCCCGTAATTATTTGAACAATGACTAATTGTGACTGGCAATTTAAAAGTATGATAATAAGCCATTGCTTCATGGTTTGCTCCTGCCTTTGATGCGTTATAAGGAGTTCTGGGCAGATAGGGATCATCTTCCTTAAAAGCTCTATCTTCATCTAGGGCTAGATCTCCAAATACTTCACAAGTAGAAATATGATGAAATCTATCCACCCCTATATCTTTTGCAGCCTCAAGAAGCATTTGGGTACCTAAAATATTTGTTCTAGCAAAGATATCTGGCTCAATCATAGCTCGGCCATTATGAGACTCAGCTGCAAAGTTAACAATTACATCTATCTTCTCTTCTCTAAACAATCTTTTGTTGTTTTCTAAATCACAAATATCTCCTTTAATAAATTTATAATTGCGTTCATCTTTAATATCAGTTAAATTAGCTAGATTCCCAGCATAAGTTAAAAGGTCAAGATTAACAATCTTATCATCGGGGTATTTAGTTAGCCAATAATGGATAAAGTTGGAACCGATAAATCCAGCTCCTCCTGTTACTAATAACTTCATAAATTTTGTTTATATTCTTTAATTACCTCTATAATTCGTTGTTGAATTGGTTTTAATTTTATCCCTTCTTTTTGTAGTTTATCTGTATTTAATACACAATTTGCTCGCTCTGCCTTTGCCAATCCCTGGCTATAAAGCTGCTCTGCAGGAATGACCTCATATTTATGATCGGGGTCAACTATTTTCGTATACAACTCCATAATCCGGCTGGGCTTAATTGCTCCCGGATTAGTTAAATGATATATCCCGGTTTTTTTCTTGTCTATCAACTGCTTAACCGCGTTTAAAAAATCAGGGATTACGGTAATAGAATTATCGGCATTAATAACTTTAGGATAATTAACTAGCTTATCAATCAGATTCCGATGACTGGGATAAACATCAATAGGCATTCTTAAGCGCACAATTAATACTGGAAAGTATTTTAAAACTGAATCTGTCCAATATTTTGTCCAGCTATAGAAGCTGGGTGGATTAGCAGAATCATCTTCTTTCCATCCTTTTCCTCGGGGACCTTTCCCTTGAAAAATACATCCACTCCCCAGATGAACCCAGTAGATATTTTTTTCTGAGCAAGCCTGGAGAATATTTAATGGTCCAGTAGTATTTCCAGCTACAGTTTTTGCCTTATGCTCCTCGCACCAGTCAATATTTGGCCGGCCAGTAATCCCGGCAGCATTAATCACTGTTTCCGGGCATTTGTCTTTTATTTCTCTTCTTATTGCCGGCAAATCTGTAATGTCTGTATAGGAAATCTGGGAATCATTTAAAAATTCATTGAACTTGGACGCCAACCATCCTTTTTTCCCAAAAATTAAATACTTCATGGCTGTAATTCTATTTTACACTTTAATCTCAGAGTTTGCAATTTTAACATTCAAAAAAATAAAAAGCTCGATGTTATATCGAGATTGTAAAAATAGTTATTTGAAATATTGTAACAACTAAACCTGGGTAATTTTTTTAACTTCTTGCTTTAAAAGTGATTTAACTTCCTTGAACTCAACGTAATTATCATTCTTAAAATTAATTGGCTGCATGCTAATATCTTGGAAATAAATCAGGCTTTTTAAAATTAAATTACTGTCTAATTCTGGGAATTTTTTAGAAGCCTTTTTTAATAAATCTTTTAACTCTACATTTTGCAAGATATAATAGATGTCAATATAGTCTTTGTTGCTTGCCCGCCCAGTAATTGCTGACAGTTTCATACACCCAATATCTTCAATAGAGGCTAGTCTTATATTCTTTTCATTAATAGTTTTATTAATTAATTTGTATTTATAAGTAAAAAAGCTTAATTTTATACTGTCACTAATCAACACAGTCAAGGTGTTATATTCCTGTTGAGTTTTTAATATTTTATGTTCTTTAAACACCAACCTTAAATCTTCAAATAACTCTTGGGTGTCTATGTCTTTTTTACTAAAAAAATCAAAATCAACACTGTCTCTGTGCCCTAGCTGCAAGGCCAAAGCAGTGTCACCTCCAAGATAAAAGTCTTTTTTAAACTTTTTTAATAATGGCAATATTTTTAATCTCTTTAGGTCTAGAATGTTATAAAGCATATTTTCAGCTTACATTTCTTTTAAGGCTGCCAGGAGTAACCTCTAAGATTAAACTCCAAAAATTCAGGGATTTCTTATTCCACTCCCCGGGCAAGGGATTAATAATCGCATCTTTGATATCTTGCTTGCTGTAGACTTTAAATAACCAATCTGTGGCCTTGGTTGTGCCAAGATTAAGAATATTGGTAATAATTCTTTTTTTATCTCTCTGCAAGTCTAATTTATCAATGTTATAAGACCACAGAAACGGACGTACATATTTAGGAATCATCACCTATATCATACCATGATTCAGAGAGAAAAACAATACCGGCAAGATCCCGAAGATAAATAAAAAGCGCTAATTATTATTCACAATTAACGCTCTGGGTTGATTATAAGTCTTAATTTCAAATTTCTATTTCCCGAACTTGAAATAACTTATCGATTTCAATATTAACTTTAGAATTCTGAAAAATTTCTTTCTGCTTTATTTTCTCCTTAATTTCAGCTGTCTTGCACTCGGCATCCTCGTCATCCTCTGCATAAAACTCTTTTGGAAATCGAGACAATACCGCACCTTTAACTCCAACGACTTTAATAATCACCAGATATAGTTTTAATACTGCCAGTATCATTTTCCCCTCCTTTGATAATAGATTATTAAAAAACATGCTTAGAAACTCAATTGAATCTCTAAGAAGTATTGTACCATTGTTCCAAGCCTCTTGTCAACGGAATT
>CAYVAX010000009.1:0-24637 GCA_964449235.1 uncultured Candidatus Saccharibacteria bacterium | reverse complement strand
AATCCCAATCCAAAACCGGAATATGAAGCCCGTCTTCCAGTCAAGCTTGGATATAGCTTCTCTTCTGCTGGCGAGCTTAAAACAGCAATTAATAAAGTTTTAAATAGAGAAATGGGCGGTACTTTTAATAAGCAAATATCAATTATAAAGCCATTTATAGAAAGCATTCAGGGCAAATACTCCTCGGAGCGTATAATCGAAGAGTTAGAAAAGTTGCCAACAAAACAAAGTGGTAAAAATAAACCTCCTTTATCCTTCAATGGTTTGCGTGATATAGCATACAGCCCGGAAGAAATCAAATTCTTTTTATTTCGAGTTTTAGTAAAATATATAGATTTTTTTACTTTGTTTACAGGACAAGAAAGAATGGCAAACATATACTCACGCATTCAAAAATTCTCTGGAATTAGAAAAAAATACATCCAAAAACGACTTAAGCAGTTAGATAAAATTTTTAAAGAGTCGTATAAGCATGATTATCAAATAAGAAAAATTTCAGCAGATACATATTTAATTAAAGATAAATAAAAAAGTACATGAAGAATAAAGAACAAAAAAGAAATATTAGAATAGCTATTCATGACAGCCATAACGCCTCAGTTGCGTTAATGATTGGAAATGAAATAGTTTACGCTATTCAAGAAGAACGATTAACTAAAAGAAAAAATTCTGGAGGCTTTCCCTTTAAGGCATTAAAAGACACTTTGTGCAACAACAAACTGAATATTAATGAAATCGAAGAATTTGTTCTAACAGGTAAGCGCCTTGTTCGGGCAAGGGCTTGGGAGTCTCGGGAAGGTGTGTTAGAGAAATATAGAAGGCGGTTTAATCAACCTAAACGAAACAAAATGATTGCAAAAATTAAAAAGTTTATCAAAATGATGCTTCCAAAATTTGTTAGACCCGCCAGGAACAGAAACGCAGTTTCTCGTTTAAAACCACTTCTTGAAATGGGCGTGTCAAGAGAAAGAATCAGGTTATTAGAACACCACTTATGTCATGAGGCTGCTGCAGCTTATGGTTGGGGGCTTAAAGATAAGTTTGCAGTTATTACTTCGGATGCGGGAGGAGATAATCTTGCTGGCACTGTTAGCTTATTTGATGGAGAAAAGCTAACCAGGTTGAAAAACATTTCTGTTGATGATGGTATTACAAGATTGTATAGCCTCACCACGTATTATTTAGGAATGGTTCCTTTAGAACATGAGTATAAAATTATGGGGATGTCGCCCTATGCTGAAGACACAAAACAAGCAAGAAAAATTGCTGATTATTTTCATTCTTTGTTTGAATATTCATCTGACGGTTTAGGTTATATCAGAAAAAAAGAAGTCGAGCCAGTTAAACAAATGGGCGATCGCCTTCTTAGTTTTTATAACTTTAAAAGATTTGATCACATATCTGCCGGTCTACAAATATTTATCGAAGAGTTTATGACTGAATGGGTGCGTAGAATTCTCAAAAACCTTAATGTAAACAAAGTTGCTTTGAGTGGCGGATTGTTTATGAATGTAAAATTAAATAAGAAAATTTTCGAGCTAAAAGAAGTAGAAAATGTATATGTTTTTCCTTCGTGTAGCGACGAATCAAATGTTTTTGGTGCATTATTTGAAAATTATTATCAAAAAACAAAAAAACAACCCAAACCGTTAAAAGATTATTGCCTGGGAAGAAGTTTTTCTGATAAAGAAATAAATGAAACAATAAAGAATCACAATTTTAAAAGCAAAATCAAAACAAGCAAAAAAATAAATAATATTGAAAAAATTGTAGCAGAATTAATAGCAAAAGGAAACATCGTAGCAAGATTTAAGGGGCGCATGGAGTTTGGTGCAAGAGCACTGGGAAACAGATCAATTCTTGCTAATCCATCAATAGATTGTGTGGAAGCATTAAATAGAGCTGTAAAAAAGAGGGATTTTTGGATGCCGTTTGCTCCATCAATGATAGAGGTTCATAGATATATAAAGAATGATAAAAAAATTAAATGTCCGTATATGATATTTGCATTTGATACTCGGAGGGACAAGATTGAGTTTTTACGTTCGGCTATTCACCCCTATGACAAAACATGCAGACCACAAGAAGTGTATAAATCATGGAACTCCGAATATCATTTTTTGATTAATGAATTTAAACGTCTAACCGGTGAAAGCGCTATTTTAAATACATCTTTTAATCTTCATGGGCTTCCAATCGTATATACGCCGAAGGATGCTTTATATGTATTTGATAATTCAGGATTAAATTACTTAGCTATTGGAAATGTTTTGATCAAGAAAAAAAGCTGATTAATTATACTTTAATCATTCTCTGATATTATAAACTTTATAAAAATAAGACTTTTTATCTTTTAAGAGTTGGATGGGATCGCCTTTTTCTATTATTTTACCTCTTTCTAATACTAATAATTTATCACAATTCTTGACCGTTGACAGTCTATGGGCAATAACAAAAATAGTTATTTTTTCTCTCAAATTTTCAATTGCTTTTTGAACTTTTATCTCAGATTCATTATCCAAAGAGCTAGTTGCTTCATCTAATATCAAGAATTTAGGATTTCTGGCTAAAACTCTAGCTATTACAATTCTTTGTCTTTGCCCTGCAGATAAAAATATTCCTCTTTCTCCGATTACTGTATTGAATTTATTTGGCAAGGTTTGTATAAAGTTATAAATATTGGCTTGCCTTGCTGCTCGAGCTACTTGTTTGTTTGTAATTTTCGAGTCGTAAAACTTGATGTTATTTAAAACAGTATCATTTATTAAAAATATGTCTTGGGGAACATAGCCAATATTTCTTCTCCATAGGTTTATATTTATTTTTGAAATATCTTTATTGTCTACCGATATTTTGCCTTTAGTGGGGGAGAGAAGACGCAAAATTAAATCTACGATAGTGGTTTTTCCAACTCCAGACGGACCAATTAAACCAGCCATTTGGCCTTTTTTTATTTCAAAATTTAAATTAGATAAAACTGCTTTATTTGAATTATAGGAAAAGCTTACGTTTTTAAATTCTAAATCATTATTAAATTTAAAAGATCTAGATCCGCTTATTTCCTCTTTGTTTTCGTTAGCTTCTTTCTCAAATCTTAGAACATCCTTTAAATAAGGGATTGTTTCATTGGCTTGGTGCAAGCTTCCTTGCATTTTTTGAATGTATTGAAAAATTCTGTAAATTAAATACATAACCGGGACAAAAATTGCAAAACTAAACCCGGGTGTTTTATAGGCAAAAGCAAAAATCACACATACAAAAACCAAACTAATTGGCTGTGTTAAGGTAATGGGAATATTTCTTAATAAAGCAATTCTTATCTTAAGATTTTTGAGCTTTCTAAAATATTCTTTTCCTGTTCCAACAATTTTATTTTCAACTAGTAAAGATTTAATTGTTTTTATTCCCAAGATTTTTTCATTAACATAATGGGCAATTTGTTTATTAGTAGAGGCGACCTTTTGAGCCATTGTTCGGGTTTTGTATAAAAGCGGCTTAATAAACAAGAAGAAAAGTCCTCCAAAAGCCAAAGTAAAGAGGGTGATGTTTAGAGAAATGTTAACAGCTATAACGGCATAAATTATTAACCCGGTTAATGTCATTATAGTAGTACCGATAGTCTCTAAAAGTTTAGCGCTCTGCATTATATTTATTTTTAGTATCGTTGCTAAATGACCGAGCTTTTGATTTGATAAATAGGGCCAGCTAGCGTTCATTGTTTTGCTGAATAGCTTATTTCTAGTTTGTTCTTCGTAAGTAGCGCTTATTTTGATTTTTATATAGTTACAGATAATCAGAGCAATAGCTTTTAAAATAAACAGCAAAGCAATGAAAACAAGAATAAATTTTAAGCTAAAATCAATGTGAAAATATTTAAATATGCTCGCCAGAGTTCTGGTTATTATATCTGCTTCCCCTACTCCTTCCTTGGTGACAGTTGAAATTAAAGGAACTATAGCATTAATTCCAATACCTTCTAATAAGCCACTTACAAAGCTTAGTATTGTTAATACTATGATTTGTAACTTATAAGGTCCAAATGCCTGTTTGGATAATTTTATTATTGTATCTATTCTTTTGTCTTTTATTTTCACCTTGGTCATATATATCTACAAAGCCGAATGTTATGTTCAGGCTTTATCAATAACATTAATGCTTATGTTCGATCACCCCCAAGTCTTTAAAAGCGTCCAAATCCCTAATATTATTACCAACCCTCCAATAGTTAATTTTAATTTTGTTCTGGATTTAAATTTAGACAAGGCCAAGGGTCCAAAAAAAGCACCAATTATTGCTCCCACAGTTAAAGGAGCCACAAAGGTTAAATTCGGCAATTCGTTCATTAAACTCCAACAAATAAACGCAAACAAGCAAATCGGTGCTTCTGCAAATCCCGTGGTCCCAATAGCTTCTTTTCCATCTCTTCCGGAAACAATCTGACCGCTGGTGGTTATGGGCCCGAAACCGCCTCCGGATAATGCCTTGTTAAAGGAGCCAATAATTCCAATCCCCATTATTTTCCTCCAAGAAAATTTGAATTTCTTGTTTCGGAGCACAATAATTCCCATAACTACGCAAACTGTTCCAATGTATGTTTTTAGCCAAATCTTAGGAACTGTGGTTCCAATCAATGCCCCCAGAACCACTGCTAAAAGCCCCAAACTGACAATCACAACAGCAACTTTAAAATCCTTAGACTTAAATCCCAAATGAGCATTTTTTAATTTATGATGCCGCAGGGAAGCAATAAATCCGCCTGCAGCCTGGGAAAGTAAAATAGAAGGAACAACCATAAAGGGGCTAAATCCGGTAATAAGCAAAACCGGAGATAAAATTGTTCCATACATCATTCCTAAATAGCTGTCTATAAACTCGCAGACTATTGCTCCTAAAACTAGCAGAATAATGATTTCAATAGACATAATTTATTGTCCTCCTCCCCTAAGGATAATATTGATTGTTCTTAAAATTATTCCCAAATCAAATAGAAAGGAACGGTTTTTTACATAATAAAGGTCGTATTGAACTTTTTCAAAATTCTCGCCAATTGAAGAACTGTATCCGTATTTTATCTGTGCCCAGCCAGACAAGCCCGGCTTTATTAAATACCTTTCTTTGTAAAAGGGAATTGTTTTTTTTAAATCTTCCATAAATTCCGGGCGTTCAGCTCGAGGGCCGACAAAACTCATTTCTCCTTTAATAATATTCCATAATTGCGGGAGTTCATCTAAGCGGGTTTTTCTTAAAAATCTTCCAAATTTAGTTACCCGGGGATCATTTTTTTGAGCCATTTTGGGCCCGTCTTTTTCAGCATCCTTTTTCATTGTTCGGAATTTTTTAAGTTTAAATGCTTTTCCATTTTGTCCGATCCTGGTTTGAGTGTAGAAAACAGGGCCAGAAGGTTCTAATTTAATAATCACAGCAATAATCACCCACAAAGGGAGGGTGATTATTAAAAGCAGCAATCCGGATATGAAATCAAAAATTCTTTTCCCAAACTCGTAAAAACCTTTATTGTTTTGAGAAATATTTTCTAAAAACCATATTTGGTTTATAGCGGAAATGGGGATTTTTTTAGCAAATTGTTCATAAAAAGCAGGCAGGTTTACAAAATCAATTTTATGCCGCAAACATTCAAACAGGTTTTGAATAACATCCAGAGAGCTGTACACTTCCGGAGTTATAATCGCTAAGTCGATTTTTTGAGCAATCAAAATATTTTTAAGATTTTTAAATTCAGCTTCCTGTTTAAGAAAAAGCTTTAATCGATAACCCAGCTGGGGATTATTTTCAATCTCTTGAGCTAATTCTATTGCCTGGGGATTGGTGCCAATAATTGCTACATTTAATCCTTTAAACCCGGCAAGCTTATTGAATAAATTCCGCCAGAGCGTGAATAGGATAACAAAAATGGCAATGGTGATGAATAAATTAGTTCGGGGGGTAATTCCGACTTGAGAAATTTGGGGGATGAAATAGAAAAAGGCAATTGCTAATCCCGCATTGATTAAAATTGAACGCATTAGTGCAGAATAAAAAGCAGCGTCATTTTTAGCAGCTGCTAAATCATAAAGGTCGTGGATGTAGAAAACAATAATCCATAATAAATAGATTATTGTAAATGAAAATAAGTGATTTTGAAAAGTTTCTAAATTAAATCTTCCATAGCGGATTGTAAGTGCTACAGCTAAAGAGACATACAGGATAATTAGATCTGTAATTAATAAAATTGTTTTCTTTAACTTCATCCCTTGTATTTTAGCTCATTTTATCATCTTTGGCAATGGAAATTTTAATTAATTGTGATATACTATACAAAGTATGCGAGTTTCTGAAATCTATGTAAAACTATTGCGCTGGGGAATATATATTTCTTTATTCATCCCCCTGGTTATATTTTCCCAATATATATCTCCATTTCATTTTGGAAAAGCAGTTGTATTCCGGAGCCTGGTGGAGATAATGGCAGTGATCTATATATTACTGATTGCTTCTACAGGCAAGAAGTATTTACCTAAGTTTACTCCTCTGGTTGCAGCAGTTACAATCTTTACAGGATTATACGCCCTAGCCAGTTTTACAGCTGTTGATTTCAATTTTGCATTTTGGGGCACCCTTGAACGCATGGGTGGCCTGTTTTCATTTTTACATTTCTGGGTTTGGTTTGTGATTTTAAATGTTGTTTTTAAAACCAAACAAGATTGGAAGCGATTATTAAAAATCTCTGTATTTGTGGGATTTTTGTCAATTTTATTTGCTTTTGGCCAGCGGTTTAAATTAGGAGATTTCTTTATTGGCTGGCAGCATGAGAGCAGAGTAATTGGAACGATTGGCAATGCTGCTTTGTTTGCCGGATATTTATTATTCATTTTATTTTTATGCATTTGTTTATTTTTAAAAACAATAAACAAAAAAATTCAAAAAAAACAGAAATTGAAAATCAGCTTTTATACCCTAACATTTATTTTAGGAACAATAGCATTGCATATGACCGCAGTAAGGGGATCAATTGCTGCTTTTTGGGGCGGTTTGTTTTTGCTGGGATTAATCTATTTATTCGGCTTAAAAAACAAGAAAAAATTTAAAATTGCAATTGCTTCTGTATTGATATTATTAATTCTTTTTTCTGTTTTTGCGTACATAAACAAAGACAAGCAATGGGTTCAGGATATTCATTGGCTGGAAAGGATGACGGGAATTTCTTTTCAAAGCAGGACCTTGCAAACCAGATTGTGGTCCTGGGAAAGCGGATGGGAAGGATTTAAAGAGAAGCCGATTTTGGGCTGGGGTCCGGAGAATTTTGTAATCGCGCATGCAATGCATTTTAAGCCCGGGCATTTTACAGGCGTGGGCTCGGAAACAATCTGGGATCGCGCGCATAATATTATTCTGGAAATGTTAACCACAATGGGTATTTTAGGTTTTTTAAGCTATTTCAGCATATTTGCTGTTATCTACTATTTTCTAATCAAAGCATTTAAGAAAAAAAAGATAAACCTTAATGCTCTGGCTGTATTGGGAACAATGTTTATTGTCTACATTGTCCACAATTGCTTCATTTTCGATACTACAGCCAATTATTTGCTTTTCTTTTTAAGCTTGGGATATGTTAATGGGATTGTGTTTGAACATGAGCAGGGGGATCATAAAAAAATTAAATCTGAAAAAGGATTTAATCCCTTTTTAGGCTTAATTTTAGGATTATTAGCCATACTGCTGATTTACAAAGCAAATATTGAGCCTGCATTTGCTAATTACGCTTGTACGCGGGGGATTGTTGCCAGCCGGGCCGGAAATGTGGAAGCAGCAATGGATAAATACAAGCAAGCGTTTTCATACAAAACTTATCAGGGGCAGTATGAAATCCGACATCGATTTGCTACATTTGCTATTCAATACAATCAGGTATTGAAAAATAAAAAAAATCAAATAAATACAGGAATACTTGAAAAAGCAATTGAGGAGATTAATAACAACATTGAACAACATTCTTATGATTATGTGTCTCAACTGTATCTAGCCCGTCTATACATTCTTTTAGGAGACCAGAAACCAGAACTAGCTAAACAAAAAGCAGAACAAGCAGTGCAAGCAGCCTTAAAGATTAATGATAAAAACCCCCGGGTCTGGTATGAATTAGGACAAGCGAGATTATCCTTAAAAAAATATGAACAAGCAGTGATTGCATTTAAAAACGCTTTAGAACTTAATCCCGACGTTAATCAATCTTATTGGTTCCTGGGAATATCTCAGCTCAAGGCCGGAGATTATGAAAATGCAAAACAAAATGTTGAAAAAGCAATCCAAAAAGGTTATTCTTACAGTAACAACTTCTCAGATATTATCCGGTTGATTAATTTGTACAGCAAGACCAAAGATTATTACAAAGTTATTCAGCTGTATAAATCAGCAATTGAATTGCAACCAGAAAATGCACAGCTATATGCCTCTCTGGCTGTAGCTTATGGAAGAGTGGGGGATATGGAAAAAGCAATCTTTTATGCTCAAAAAGCCGGGGAAATAGATGAGAGCTTTGAATCCGAAGCTGAACAGTTTATTAATAACCTCAAAGGAGATTAACTTTACTGATTGTATGGTTTATACAATTAGTAAATAAATTTTCTTTATAACCATGAAAGTAGGTATTGTTGGATTGGGAATG
Source organism: uncultured Candidatus Saccharibacteria bacterium (assembly GCA_964449235.1). GTDB lineage: Bacteria > Patescibacteriota > Minisyncoccia > RBG-13-40-8-A > JAUWHN01 > CAYVAX01. Next base: position 15,975 of record CAYVAX010000009.1, on the reverse strand, counting down.
GTTGGTGATCCCATTCGCCGATGGTTCCAAGAAAAATTAGGATACAAGCGGGGTAAAAACCTGTTTTGTTATGATACTGATCCTAAAAAAGGATTTTCTGATGATGTAAACAAGGCAGATGTAATCTTTATTTCTGTACCCACGCCTTCTAATCCTGATGGAAGCTGTAATGCTTCTATTGTGGAAAATGTGCTTGATTCCATTAAGGACGGGAAAATTGTCGTAGTTAAATCTACAGTTCCTCCAGGGACAATAGAAAGGTTGCAGAGGAAGCATAATAAAAAGAGGATTATCTTTAATCCTGAGTTTTTAACTGAAGCCCAGGCCTGGGAAGACTTTATAAGCCCTGATCGTCAAATTGTTGCCCATACCTCTAAAAGCATGAATGACAGTTATGAAGTTCTTAATCTTTTACCTAAAAAACATTTTATTCGTCCCTGGTCCAGTGATTACAGTAAAAAAAGTGTGAGCGCTACAGAAGCGGAATTAGGAAAATATGCAAGCAATATATTTGGATACATAAAGGTAATTTTTGGAAATATTTTGGCTGATGTTTGTGAAGCATTATCTTTGCAGTTTAAACATGAAGGAATTTCAGTAAATATTGATTATGAAAACATTCGGGATATCATTTCTGCGGATTTGCGTATCGGTCCGGCATGGCTAAATGTTGAACATGGAAATTATTGCGGTGCCGGGGGATTCTGCTTTTTAAAAGATATGGATGCATTTATTAATTGGGGCGAACAATTAATAAAATCCTTGGAAAAAGCTCCGAAATCAGTTAAGGTTGATTCCGGATTAATTAAATCCTTAAAAAAAGGAATTAAAGCTTTGCAGGCAATAAAGGAATACAATGAACAATTAATAAAGTGGCAGGGATTGGATATAGAAGATGTTAAAAAACATGACAAAGAAGTTGTAATTAAAAAAAGAAAACCAATAAGGAGAAAAAAGAAGAATGCTTAAAAAAGAATTAATAAAATTAATTTCACAGCTGGAATCGGAAACTTTCGAGAAAAAAGCTTCTCTGTCGAAAGATAATAGAATTGTAGAAGTAGTTTGCTCTTTTAGCAATAGCAAAGGAGGAAAGATTCTGGTTGGCGTTGGCGACACAGGGAAAGTATCCGGTGTTAATATTGGTAAAAATACTATCGAGAGGTTAACTAATAAAGTTGTTGATAATACTGACTCCAAAATTTATCCGGGGATTTCAGCAGTTGAAATAGGCAAGAAAGACCTAATCTTAATCTCTGTTAAATCTAGTCCACAAAAACCTCACACAGCCTTTGGAAGGCCCTTTAAAAGGGTGGGTAAAAACACAAAATTGATGTCGCAGACAGAATACGAAAAATTATTACTAGAGAAAAATAAACACAAGATGCAGTTTGATGCTGAAATTTGTGAAGAGGCTAAGTTTGAAGATATTAGCACTAAAAAGGTTACTTGGTACCTTAATGAAAGGCAGAAAGCCAGAAACGTTGATAAGAATGTGAAAATTTCGATCAAAGAATTGTTAGTCAATTTAAAGTGTTTAAAAAATAATCAGCCGACCAATGCTGGAATCCTATTTTTTGGCAAATATCCACAAAGATTTATGCCCAATGCCAGGCTGAGAGTGATAAAATTTAAGGGCAATGAGATTATAAATCCAACATTGGATAGTGTAACCTGCGAAGGAACATTGCCCGAGATGATAAATCTGTCTGAGGATTTTGTTAGAAAAAACATACGGCTTCTTGGAACGAGAACTGAAAAAAGTTTTAGAAGAGAAGATAAATTTGAGTATCCAATTAAAGCCATTAGAGAAGCAATAATTAATGCATTGATTCATAGAAATTACTTTCAAAATGGCGATGTTAGAGTATTTATTTTTGATAATCGGATTGAAATCGCTAGTCCCGGCCTTTTCCCTAAAGGTGTTACCCCTAAACGGCCAAGACATGAGCCTGTTAATGATATTTTGTGCCAGCTTATTTATGATATTGGCTGGATAGAAAAGTATGGCTCTGGTATTAAAATGATGAAATCTTTAAGCAGGGAATGGGGAAACAAAGAACCATATTATGATTTAAGTCCGATCGATTCAATAATTATCTTTCAGTCACAGATTAAAGAGTCGACCTATATCAAGGAAAGCATTTTAAAAGATTTGAATAAAAGACAGAGAAAAGGAGTAGAATATTTAAAAGAGAAAGGCAAAATAACCAATAAAGAGTATCAGAAGATAAATAATACGAACAGAATAACAGCGTTTAGAGATTTAAAATATTTAACTGATAAGAAAATTATTGAGATGATTGGTAAAACAGGAAAATATACCTATTATATCTTGAAGCGTTAATGAAGCGTTAATGAAGCGTTAAAAATTTAAGTTGAAAATGTTTTACAGTATTAAAATAATTAAAATAGCGAGAGAAATGATTACTAACGTAAATTGTGAAATAAAGAATATCGGAAAGTAGATAATACAAATAAGATAATAGAGACCTTAAAGAATTAGAAAAAAGAACATTGTAATAGCAATTGGTGAAAAAAGGAAGATATTACGAACTTAGATAACAATATCGGACATTTATCAGACATTTATCAGACATTTACGTCACAGAACCTAACTTATTTACAAACAACAAACGAATAACTAAGTCACCAACTTAATCTACATGAACATACTAGTAACCGGAGGAGCAGGATTTATCGGTTCCCACTTAGTGGATAAGCTTATACAACAAAACCACCAAGTGATTGTTATTGATAACCTCTCCACAGGCAAAAAAGAATATTTAAACCCAAAAGCAAAATTCCATAAATTGGATATTAGTGATTTAAATAAAATTAAACCTGTATTTAAAGGAATTGATTATGTTTTCCATTTAGCAGCTCAACCCAGAATCCAACCCTCAATCAAGGATCCAGTTACTTCTCATCGGAATAATGTAATCGGAACATTAAATGTATTGGTGGCTGCTAAGGAGAATAAAGTAAACAAGGTGATTTATTCTGCTTCTTCTTCGGCTTATGGAGATCAACAGCAGTTGCCTTTAAAAGAAAATATGCGTTCGCATCCTAAAACTCCCTATTCAGTATTTAAATGGGTTGGAGAAAGATATTGCAAATTATTCAGCGAGCTATATAATCTGCCTACAGTCTGTTTACGATATTTTAACGTTTATGGGCCCAGACAGAGCAATGAAGGGGCCTATGCAACTGTAATTGGAATCTTCTTGAAGCAGGCAGATAATAATCAGCCGTTGACAATTGTGGGAGACGGAGAGCAAACCAGAGACTTCTCAAACATAAAAGATGTTGTTCAAGCCAATTTATTGGCAATGAAAGCTGACAAAACTGGAAATGGAGAAGTTATCAATATTGGCACTGGAAAGAATTACAGCATTAATCAAATTGCAGCCATGATTAGCAATAACACTGTTAATATTCCTTCCCGGCCAGGAGAAATCCAAGATACATTGGCAGAGATTACAAAAGCAAAACAACTTTTAGGTTGGGAGCCAACTGTGAGCTTGGAACAGGGGATTGAAGAGTTAAAAGATAAATAAATATGTTTAAAACCAAAAAAATTAAAACCCGAACACTGGGAGAAGAATTAAAACAGGCCCGGGAATCAGCAAGCTTAAGCATTAAACAGATTTCCCAAAAAACAAAAATTCCTGTAAATTATTTAAAATACTTAGAGCAGGGGGATTACAAACAATTGCCTGCAGATGTATATGTTTCTGCATATTTGAGAAATTACGCGCAGGTATTGAATTTAGATGTTGACAAGATTTTAAATCAGTTTAAAGTAGAAAGAGGGCTAACTGAGAACATTGACAGGAGTCAAAAAAAAGAAAGAAAAAAATCAGTTAACTTTGTGAATAAAAAACCATTTATTGTTACTCCCAAGAAAACAGCATTAGTGTTATCGATTATTGTAATTGCATTAATCTTTGGATACTTTTGGCATCAATTAAGTTATTTAATCTATCCCCCGAATATTAAAATTACTTATCCAGCTTCAGATGTTACTGTTCAGCAAAAAGATATTGAAATTTTAGGAGAAACTCGTCCAAGCGTTTATTTAACAATTAACGGCAAAGAGGTGGATATAGACAGGGAGGGGAATTTCTCATGCATAGTGGGCTTGGATCTGGGGTTAAATATTGTTAGAATTGAAGCCAAGGACAGATTTGGGAAAACCAACACTGTCCTTAGGAAAATAATGGTAATAAGATAATGTTTTAATTAATAAATTTATGCCTAAAAAAACAAAAAAAACAAAATCAAAAAAGAAAACATCTAAAGAAGTTAAAAAAGATCGCGCCAAAGAATTAGAAGGTACGGTTGATGATATTCGTCAAAGATTTGGCGAGGGTTCAATTATGAAATTAGGGGAAGCAAGAAAGGTAGATGTGGATGCAATCTCTACGGGCTCATTGTCTTTAGACATTGCTCTTGGCGTGGGCGGTGTTCCCCGGGGGAGGATTATTGAAGTTTACGGCCCAGAAAGTTCTGGAAAAACCACTCTTGCTCAGCAAATTGTTGCTGAAGCTCAGAAAAAAGGAGGATTAGCAGCATTTATTGATGCCGAGCATGCTCTGGATCCTAATTATGCTAGAAAAATCGGAGTAAAAATTAATGACTTACTCATTTCCCAGCCAGACACTGGAGAACAGGCTTTACAGATTGCAGAGTCGTTAATAAAGTCTGGGAACGTGGACGTAATTGTTATCGATTCTGTAGCTGCGCTTACTCCCAAAGCAGAGATTGAAGGAGAAATGGGGGATACTCATGTTGCTCTCCAGGCACGATTAATGTCTCAGGCATTACGAAAATTAGGGGCATTAATCAGCAGAACAAATACAATAATGATTTTTATCAATCAAACCAGAATGAAAATAGGGGTAATGTTCGGTAATCCCGAAACTACTCCCGGAGGAAAAGCCTTAAAGTTTTATTCTTCAGTAAGAATTGAACTTCGGCGAAGAGCAAAAATTAAAAAAGGAGATGAGATTGTTGGTAATCGCATTAAAGCTAAGGTAGTAAAAAACAAAGTTGCTCCTCCATTCCAAACTACAGAATTTGATATCATGTTCGATCAAGGGATTTCTTATGAGGCAGATGTAATTAGTACTGGAATTAATTACGGGGTGGTTAAAAAATCAGGCGGTGCTTCTTATAGCTATGGAAAAGAAAAACTGGGCAGGGGGCTGCAAAAAGCTTGTGATTATTTAAAACAGAACTCCAAAACTTTAAAAGCAATTGTTAAAGATATTAATAAAAAATTAAAAGAGAAAAAAGAACAATGAAAAAAAAGAAATTAATTATTCTTACAACTGTAATCCTAATCCTTATTTTCAGCGGATCAGGATTAGTAAAATTAATCACAGACTGGTTTTGGTTTCAGCAGCTGGGATTGGCAAATATTTTTACCACTATTTTGGGAGCAAAGTTATTAGTAGGAGTAGTAGCAGCATTAATTACGTTTGGAATCTTGTATCTCAATCTAATTATTGCATCCCGGATTACCAAAGGAAGAGCAGTTCATGTAAAAGTTAATGAACAGGGTTCAACTGTGGACATTAGCAAGCACTTGAATAAGCTGAATTTGTATATTTCTGCCTTACTGGGAGTGTTCACGGGATTAGCAATGAGTGTCAACTGGCAAACAGTATTAAAGTATTTTAATGCTGTTTCTTTTAATAGCGTGGATCCGATTTTAGGCCGGGATATTTCTTTTTACTTTTTTAGTCTTCCGTTTTTGGAAACTTTGGCTAATTTTTTGCTTTGGACGCTGGTACTATCTTTAATCGGGATAACCCTGATTTATGCTGGAAGAAAAGCAGTTAAAAAAAGAAAGCAGTTGAATTATGATGTCGAGGATAGTCCCAAAAAACACATTTTTCTGATACTGGGAATTATATTCCTAATAATGGCTGTAAAAACGTATTTTGTAAAAATCTCTCATTTGCTTTATTCCACTAATGGTCCCTTTACAGGCGCAAGTTATGTGGATATCCATGCTAATTTGCCAGTATTGAAATTAATGACATTTATTCTGGTTATAGGCGCGATTGCATGTATATTGAATTTATTCTGGAAAAAGAGTCATTTTGTGTGGGGAGCAGTAATAATATATTTAGGAGTATCTGTGCTGGGAGGATGGCTTTATCCTTTAATGATGGATAAATTCCTGGTTAAACCCAATGAATTGGTTAAAGAATCTCCATACATTGTACATAATATTGGTGCTACTCAACAGGCATTTGGACTGGATAAAATTGAAGAATACGAGTTAAGCGGAGAAACACAGCTAACCACTGAAGATATTGAAAACAATCAAACCACAATAAAAAATATTCGTTTATGGGATCGGGATCCGTTATTGGATACTTTTGGGCAAGTTCAGGAAATTAGAACTTATTATGATTTTGTGTCTGTGGATAATGACCGCTATTATATTAACGATGAATACCGCCAGGTTCTTCTTTCTGCCCGGGAATTAAATCCCAAAAACCTGCCTCATCGCACATTTATCAATGAACATTTAACATTTACTCATGGATTTGGATTAACTCTTGGTCCCGTTAATGAAGTCAGCAAAGAGGGTTTGCCAGTATTGTTTATTAAGGACCTTCCTCCAGTTTCAACTATTGAATCTTTGCAAGTAACTCGTCCGGAAATATATTATGGAGAACTTACTAATGATTATGTGTTTGTAAATACTGGCACTGAAGAATTTGACTATCCCTCTGGAGAAGAAAACGTATATACCAATTATCAGGGAGAAGGAGGAGTTCCCATAGGTTCGGTTATAACCAAGGCGTTATTTGCTATTCGATTCGGAGAGTTAAAGGTGTTTTTATCCGAGGATATTAACTCTCAAAGCCGGGTAATGTATTATCGCAACATCAGGCAAAGAATCAAAAAAGTGCTTCCATTTTTAAAATTAGACCAGGATCCTTATTTAGTAATTACAGACCAGGGGCAATTAAAATGGATTGGCGACGCTTATACTACCAGCAACCTTTATCCTTATTCTCAGCGAATCGGAAGTTCTTTGGAAACCAGAATCAACTATATCCGTAATTCTGTAAAGGTAATCGTAGATGCATATAGCGGGGATATGCAACTCTATATTGCTGACCCCCAAGATCCAATAATCAAAACTTATGCTAATATTTTTAAAAATACATTTTTAAGTCTGGATGAAATGCCCTCGGATTTAAGAGCGCATTTACGTTATCCCGAGGATTACTTTAATTATCAATCCACAGTTTATAGCGTATATCACATGGGAAAACCTCAGATTTTTTACAACAAAGAGGATCAATGGGAAATTCCTGTAATTTCAGAAGGGGCTGGAGATCCAATGATGCGCCACATTATCATGAAGCTTCCCAATGAAGAAAAAGAAGAATATATTCTAATGATTCCGTTTACTCCCCAGAAAAAAGATAATCTCGCAGCCTGGATGGTTGCGCGCTCAGACAGAGAAAATTACGGAAAATTAGCCATTTACAAATTTCCCAAGCAAAGATTAGTATTCGGACCCAGTCAGATTATTAATCGTATTAATCAGAGTCCAGAAATTTCCCGGCAAATTTCTTTATGGGATCAGCGAGGCTCGAAAGTTAACCAGGGCCCATTATTAGTTATTCCTATTGAGGAATCTCTGTTATATGTCCGTCCGCTGTATTTAAGAGCTCAGGGCGGAAAAATTCCAGAATTAAAACGTGTAATTGTAGCTTATGAGAATCAGATTGTAATGGGGGAAACTCTAGATATTGCTTTAAGTCAACTGTTTTCAGGGTTGGAAGCTTCGCCTCAGCAGAAAGATGATTCTGTAGATGGAAAAATTATACAACCGGATTTAATTAAGCAAGCCAAACAATATTTTGATCGTGCAATGGAAGCTCAGCAAGTAGGGAACTGGGCCTCTTACGGAGAAGAAATGAAAAAGCTAGAGCAAATTTTGGAAAAGTTATTAAAATAGATAGATTGTAAAGTTAAAGTTGTTATAATGCAAAAACCCCTTCTTCTAAGGGGTTTTTAGTGTGCCTGCCATCAGCTCTATTGCCGATCGGGATCATAACATCCCGCAGGCACATTTTTATTATACACCCTCTAGATTTTTTATCAATAACCTGTAAATAAAATTAAAATGTGGATAACTTTTAGAGCTAGATAATATTTTTACCTTACTCCTAAAAAGGATGCAATCTAAAATTTCTTGATTTTAAAATTGTTTTGTGTTATAATAAAAGCACATGATAAAGAAATTAAAACAGAGCTTTAAACGCTTTTTTATCCCTCATTCAGAAAATAAGCATAAACCTCATTTTCTTAGAGGAAAGAGCGTTTTATTATTTATCATTATTCTGCTTTTGATTAAAGTATCTGTTTTTGGACTCTATTTGTATTTTCCCAGCTCTGTATATTTTGCTGCTATAACCTCTGACAGTTTAGAAGAACTGATAAATCAGACCCGGGAAGAGCATAATCTTTCCCCTCTAGAGGTAGACACAAAACTGGTTCAGTCGGCACTCTTTAAAGCCGAACATATTTTAAAAGAAGACTATTTTGCACACACCAGCCCTGGCGGAGTTAGTCCTTGGTATTGGTTTAAAAAATCAAATTATAATTATCAATATGCTGGAGAAAATTTAGCTATAGATTTTACTGATTCCCGTTCTCTTCATCGAGCATTACTTAATTCTCCCACTCACCGGGCAAATATTTTAAATCCCAATTATACTGAAATGGGAATTGCAGTTGTAACCGGAGAATTTGAAGGCCGGGATACTGCAGTTGCTGTTCAGCATTTTGGTAATGAATTTCAATTAGCTCAAGCTCCGGCTACTCAACCAGAACAACAAATTTCTGCAGAGCCAGAAAAAGAATTTCCTACTTCCACAACCATGGAAGAGTTAAAGCAGAAACAGCTTGCTGCTGAACGAAAAACAGAAAAAGAAGAGATTGCTGCTCCTCAACAAGTTAATCCCGAAGTAGAGCAGGAGATATTCGCAGTTGTTCAGCAGAAAATAGATGAATTTCAGGACATTGCCAGTAAATTACAAACCGATCGTGGAGCAAGAATTTTAGGAGTTTTAGTTGAAAAATCAGACGAAATAACTAAGAAGATTTACATCTATACTCTTTTGTTTGTAGTGTTAGCTGTTTTGCTTAATATTTTTGCAAAATTTGAGGTTCAAGACCGTAAAACAATTTTGAATTCCGTTTTATTATTAGCATTAATTATAGGATTAATTGTAGTTCAAGCCACAGGATTATTAAATATTGGTTTGAACATAATTTAAGGAATGATCAAAGAAAAAAAACTTTATTCTCGCCAAGAAGGAATGTTTGGAACCATTTTTAAAGCCGGGTTCCTTAATTTATTTATCGGGGCAATTATTCTGGTTATTGATACTGTTTTTGAATTTCCGGCCTGGAATATAAAACAGGCGTTTTTAATATTAATTTTTTCAATTTTAGTTATTATCTATGTAGGGATTCTGATATGGAGCACAATCATACTTATTATTGCCAAAAAAAAGGACAGAATAGCAATAACCGGCCCTTATGCTTTTTGCCGTCATCCAATGTATGCAGGAATTGTATTATTGGTTAATCCCGGGTTGGCAATTTTCCTAGAATCCTGGCCGCTATTATTCGCCTGCTTAATTTTCTATTTTATCTGGAAATATTACGCAGAGCTAGAAGAAAAGAAATTAATCAGCTACTTCGGTAAAGAGTATCGAGAGTATTCCCAACGAATTGGCTGTTTCTTTCCAAAAATATGATGGAAAAATTTCGCATTAAATATCCGAAATTATTTAAGGTTTTAAGAGATACAAAAACCTTCTTTTTAATTTTTCTAATAGTATTTGTGCTTGTGTTCGGAGTATTTAACGGTCGCGCTTTTTATAACCAAACTAAATATAGTTTGAAAATTGACATAGAAAATTCTCAGAAATTTATGAATAGAATTGAAGGAAGTAAAGAGGAAATTTATAATACTATTGATCGTGTGGTTATTCCTAAAATAAATGTGGATGCCCCTATTATTCTCCCTGATTCCAGTGATGAGAAAACAATATTTAATAACTTAGAAAAAGGAGTAGTTCTTTATCCTTCTTCTGTAATCCCCGGTCAAATAGGGAATAGCATTTTATTAGGGCATAGTTCTGCTTATCCCTGGTATAAAGGTAATTACGGGTCAGTGTTTAGCTTATTGAACAGGTTGGAAGCAGGCAATCAGATTATTGTGTTTTATAGCAAAAATAAACATGTTTACGAGATTATAGGCAAACAAGTGATTTTAAAAGATGTCTCTATACAAAGCCAGGATGAAAGTTCACGATTGATTTTAATTAGTTGTTGGCCGGTAGGAACTGCCTGGAAAAGAATTATGATTATTGCAGAAAAAGTAGAATAAATCCCAACCTCTTGACTTTTTTGACAGATGTGATATAATAAAGTCTAAGTGTAAACAACAATCAAATAACCAAGAATCGCTTTTTTTATATATGAAAATCAAATTATTATCTCAATTAAAACTTGTTAGTTTCCCTAAATATATAGGGATAATTTTAGCTATGTCGGGATTACTTGCAACGGTTTTAATTCCTTCTGTATCACCCGCCAAAGCCGGTGAAGAGGACAGCTGTTCTTTTTCTCCTCAAATCGGAAGAACGATTATTCAGTTTAACGAGCATTTTGGAGAAATAGTTGGCAATCAGGACGAAGAACAAGCTACTGCCGGACCAATACAGACTAATCTTTCTGCAGGAACTTATGACATTCGAGTAAAGGCTTATGATTGTCACTCTTGTCATCCTGATCAAACCTATCAGACTCAAGAATCATTCTACCTTATCTTAAAAGACAACAATGGAAATACTGTAGCTGAAACTCAGGCTACTAGCGATTTACCGGATAATACTAATTCTCTTGTAGAGCTAGTTGCTAATGACCTAAATGTTTCTAAAACAGTTTCGTCTGTGGTTGCTTTTCATGCTGCTTACCCTGATAGTCCGAGTGCAAATAGTATTATGCCGGTTTGTGCTGCCTTTGATAAAACGGATATTGCTCCTAACCTTTCTATTTCCAAGTCTGTAGATAAATCCCAAGCAGTTCCTGAAGATAAAATCACTTATACGATAAATTACGAAAATACTGGCGATGATGTTGCTCACAATATAATTATTCGAGATCCGTTTAATAACCAGAATCAGGATTATCTGAAATTTGTAGATGCAACTCCTTCTCCCTGGGGTAACTCTAATGACACTTGGGAGATTTCTAGTTTAAATCCTGGTGGCTCCGGAACAATCACTATTACTGCTGAAATCAATGATTATATCCCCGAAGGAACTACAATTATTAAAAACAGGGCGAGTATTAAAAGCGATGAAATTTCTAAATTCTATAGCAACACAGTAAGCACTGCTGTATATCGAGAGCCGGAGATATATGATCCCGACCTTTCTATTTCCAAGCTAGCTAAAAACTTAACCCGAGGTGATTCCGGCTGGCAGGATACAGTTTCTGCTCAACCCGGAGATGAAATTCAATTCTCAATAAAAATTAATTCCACTGGTCAAACAGTGGCAGACAATGTTTACCTAAGAGATAATCTTCCTTATCAATTGGAATATATTTCTAATTCCACTTCTGGGGCGACTACGAATAATGTTTCTGAGGGGTGGTACAATATTGGCAATATCCAGCCTGGAGATTCTAAAACTGTATACCTTAAAGCAAAAGTAGTCGGTGAACAATATTTATATGTTGGTTCAACCACAGTTACCAACCGCGCTGAAACTTATGCTGATGATGTTTGGATTCTTAATGATACTGCCCAGGTGATTGTAGACAAAAACCAAGAACCAGAGGTAAATAATCCCAACTTATCCATATCCAAACTAGCTAAAAATTTAACTCGAGGTGATTCCGGCTGGCAGGATACAGTTTCTGCTCAGCCCGGAGATGAAATTCAGTTTTCAATAAAAATTAATTCCACTGGAGACAGTACCGCGGAGAATGTATATGTCCGTGATTATCTGCCTTATAAAATGGAATATGTTCATAATTCTGTTTCAGGAGCAACGACTCATGATATTACTGGTGGTTGGTACAATATTGGAGATATCCCAGCAGGAAGTTCAAAAACAGTATACTTAAAGGCAGAAGTTAAAGGTGAAAATCACTTTTATCCTGGCTCTACAATGCTTAATAACCGCGCTGAAACTTATGCTGATGATGTTTGGATTCTTACTGACGACGCGGAAATAATTGTGGATAAAGATGAAGAGCCAGAAGACAATCCCGGATTATCTATTTCCAAGCTGGCTAAAAACTTAACCCAAGGCGATTCTAGCTGGCAGGAGACGGTTTATGCTCAGCCTGGAGACGAAATTCGCTTTTATATCCGCATCCACTCTAATGGTAATACCGATGCTGAGAATGTAAGGGTTAGAGATTATCTTCCATCTCAGTTAGAGTACATTAATGGCTCTACTTCGGGAGCAATTACTCATGATATTACTGGTGGTTGGTACAATATTGGTGATATTCAATCCGGAAGTTCAAGAACAATATACCTTGAAGCCAGAGTAGAAGGTGAAGAATATTTCTCTGAAGGCTACACCTCTTTAACTAACAGGGCTGAAGTTTATGGAGACGATATTTCTACTATTGAAGATACAGCCAAAATCTCTGTGTACAAACAAGGAACTCCGGATAATCCTATTAAGGAATTAATGATCAGTAAATTGGTTCGTAATCTTAGTCAGGAACAATCAGGTTATCGGGAATCGGTTTCAATTCTTGCTGGTGATCAACTAGAATTTTCAATTAAAATAACCAATATTGGTAATGAAGACTTAAGTGATATTACTGTTTGGGACAATCTTAATAATGACCTAACATATATCGACGGCAGCTCTACAATCGAAGGAGTAGAGCTTGGAGACGGAATTACAGGTGCAGGAATATTAGTTAGTGATTTAAACATTTCTGAGAGTAAAATAATTAAGTTTAGGGTAATTGTAAATGATTCTGTAGATAACCTTCCTTCTGGGACTACGGAATTAGTTAATTACGCCTATGCGCGCTCAGTAGATATTCCCACGATTTCAGACACAGCGGTAATGACAGTTACCAAGGGGGAAGTTTTAGGCGCTTCTACAGTTCAAACTGGACCTGCAGAAAGTTTAATCTGGTCTATAATCATTAGCTTATTTGCAACCATTGTTATCTTCTTTGTGTTTAAAAAACAGCAAGAAATAAATGGGATCTATAATGGTTTGAGATTGAAATTCGCATTAGCAAAAGCAAAAATAACAGAACAATAAAATAAATTTTAATTGTATATAGATAATTAGCGATAGAAAAACAACCTGGAACTCCAGGTTGTTTTTTTATTTAAAGATATGTAAATTTCTATTTTGTAAACGGCAGTACGCCCATTATCCTTGCTCTTTTTATTGCTCTTGCTAACCGTCGTTGATGTTTAGCGCAAGTTCCAGTTTTTCTTCGCGGCTTTATTTTCGCCTGCGCACTAGTAAACCGATTTAAAAGCTCGGCATCTTTCCAGTCTATTTGTTGTATATTGTGGCGACAAAAATAGCATTCCATGGTTGATATAAATTAAGAGTTAAAAGGGGATATCTTCTACATCAATTTCCTCGTTCTCTTGTTCAGACTTGCTAGATTTTTTGCTCTTGCTGGATTTTTTAGTTGATTTCTTTTTTGCACCTTCGTCAATGTCTTCTACGGGCACGTCTGATTTTTCTTGTCTTTTCCTATTGTCTCCGCTTGCTCTTGGTCCCATTTGCATATTCTCAGCAATAATTTCTGTTCTCGTTCGCTTATTTCCATTTTGATCTTCCCAGGAACGAGTTTGAATTCTTCCTTCAATTAAAATTAATTGTCCTTTATTTAAATATTGATTGCAAATTTCAGCTAATTTGCCAAAAGCAACAACATTGTGAAATTCAGCTTGTTCTTTTTTTTCACCAGTTTCGCGGTTAGTCCATACTCGGTTAGTGGCAATACCAAAATTTGACACTTCTTTTCCGCTGGGCAAACTTCTTTGCTCAGGGTCGCGAGTTAATCTTCCTAAAATTAAAGCTTTATTTAAATTCATATTTTATTAAAGAAATTAAGAATCAAAATTTAATTACTTGTTTGCAATTCAACCTTAATTCACAATTTCCGAGTTTAATTACATTCCTAAAATTTCGTCAATTTTTTTATCAATGTCTTTTAGATTTGTTTTTTGATCTTTTTTCTCTTTTTTTTCTTCTTTCTTGGACTTTTGTTTTTTGGAGGCAGGAGCCTGTTCTTGTTTTTGTTGTTTTTCTTTTTTCTTGAGTTTTTCTATTTCTTTATCGGTTACTTCTTCAGCCATTTGTTTAATTTTTTGTTTTTTTTGCTCACTCATTTTCTCAGACTTTTTAGGCTTACGAGCAATTGTTTTTTTCTCAGCAGTAACAGTAGTGGTGAAATATCGGAGAATATCGTGCTTATGCTTAAATCCCGGAATTAACTCCTTTATTTTCTCGGGACTGAGAAAAAGATCCATAGTTAAGTAATGTCCGGATTCAAATTTATTAATCGCATAAGCGAGATCTTGTTTTTTAGCCTCTGCTTTCTTTTTTATACTTCCTCCAATATCTTGAACAACCTTTTCTATTTCTTTTTCAATAGAATTAATTCCTTGTTTATCAAGGTTAGGGGAGAGAATAAAAGTGATTTCGTATTGTCGTTGGTTTTCTTCAGTCATATTGTCTGTATGTTAACAGGTTCAATAAGAATAGTCAATGATTAAATTTTAAACTCAATAACATCTCCGTCCTGTATTGTATAATCTTTTCCTTCTGTGCGGATTAATCCTTGATTACGTGCTTTACTCCAGGAATTGACTTTAATGAGGTCATTGTAGTTAATTACTTCTGCTCTAATAAATTTCTTTTCAAAATCAGTATGAACTATGCCTCCAGCCCGGGGAGCTTTTGCTGACTCCTTAATTGTCCATGCTCGAGTTTCTTCTCTGCCCTTGATAGTGTAAAAGGTTACTAAATTTAAAATTTTGTAACAGGTTTTTATTAAAACATCAATACGGCTTTCAATATCCAGTTCTTTTAATTCTTCAGGGGAAAGTTCTCTGGTCTCCATTTCTAATTTTAAATCCAAAGGAAGAGTGTTTTCAGGCAAGGATTTAAGGGCAATTAATTCCTTGTCAGAGTCATGGCTGTTGATTAAATAAATCGTGGGTTTAATCGTTAATAGATTCAGGTGCTTGATCATCTTTTTTTCTTCAGAATTTAAGTCTATTTCCCGAATTAATTTTCCTGTATCCAGTTCCTTGCTAATTTTTTCCAGAACCTCTATTTCCTTTTCTATTTTTTTACCTGATTCTGCCCTTGCTTCCTTTTTTAATTTTTGAATATGTTTTTCCACAGTTTCCAAGTCTTTGATGATTAATTCTGTGTTTACAGTATTAATGTCCCGGAGAGCGTCAATAGTTTCTTCAGTATGTTCAATATCCTTATCTTCGAATCCGCGGACAACATGAACAACAGCGTCTACTTCTCTAATTCTAGCGAGAAATTGATTTCCCAATCCCTGGCCTTTATGTGCTCCCTTAACTAATCCCGCAATATCTACAAATTCAATCACTGTGGGAGTTACCTTTTCGGGCTTAATGATCTCTGCTATTTTTTCCAAGCGTTCGTCAGGCACATGAACTACGCCCACATTGGGATCAATAGTGCAAAACGGATAATTAGAAATATCCACCTCTTGTTGGGTTAAGGCTTTGAATAATGTAGATTTTCCTACATTTGGTAATCCAATTATTCCTACAGAAAAAGACATACTTCTATAGTTATGATATAATAAAAGGGGGTAATAGGCAATTAAGAAAATTATGGTGGAAATAAATAAGTCTATGTTTCGGGAATATGA
>CAYVAX010000008.1:0-28232 GCA_964449235.1 uncultured Candidatus Saccharibacteria bacterium | reverse complement strand
TAGGGTCGTTTTCTGATTGCGATAATAATGTTAAACTTAAGATGCGGTATGAAAATACGCAAGCCTAAAAACAGTGAAAAACTTTATTGGACTCAGCATTCTATTGAAAAAATGCGTTATTACCGCCTGTCTGAAAATCGGTTAAAAAGAGCGTTAAGAAACCCGGATCGAAAAGAAAAAGGAATTGCTCCTGAAACATTGGCGATTATGCAAAAAACCGGAAGTAAAAAACACCCTACGGAAATCTGGATTATGTATCAAAAAATAAAGGTTCGGTCTAAACGCAAGAATGAGCCTAAAGAAAAAATAAAGATTATTAGTGCTTGGCGTTATCCAGGCATTAGCCCCCAAGGAGAACAGATTCCAATTCCCGATGATATTTTAGCAGAATTAGATAAATTATTGTAAAAGCCCTAACTTTTAACAGCAAGGGCTTTAATAATTTCGAGGGTCAATTTTTTCGCGCATTTTTTTCTTTTCTGCTCTTTTCTTTTTTCTCTTTAACCTTTTTTCTTTATTTACCTTAGACGGCTTTGTCTTTTTCCTAACCTTCTTTTTCCTAAGAGCTTTTTTAATCATCTCTTTAAACCGTTGAATAACTATTTTTTCATTCCGTTGTTGATTGGAGGTCTGATCACATTTAAGAATTAGAACACCTTTTTTGGTTAGAGAAAGACGCTTTTTAATTCGCTTTTTCTGAGTTTTAGTAAGAAGTTGAGATTTGTCCGGATTCCAGCGTAATTGCACTTTTGTGGCTCGCTTGTTTACGTTTTGACCACCAGGACCAGAAGAACGGACATAATTAAATTCTAGTTCTTTTAAAATTTTACTTAAATATATTTTTTTCATTTTTCCTCCTTTAATATTGTATTTTAATGATAACATATTTTAAAGAACTGACTGTATATCCTGCCATATATTTAGATTATTTGCAAACTTGTTTTAAGTTATTCTAAAATGATATACTGCAGGTATGAAACGAGCATTTATTTCCATTATTATTTTAGGGCTAATATTATTTGGAGCTTATTGGTTTATTGATCAAGAAAAATTTTCCAGGGAAGATATTTTATCTGCAGAAACTCTTAAAACTTTAAGAGGAAGAGTTTATTCTGCTCCAGAAAACTCTCCATTTAAGGATTTTTTTATTGATGATCATGGTAACTTATATGGGCTAGAGGCAGCGAATGATTACAAACAAATTAATGAGCTCGAACAAAAAATTGAGCAACTTGCTGACTCTGGACAGGAGGTGGAATTAAAAGGCGAAATCAAACAAGGAGTAAATGATTATGGGAATAAGCGGGTTGAGGTTAGAGAGGCAGAGCCAATAACTGCCTCTAAGGAGAATTATTTAGACAGCAGGCGATCAATAGAGGCAGAGACAAGCAGTTCTTATAACCAGGGAGTAGAAACTTGTCAAAATCAAGGAGGAGGTGTAGAATTAATAAGGATGTGCATTTTTCCCAATGGCGAACAATGCGATCTGGAATCATTAATTAATAATTCATGCCCTTAATAATTGCGCATGTATAATTTAACAGAATTAAGTCCAAAATTATTAACATTTGTTTATTTAGCTGTTTTGTGGACTTTACCCTGGAAAGGAATTGCCTTATGGAGGGCAGCACAAAACAAACAAAAAATTTGGTTTATTGTCTTGTTTTTGGTTAACACTTTGGCAATTTTAGAAATTTTATACATTTTTGTTTTTTCTAAAAAATATCACCAAAGTTTTTTCCAGAAACTAGGCATTAAAAAATAATATGTTTCATAAAATCAAAAAAATATTTTCTAGTGTAAAAATAGTAGTTATTGTTCTTGCAGTTTTGTTAGTAGTTGAATTTGCCCTCGTTGTTTATTTAGCAGTAAAAGTTCATAATCTAAAACAGGATTTTTCTGATATTGGCCCCAAAGAAAAACTGGAAACACTTCATAATTACGCTTTAGTTTTAGAAAAATTTGAAAAATTCAGAAGAGAAAACGGTCAAAAAGGAACTACTGCTGAATTAGAAAAAGCGGTTTTAGCTACCGATAGCGGGGTATTAAAAAGTTTGTTTGATGAAATAGTATTGGGAGATAATTTGGAAAAAGATATGAATTATTTTCTGGATGCAGTAATTGATTCTTTAAAGTTTTTTTCTAAATAAAAACAACTATTTTCCGTAATAGCATTTTTATTGGAAATTAAAAGGACCGATTATTTTTTATTAACGGTCCTTTTTAAGTTATATTTTTCTTTCCACTTTATTGATTATTTGCTTTACCTCTTTTCTGGTTTTGGGTAATTTAATTCCGAATTCTTTTAAAAGCGGCTTTAAGAATTTTTTCCATTTAATATTGATTCCCATGCCAGCATAGAGCACAGATTTAAGAGATATTTCTGGATATTTTTTTCCTAATGTCTCTGAAAGAAACCTTATTTGTTGCCAGTTATACCTGAAAGCAATATGTCGGCTAATTTTAGAGAGATCATTAGTATCTTTTATATTCTTATCATCTTGAAGCGCAAGACCAAGGGTTTCTTCTAATAGAATTCGAGATAAGTCTTGTTTGCTGGGCTGATTTTTCTGTTCATAATGAAAAATTTTTTTTCGCTCAAGTTCGCTGAATATTGGAAAAATAATTGGCAGGGGAGAACAGATTCGTTGAACAGAGATTCTATTTTCTTTTTTAAGTTGGTGAAATAAACTAGTATGGGCCGCGCCCAAGGAGATAAGAATGTTTATCTCTTTTTTATTTTTTAATTTCGGATAGTCTTTGATAATTTTTGATTCCAGATTATATATATTTTTCTTGATATATTGCTCGCGTTTTTTCTGGTATTGAGTAAATAGCTCTAAGAAAATTTTTTCATTTTCTAGGGCCTTAGAGAAGTTTCCACTTAGAAAATTAGTGAATGCGAGATTATCAAATTTATACGCAGTTGTATATATTTTTTTGAACGTTTTATTTGCTTCTGGAACATCTACTAAATAAATAGCCTTTTGAGATTTGTATATAATTTCCCATAAACTTTTATCCAGGCTTGAAATTTCAGAAACATCAACGCCGGCGACTCTTAGTGCTTGAATTATTTTCTTCGGAGATAATTTTCCGCAAGAAAGCTTTCTGAATTTTTCTATAGTCGCACGGCTGTAAAGAGTGACTTCCGGGATATAAACATCGCAATTTGCAAATTCGTTTTCAAACTGGGCAAAATCTTCTTTTCTTGAATGAGCCGAAAAGAAAAACTTAACACGCATTTTAACCTCCTTTAAGTTGTTAATATATTTTTTAAAGAACAGCTTTTGCTGTCTATTAAATTGATTTTACCATATATTCACCACTTTGTCTATACCCCAGCTTGCGATAATACTCACGAACCCCAATTCCGGAAATCACGGAAACTTTTCTGAATTTAGTTTCAGTTTTAACAATTTTTTCTGCAATACTCATTAATTTCTTTCCCAGGCCTTTATGCTGAACAAATTTCGAATTTGATTTTTTAAATAGTTTAGCCACATATCCATAGGTGTGAAGTTCGCGGATTATTGCTGAATTTTTTAAATTTGGGACTGTGTATTGATTGGTAATTCGCAAGCGCAGGAATGCCAACAGTTTATCTTGTTTAACATCTTCAAAGGAAAGGAAAATTTCTTTTCCTTCTGAGGCTTGATATTCCCTTCTTTTCAATTTTATGTTTCCAATTTCTACTTTTCGATTCTTTATTTCCCGACAACGAATACAGCGGCAGATATCGTCTGCTTTTTGCTTGATGATTTGCCGCAAATTGGAAACTTTATTGCCGGCAACAATGCTTGGAGAAGGGATATCTCTAATTACCCGAATAATTCTTACATAGGGAGGGATTTTTTTCTTAATTCTAATTAAAAGATTTATTAATTGGTTTTCAGTGTATGGCTTGTATTTTCCTTGTTTCCATAATTTGTACAATGGCGCAGTTTTTAAAATTACACAGGGATAAATCTTTAACTGGTCAGGCTGGAAATCAGGATTGGAAAATAGCTCATCGAATATTTTTTCGTCTTTTTTTAAATTTGATTTTGGTAAGTTAAGCATGATGTGATAGGTAACCTTAATTCCGGCATTCTTTAAAAGCCGAGTTGCAGTTATGGTTTCTTTTACGCCATGGCCTCTGCGATTGTAATCTAAAATCTGGTCATATATTGTTTGCACTCCTAATTCTACTCGCGTGCATCCTAAATTGCGCATGCGTTTGATCTCTTTGGGGGTGATGTAATCTGGCCGGGTTTCTAAAGTTATACCAATAATTCTGTTTTCTGCGGTTTCGTTTCTTTTTTGAGATTGTTTTAGGGTTGAAGAACGGGAATGGTTACAGGCATCGAAACAACGCTTAATAAACCAGGATTGGTATTGTTTGGGATAGGCGGTCCAGCTTCCTCCAAGTACAATCAACTCTATTTTATCCGTAGCATGACCCGTAGCTTTAAGAGAATTCAAACGCGTCTCTGTTTGTTTGCAGGGATCGAAATTAGTTAATTCTGCACGCATGCACGCGGGCTCATTAGCTAAATAGCTCTTGGGCATGTTTTTTTCATTAGGACAATAAAGGCAATTCCAGGGACAGGAGATTGGTTTTCCTGATGACCACTGTGGGCGCGGGGAAGTAATTACAGTAATCGCTGTAATCCCAGAAAGACTGCGGATATGTCTGGTTTTTAACAATGCTTTCAGATTTTTATTGGGATTTAGCTTGCCAGCATGAACCAATTTACGATATGCTTCTAGTAGTTCCATCTTAGAGGGCATTGACTTCTGGAATTGTTTAGATAGTTTTCTGAGAACAGAAAAAAGTTCTTCAGAAGTGTTAATTTTTTCCTGAATTAATCTTTTAATTATTTGATTTTTATATGCATCCTGCATACGCAAAACATTTAATAGAGAAAACAAAAGAATATTTTAATCAAAATGCTGAGAACTTTTCCAAAAATCGTAAAAAACTTTGGCCAGAACTTATTGAGCTCAAAAAATACATTAATGACAGTGAGCGCATTCTTGATTTGGGTTGTGGCAATGGCCGGCTTTTTGAAATGTTTGACAATAGAGATGTTGAATATATAGGGGTGGATTTTTCAGAAAAGCTTATTCAGCAAGCGAAGAAAAAATACGGAAACCACTTTCAAACAGCTAACATGTTTAGTTTACCATTTTCTGACAATTATTTTGACTGTATCTGGTCAATTGCAGTTTTTCATCACATCCCCTCTAAAAGGTTGCAACTAAAAGCATTAACAGAAATGAGACGAGTTTTGAAAAAGCGCGGGAAAATCATAATGACTTGCTGGCACCTTTTTAAGTTTCCTTTTTGCAAGAATATTATAATATCACCAAAAAAGTTAAAAATCCAGCGTTATCATCGTGCATTTACTAGGCGAGAATTAAAAAAACTTTTTAAAAAAACCAACCTTAGGATCAAGGAATCAAAATACTTGAAAAGAAACGGAAAAAAAACAAACATTTTAATTGTGGCTGAGAATGATGAATAAAAAATTACCCAGAAAATTCTATACTCAACCGGCAATAAAAGTAGCCAAACAAATACTTGGCAAATACTTGGTTCATAATATTGATCAGGGAAAATTAATCGGCAAGATTGTGGAAACCGAAGCTTATCCTGGCCCCGAAGACAAGGCTTCCCATGCTTTTGATAATAAAAAGACAGAAAGGAATAAAGCCGAATGGTTGACTGGGGGCCACATCTATATTTACCTTGTTTATGGAATGTACTGGCAATTGAATATTACTACCGGAAAAAAAGATTTTCCAGAGTGCGTTTTAATTCGAGCTCTAGAACCAATAAAAGGACTTGATAAAAAACTATCTTTTAAGGAAATTAAAAATTTAGCTAATGGTCCGGGGAAACTTTGTCGCTGGATGAAATTTAATAAAAGTGATTACGGAATTGATGTAGTGAAGAGTAATAAAATTTATCTAACTAATGGAAAAAAGATTAACCCTGACAAAATTGTGGCCAGTAAGCGAGTTGGAATAGATTATGCCCAAGAATGGGCTCATAAGTCATTACGATTTTATATTAAAAATAATAAGTTCGTTTCTAAATATTAGTTGCGTTTTATGTTATAATATCCACATATGAAACTACACTTTTATGGAGCAGCACAAATGGTTACTGGCTCCAATTATTTATTAGAAATCAAAACAAAATCCGGGATTCGTAAAATTCTGGTTGATTGTGGAATGTTTCAGGGGATCAAGCACGGAGAAGACAAGAATTATGAAGATTTTCCTTATGATCCTAAAAAAGTTGATGCTGTTTTAATTACCCATGCGCACGTAGATCATATTGGCCGAATTCCGAGGTTATATAAACAAGGATTTAAAAACAAAATTTTAGTTACCGAATCCACCAAAGATTTAAGCAAAGTAATGCTTTTAGACAGTCAAAGTCTGCTAGCCAGAGAAGCGAGGCGAGAAAAAAAAGAACCTCTTTACAGCAAAAAGGACGTTGAAGGATGTTTAGCATTAATGGAAGGAGTGAAATATGGCCAAAAAATGGACTTGTTTGACGGGGTTAGCTGTCGATTTAGAGACGGGGGTCATGTTTTAGGTTCAGCAATAATTGAAATATGGGCCGAAGGCAAAAAAATTGTTTTTTCTGGAGATTTAGGCAATCAGCCTGTACCTCTTTTGTCTCCGCCAGCAATTATTAAACAGGCAGATTATATTGTTGTCGAGTCTACTTATGGAAACCAAACTCATCAAAGCTCTTTAGAGCGCAAAGATGAATTGGAAAATGCGATTGAAGATACGATAACTAAAGGAGGAACATTGATGATTCCTGCCTTTGCCCTGGAAAGAACTCAGGAATTACTTTGCGAACTGAATAGCTTAGTGGAAAATCACCGCATTCCTCAAGTCCCTGTATTCGTTGACAGTCCAATGGCGATTAGAGCCCTGCAGGTGTATAAAAAGCATAAACAATATTACAATCAAAAAGCAGCAGAGCTAATCAGGGCTGGAGATAAATTATTTGATTTTCCAGGATTAACCTTAACCAGAACTACTGCGGAATCAAAAGGTATTAATGATGTTGCTTCTCCAAAAGTAATTTTGGCAGGGTCAGGAATGTCTACTGGTGGAAGAATATTGCATCATGAGATTCGTTATCTTCCTGATCCTAACAGTTGTTTGTTGATTGTGAGTTATCAGGTTGCAGGTAGTCTGGGGAGGAGAATTATTGACGGAGCTAAAAAGGTTAAAATTTTTAATGAAATAATTCCAATAAGGGCAGAGATAAGAAGTATTGATGCCTATTCTTCGCACGCGGACCAGCAAGAACTATATGCCTGGCTAAAAAGTTTTAATAAGCCGATTAAAAAGATTTTTGCTGTTCACGGAGAAGAGGGGCCTTCTTTGAATCTAGTTCAACTTGTCCGAGATCGTTTGGGGATTGATGCCTCTGCCCCTATGTTGGGAGATATTGTGGAATTATGATATACTATAATTATGAAGTATACTATTGTAGTTTCAGGAGCAGCAGAAACTAAGCACTGCGCTCCTAAAGCATTAGAAAAATCCAAAGAAGTTGGCCGAGAAATAATAAAACAAGGAGGAGTAGTAGTTACTGGCGCTACTACCGGCATTCCTTATTGGGCAGCAATTGGAGCAAAGGAAGAAGCAGGAACAGTTATTGGTCTTTCTCCGGCTGCTTCTGAAAAGGATCATAAAAAATCTTATCGTCTTCCTGTTGATTATCACGATCTGATTATTTACACTGGATTTGATTATGCAGGCAGAAACTTGTTATTAGCCCGTTCTTCAGATGCTGTAATTACTATTTGCGGAAGAATGGGAACATTGAATGAGTTTACAATTGCGTTTGAAGATAAAAAGCCCACGGGAGTATTAATTGGATCTGGAGGAACAGCGGATATGGTTAAAGAAATTGTAAAGAAATGTCATCGCGGGCCAGGAAAAATTATTTATGAATCAGATCCTAAAACTTTAGTTAAAAAAGTTTTTAAATTGGTCGAGAAAAATAAAAAATAATCTGGCTTATAGGAATTAAGTTATTAGTTTTAAAAACTAAAAAACTAAAAAACTACAAGCCAAAGTTATGGCTAAAGAAAAAAAAGAACAATTAATTGGCGAAATAACCCACTATTTCGGTAAAATCGGAGTAGGTATTATTGAGCTTAAAAAGAAATTGAAGGCTGGTGAAATGATTCATATTAAAGGAAGCACTACCGATTTTGAACAGGAAGTAAAATCAATGCAGATTGACCACGAAGATGTTGAAAAAGCTAAAAAAGGTGATGCTATTGGAATTAAAGTTAAAGATAAAGTTAGAGAAGGTGATGAAGTGTACAAAGTTTCAAAATAAATATTTTTTAAAATAAAATATGGATAGAAGTTTCTTTTATGGGATTGCTATATTAATGGGTGCCATAATTGGGGCAGGAGTATTTGGTATTCCCTATGTTGTGGCTCAGTCAGGTTTTTTGATTGGGCTCGTTTTTTTATTGGTTTTAACTGTAATTGTAATTTTGATTCATTTAATGTTCGGAGAAATAGTTTGTCGGACTCAGGGCAAGCATCGATTGGTGGGTTATGCTGCTCGCTATTTAAATAAATGGGGAAAATTAATCGTTACTATTGCTTTGTTTGTTGAATTTTATGGAGCTCTTTTAGTATATATTATTTTAGGAGGGGAGTTTTTTTCTACAATCTTCCCTTTTTCATTTAAGGGATCTGTATTTATTTACAGTTTAATATTTTTTGCAATTTGTGCGCTGGTAGTGTTTAAAGGATTGCTGTTGACTGAACGCATGGAATTGTTTATGGGGTTGTTTTTAATTATTGTTATTTTATTGATTGTTCTTTCTGGAGTTCAGCATTTAGACTTTAACAACCTTAAAACCATTAATTTAGGTAAAATGTTTTTACCTTATGGAATTATCCTTTGGAGTTTAGCAGGAGCAGTAGCTGTTCCTGAAATTATGGAAGCATTTAAATTGTCTGGGAGGAAGTATAAAAAGATAATTATTATTGGAACTATAATTCCTGCTATTTTATATTTATTATTCATGCTTGCAGTTGTGGGTGTAACCGGAACAATGACTAGCCCGGAAGCAATTTCAGGACTAATTCCATATTTTGGCAAAATAGTGATTTTACTAGGAGCAATATTTGGCCTGTTTGCAGTAATGACTTCTTTCTTTGTTATGGGACTGTCTTTGAAAAAAGTGCTTTGGTATGATTACAAGATTAATAAAAATATTAGCTGGCTTTTAGTTTGTTTTATTCCCTTACTGGGGTTTTTGTTGGGGTTAAGAGAGTTTATTCCGATTATCAGTTTTGCCGGAACAGTATTGGGGGCAGTAGAAGGAACAAGCATTGTTTTGATTTATAGAAAAGCTAAAAAAATGGGGAACAGAGAGCCGGAATATAATTTGAAAATTCCCAATTTCCTGATACATATTCTAATCGCAGTATTCATTTTAGGATTTATTTATCAAATCATTTATTTTCTTTAATTTTGGTTGACAGCGTATTATTAGCAATGATATATTTAAATGTCCTTTGACAATTAAATAGGAGGTAAATCATGGAGAAAGAAAAGGATGTTATGCGCATTGGTTGCGGAGGAAGCGGAAGCGAAGCAAAAGTATACATCGAATTAAGAACAACCTTTCCCGGGATTGGCGGAAGAATAGAAACTGAACAAGCAGTAACTACTGCCTTTCGAGAAGAACACAGCAAAAGTTCGAAAATGGGACACAGAAATTTTCTTAAACATATGATTATAAAGAAGATCGAAGACTATTTTCATCGTAGAGGATTATATAAATTTCCGCATATTCCCAGACCACTAGGTTCAATTAGTGTAATTGGTAAACAGGAAGCATATATTTACGAATGGGCTTTTGGCGAGGATAATTTTCCCTGGGGATACCAGGATATTGATCGTGGATTTGTGCTTATACCTATGCGTGACTGGAGTGAATTTGGAGCAGCTTTTCGAAAAACGGGAATAAATTTAACAGGAGACTGCACTGACTCTGATGACGGAAGAATTTCTCAGAATATAATTCATCAGTATTATAAATCCCATCAACTTTATAACGGCGAAGAATTAAATCCCCTTTGGAAGAGAATAGATTTTGGCTGTCAGAGTATTAAAATTGATTATGACAAGCTTAGAGGATTTTTGAAAGATGAGGAAAAAAAGTTAAGAGAAGTTTTAAGAAGCGAGAGATATGAAATGATGGTTTTGTCTCTGGAGTATTTGGTTAATAAGAAGATGAGCTACTTTGATATTGGCCGCCTTGATTCTTTTGTTGGCAATTATAGATTGTCCAGCTTGCGGCATCACATCTCTCGAGGCACAGGAACTCATCAACGTTCTGTAGCTCGAATTTCTTCAAGGGGCCAATCCTTGTTATGAGGAGGGAATTATGCACCAAAAAAAGAATAAAAAAATAGTTCACGTAATTGGAACTGGAACCATTGGAGAACCATTGATTGTTTTACTGGCTAGAATTAGAAGAAAATTAGGAATTAGCGAGATTACGTTCAGTAAAAAAACTCCTCGCATAGAAGATCGGCCGAAAATAATGAACTTAATTTCTAAAGGAGCTAAGCTTTGCGCAGATAATCGCAACTTTAAAGATTTTCATGGTATTGGGTTAAGTCCCAAATATGAACTTGAAGAAGCAATAAAAAGAGCTTCAGTGGTAATAGATTGTTCTCCTTCTGGCAATGAAAACAAAGTAAAATATTATAAAAAATATCAGGATCAAGTTTTAGGATTTCTTGCTCAGGGCAGTGAAACAGATTTTGGAAAACCATACGCTTTTTCAATAACCGATAAAAGCTTATCCAGGAACGATAAATATATCTGGATTGTTAGTTGTAATACTCATAATATTGCTACCATCATTTGGACTATAGGCTTAAATTTTAGTCAGAGCAATGCTGCAAATTTAATATCTGCTGACTTTACTATTTTTAGGAGAGCTACGGACATTAGTCAGCCTGGTTCTAAATTTATTCCTTCACCAGAGGTAGGTAAGCACGACAGTGGCATTTATGGAACTCATCAGGCAGAAGATGCGAAAACACTTTTTGAAAAAACTTTCGGGATTAATTTAAATATTTTTTCTTCTGCTGCTAAAGCGAACAGTCAATATATGCATGTAATGAGATTTAATTTAGAACTAAACCATAAAGTCAGCAGAGAAGAAGTTATTCACCGAATTAAAAAGAATCCTTTAATTGCAATCACTGAAAAAAAATCTACTTCTCATGTCTTTTCTTTTGGCAGAGACCAAGGTCATTATGGTCGAATTTTAAATCAAACAGTCATTCCAATTAATACGATAACAGTGGTTAATAATAGAGTTATAGGGTTTTGTTTTACTCCTCAAGACGGAAATTCTCTTCTATCCAGTACTGCAGCTACTCTTTATTTTCTTTATCCCGATGATTATTTTAGTCGAATGAAGCTTCTCCAGCAACCACCTTTCGTTTTCAAAGAAGTCTAAAAATTTCTAAATCAACGATTATTAATGATCGTTGATTTTAATTTGTTAAATAAGCTTATTTTTGTTATCCACAAATTTCTCTTGACACCCCTGTCTGGTTGTGGTAAACTGCTACCACGGGATAATAAATTTAATTTAATATATTATGTCTAAAAATTTAAAAAAATTTGGTCAAACTTTAAAGAATTTAAGAATTCAAAGAGAATTAAGTCTAAGAAATGTATGTAAATTAGCAGGTTACGATCCTAGTAATTGGAGCAAAATAGAAAGGGGGAAAATATCACCTCCCTCTGATGAAAAAATTTTACGAAAATGGGCAAAAATTCTAGGACTTTCTAAAAATAGTAAGGTTCAAAAACTTATTGACGAAGCGAGAATCGCTCAGGGCATTATTCCAGAGGATATTTTGTCTCGAAAGAATGTTGTAGAATACTTGCCTGCCCTTTTTAGGACTTTACGCAATAAAAAACCGACCAAAAAAGAGATAGATCAATTGATAGAATTAATTAAAGATGTTTAAAGATGGATTATAGGAAAATTAAAATTCCTTTTTTGAGTAATGCACAAATAAAGAAAAAAGCGGAAAGATTTCGACATAAGTTTTGGGATGATTCTGTTCCAGTTGATATAGAGCGAATTATAGATATAAAGATGAAGCTTGATATTGTGCCTGTAAAAAGATTACAGAAACAATGCGATACAGATGCCTTAATTAGCTCAAATTGGAAACTTATCTATATTGATCATGACAGATTTTTAGATGATCGTTATCAAAATCGTTTGAGATTTTCACTGGCTCATGAAATGGGGCATTTTATTTTACACAGGGGTATTTATAATAGTTTTAAAATAAAATACCTTAAAGATTTTCGCAGATTATTAAAACAAATATCGCAAGAACAATATGGCTATCTTGAAGCGCAAGCTAATAAATTTGCTAATTATTTATTAGTACCTAAAAGTATGCTAGTTGTGGAAAGAAATAAAGCATTGAAAAACTATAAACATAGCGCAGGATTAGAAAAAGTAAATAAAAAATTATTGAATTCTTATCTAGCTGTACCAATATCAAAAATTTTTGGTGTTTCTGAAAACGTTATCATTATTGCCTTAAGCGAAATTAATGATTTATAACCCAGGCGAGAAAACTTATCCCTTTTAGGGGGCAAGATGAAAGCCTGCTAGTTGACAGAATAATTAAATAGTCTATATTTAAGAGTGAGCACCTCTCAACTCCACAATGGCGTTACTTCCCAACAGTAGCGTTCACATACAAAGCGGAAGAAGCTGGTATGTGTTAAAATCAAATTTTTATTACCGCAGGAACTGCGGAATGTCAAGCCTGTGGAGAGTATCATATAAATCAACTCTATGAAGCAGGAAGTTTTATCCCTTTAGGGATAGAGTGGTTCACAAAAAAATATTGAGACTATTTACCTTAAAATCAACGATTACTAATAATCGTTGATTTTAATTTGCCAAACAGTTAAGATTAAAGTAATGGTTGTAAAATTAGCAAAGTTCGAAAAATTTTTATTTTATATTTTTGTTTTTTCAATTCCTTTTCAATTAAGAAAAGTTTTATTTTCTTTTACAGCCGGAAGCCAATTCTTGGAATGGGCTTCCGGATTTTTATATTTCACAGACATCTTAATAATTCTTATTTTATTTTTGGGATTTTTACGAGCAGGATTTAAATTTAAAAAAACAGATATTTTTTTAGGACTATTTTTTGTAATTAGTGGAATTTCTTTAATTGTTGCTCAAAATATTAAAATTGGCGTTTATCAGCTAATAAAATTAGCTGAATTTATTTTGTTATTTTGGTATGTCCGGAATAACCTGAAATTTTTAAAATTAAAATTGATTTTTAAATTCATTATTGTCAGTGGCATATTTCAAGCCATTATCGCAATTCTTCAATTTTTTAAACAATCAAGCTTAGGATTAAAGCATTTTGAGGCTGGAATTTTTTCTTCGAATATCCCAGGGGTAGCTACCTTTTTTGTAGACAGTTACAAGGTAATGAGGGTATACGGAACCACTCCTCACCCCAATGTTTTAGCTGTATTTTTATTTATCTCTATCTTTTGTTTATATTTTCTATACATCCAACCTAACAGCAAGAAAAACACTAGGATTATTTTAATGTTCTGCTTGGCAGTTTTGATGCTGGGGCTAATGTTAACTTTTTCACGAGCAGTGATTATTACTTTTTTTGGCTCTTCATTATTGCTCTTAGGAATATCATTTTTTAGATATAATTTTGATTCCAAATTTAGAATTATTGCTTTGTTTTTACTAATTTTAGTATATGCCGGAACGATTGCATTTATATTATGGCCAGAAATTAGCAGCAGATTTTTAACTACCTCCTATCAAGAGCAGGCAGTAACCTTAAGAGTGTATTACAACAAAATTGCTGTTTCGGAAATTTCTAAAAATCCATTTTTAGGACTAGGAATGGGAAATTTTGTCTGGTATTTATTTAATAACTATCAATTAAATGAATTTTGGCTTTATCAGCCAGTTCATAATTTTTATTTACTTATTGCAACTGAAGTTGGACTTATTGGGATTGTAATGTTTTTGATTTTTATTGGAAAAATACTAATTAAAGAAATTAGGAGATTTTTTACTAAAAAAATTAACTTGATCGGGATCTGCCTAAATGCAATCTTATTTTCATTTTTGTTTTTAGGATTAATTGATCATTATTTCTGGACAATCCAACAAAGCAGTTTATTGTTATGGCTGATTCTGGCAGTAATTAATAGTAATAATAGGGAGATATGAGGTGTATAGGGGATTTTCATATTCATTCTAAATATTCACGAGCTACGTCTAAATATGCAGATATTGAAAATATACATAAGTGGGCCCAGATAAAAGGGGTTGATATTGTAGGCACAGGAGATTTTACCCACCCCCTATGGTTGAAAGAATTGAAACAGAATTTAGAACTTGCGGAATCGGGTTTATTTAAATTTAAAAAATCGGATAGCCAGATCCGATTTATTTTAACTGCAGAAATTTCCAGCATTTATTCTAAGGATAATAAAACTCGTAAAATACATAACATTATTTTTGCTCCCAGCTTTAAGATTGTAGAGGAGATAAACAAGCAATTAGGAAAAATTGGAAACTTAAAATCAGATGGTCGTCCGATTTTAGGATTAGACGCTAAACGATTACTAGAAATTGTATTGAATATTTCTCAACATTGTTTATTTGTTCCTGCACATATTTGGACCCCCTGGTTTTCTTTATTCGGTTCTAAATCCGGCTTTGATTCTATTGAAGAATGCTTTGAAGACTATTCCAAATATATTTATGCCGGAGAAACAGGATTAAGCTCAGATCCGGCAATGAATTGGCGCTGGTCAGCCTTGGATAATTTGACCTTAATTTCAAATTCAGATGCTCATAGTCCCTCAAAGATAGGGCGGGAAGCCAACCTTTTTCAAGGCAAGAAAATAGATTATAATGTAATTGTGGAAGCGATTAAAGCTGGCGCGAATATTAATCCTGAAAATGATTTGCGCTTAGCGCAAACTATTGAATTTTTTCCTCAAGAAGGAAAATATCATTTTGATGGCCATCGAAAGTGCGGAATTTGCTTAAGCCCTGAAGAATCTGAAAAATACAATAATATTTGTCCAGTATGCGGGAAACCTTTGACTGTAGGAGTCATGAATCGAGTTAATCAATTAGCAGATCGTCCAGTTGGGGGTAGGCCCAAGAAGACAGTTCCATTTAAAAGATTAATTCCCCTTGAAGAAATTATTACGGAGGCATTAAAAGTTAAATCCAAAACAAAGAAAGTTGAACAATATTATCAAAGTCTTGTTCGAGAAATAGGGTCGGAATTTAAAATCTTACTTGAGGCTGAACGTGAGCAAATATTACAAGCCAGTTTACCTAAAATTGCAGAAGGGGTTATTGGAGCCAGAAAGGGGAAAGTTAAATTATCTCCAGGGTATGATGGTCAGTTTGGAAAAGTTAGCGTATTCGGCAATAACGAAACTAAAAGGAATGTTCACAGCCAAAAAACAATATTTTAATTTATGACTGCGGTTATAAACACAATTGTTGATACGATCACTCCTTTTCTATACCAGCATAGATATATTTTTGCATTTTTAGGGGCAGTTTTTGAGGGGACAAACATTATGCTTTTAGCCGGGTTTTTGTATCGTTTAGAAGTGTTTAAATTCTGGAATCTATTTTTTATTTTATTTGGAGGATATATTTTAAATGGATACTTTTTTTACTTACTCGGACGTTGGGGAGGAAGAGATTTTTTAGAAAAATGGGGGCCGCGCTTTTTCTTAACCCAAGAGAGAATCAAAAAATTAGAAGCATATTTTAAAAAACATACTGTAAAAACATTATTAATCACCCGGATAACTTATGGATTAGGGGCTTATGTATTTGTAATTGCAGGAATTTTTAAAACTAAAGCAAAAAAATTTTTGTGGTGTAACTTGTTTGCTTCTTTTGTTTGGGTCAGTATGATGTTTACGGTTGGGTATATTTTCGGGGTTAGCTATGAAGCATTAAGTAGTTTAATCAGGGTGGTAGCTGTTTGGGTGACTGTGGTTTTATTTATAGCTATAATAGCCATTCCTATAGCGTTAGTGTTTTGGATGCGTAAAAGAGCTGGGAAAAGATTCATTGAAACAATTACTAATCATAAAACTTGGAAATTCTTTAAATATTGGAGTAAAAAATTATATGAATTTTTAGATGACAATGTATGAGTAAAAAAAATAATAATAAAAATTGGTCCGGTGAAGTGACCGAACATAGTGACGCTTTGGATTTAGAACAAGGGGTATTCACCTGGAAAGATCCCCAAAAAATTGCTAAATCCTTAAAAAAATCAGCAGAGGCAAGTACTCGTCGCAAGACCAACTCTTTTCAATCTGCAATGTCTATGCTTAACTTTTATATCAATCGTGCAGGCAAAAATTTACCAGCTGAGCAGAAAAGAGTTTTGGAAAAAGCAAAGCAGGAATTAAGAAAGCAATTTGAACGAGAATAGAGTTAAATTTTTAAAATTAATTTAAAATGGCGAAGAATAAAATTAATAAGGTGGTGAAAATAATGATTCAGGCGGATTTAATTTTTATTTCTGCGTTTGGTTTTATTACCCCTATTTTCGCTGTATTTATTACTGATAAAATTCAAGGGGGAAACGTTAAAGTGGCAGGATTTGCTGCTGCTATTTATTGGATATTAAAATCGCTTTTGCAGGTGCCAATTGGAAAATTTTTAGATAAACACCTTGGAGAAAAAGATGATTTTTGGCTCACAATAGCCGGCTATTTCTTGGCAGTATTAGTGCCTGTAGGATATTTGTTTAGTAATTTACCGTGGCATATTTATTGTCTCCAGGCTGTTTACGGAATTGCAATGGGCATGTCTATTCCTGGATGGGCTGCTATATTTACCCGTCATATTGACAAAGGAAAAGAAGCGTTTGAATGGAGCCTGGAAAGTACAGCTATTGGTTTAGGAGCAGGAATTACAGGAGCAATTGGAGGTGTTCTTGCCAGTCAGTTCGGATTTAATCTGGTGTTTATATCCGCATCTTTATTGGCCCTTGCAGGAAGTTTACTTTTATTAGCTATTCGCAAGAATATTTATCCTAAAAAAGATCACCATTCCTATATTCCAAAAACCAAGAATCCATCAATGCCTTAATGAATATTTCGAGCTTATGCGGGAAATAACTAAACAAATGAAAATTGAAGAAGTAATTAAAAAATATCCAAAAACTGCAGAGGTTTTTGGAAAATACGGATTCCACTGCATTGGATGTGCAGCTGCCAGCTTTGAAACTCTAGAACAGGGAGCAATGATACATGGGATTGATGTTGAGAAATTAATTGCAGATTTAAACAAAGCGGTAAAATAAAAATTGAAATGTAGATTTAAAAACTGCGATTTGTTTGTCGCAGTTTTTTTAATTTTTTACTCTACATTTTTTTCTTTGATTTCTTCATTAATTGACTGGCTTTTCCTGTAAATTGAATATGCTTCTTCTACTATTTTTTGAGAATGTTGTTTTAAAAACGTAGCAAGGGCAATTGGGTTTTTGAAAGTTTGAAGCTTGGAATTATCCATTATTTTCTCCTATATTCATTTTTTAAAAAACAAACCTTAGGGTTTAGTATAATTGTTATAAAAAAATTGTCAATGGCTGTAATTAAGTGATATCATTAAAGTATGAACAATCAAGAAATTGCTAAAATTTTATACGAAATATCTGAATATTTAGAAATGCAGGATGTAGAGTTTAAGCCTCGGGCTTATGAAAAAGCTGCTCATTCTATTGAGGGGCTTGAAAAAAGTGTATCTGATATTTATAAACAAAAAGGAGTTAAGGGTTTGGATGAAATTCCTGCTGTTGGCACAGGCATTGCTAAAAAAATAGAAGAGTTGATTAAAACCGGACATTTAAAATATTACGAAAAATTAAAGAAAAAAATGCCAGTGGATGTTGAGGAATTGACCGCTATTGAGGGAGTAGGCCCTAAAATGATAAAGGCCCTTTATAAGCACCTTAAAATTAAAAACATACAAGACCTGGAAAAAGCAGCTAAGAAGAAGAAAATTCGAAATTTAGAAGGTTTTGGCAAAAAAACCGAAGAAAATATTTTAAAAGGTATTGAGTTTTTAAAAAAGAGCAAAGGAAGGTTTGTTCTGGGATTTATAATCTCCGAAGTTCGAAAAATAGAACAAAAAATCCAAGGATTTAAAGGGGTAAAAAAAGCAGTTGTTGCAGGTTCAATTAGAAGAAAAAAAGAAACCATTGGAGATTGTGACTTGCTGGTAACTGTATCTTCTGCTAAGGCTGGCAAACAAGTTTCTGATTTTTTTGTAAATATGTCAGAAGTGGTTCATGTATATAATCATGGAAAGACTCGTTGTTCAATAAAATTAAAAAACGGAATGGACTTTGATTTAAGAATTATACCTGAAAAAAGTTTTGGCTCCGCACTCCAATATTTCACAGGCAATAAAGCGCATAATATTTCCTTGCGAAAAATTGCCATCAAAAAAGGATTGAAATTAAATGAATACGGGCTGTTTCGAGGCAAAAATCAAATTGCAGGCAAAACCGAACAGGAAGTATATAATAAATTAGGACTTAGACTTATGGAACCAGAGCTAAGAACTAATCACGGAGAAATAGAAGCAGCACAGAAAGATAAACTCCCGAAGATAATTGGGTACAAAGACTTGAAAGGAGATTTGCAAATTCAAACTACATGGAGCGACGGTTCCAACTCTATTGAGGATTATGTAAAAGAAGCAAAAAAGCTGGGATTAGAATATATTGTAATTACAGATCACACCAAAAGCCTGGCTATGGCTCATGGATTGGATGAAAAACGTCTAGCTCAACAAGGAAAAGAAATTGATAAAATTAATAAAACCCTAAAAGACTTTAAAGTGTTAAAGGGTTCAGAAGTAGATATTCTTAAGGATGGAAAATTAGACCTCAAAGACGAAGTGCTAAAGAAATTAGACGTAGTGGGAATTGCCGTACATTCAGGATTTAAAATGTCTAAAAAGCAAATGACTGAAAGAATCATTCGGGCAATGAAAAATCCACATGCTCACATTCTATTTCATCCCACAGGAAGAGTAATTAATAGACGGCCGGGATATGAATTAGACATGGAGAGAATTATTAAAGCTGCTAAACAAACTAAAACAATTTTAGAAATTAATGCTTATCCCGACAGATTAGATCTGAAAGATGAATATGCACGGATGGCTAAAGAGCATGGTGTAAAATTATCAATTGATTCTGACGCACACAGTATTATCCATCTTCATTATTTAGAATTTGGAATTGCACAGGCAAGAAGAGGGTGGATAACTAAAAAAGATATAGTAAATACACGCCCATTGGAGAAATTTTTAAAACTATTAAAGAAATAAGTCAGGAAAAAATTAGATTGTTAATTAAAGAAGGAGCAGAATTATGAAAAAATTTTTAAAATATTGGCTTCCGGTAATTATTTGGGCGGGAATTATCTTTGTCCTTTCTTCAATTCCGAATTTAAAAAGCGGATTAGAACAGGACTTTACCTTGAGAAAAATAGCTCATGTTTTAGAATACGCTATCTTAACTTATTTATTAATCAGGGCTTTTTGGCTTACAGTCAAGCAGTATCAAAAAGTCTTAATTCTATCAATATTAATTAGTTTTATATACGCCCTTTCTGATGAATTCCATCAACTTTTTGTTTTTGGAAGAAAAGGAAGAATAGAAGATGTAGCCATAGACAGTATTGGAATTTTATTGATTGCTTTATTGTGGTATTATATAGTTAGAAAAAATAAAACAGTTCAAGATATTTAAGAGGAAATTACAATTTTAAATAAAGACATGAAAAGTAACAATAAATTGAAAAACCTTCATCCTAAAGCAGTTTGGCTGTTTTTCTTTAGATTTGCTGGAGGATTAATATTTGCTGCTATTCTTATAAGCATCTGGAGTGTTCCGTTGGTATTGTCTGGAGAAGGAAGAGTTATGAAATTTTTCTCACTAATTCCGCTATTCTCTTTTTTATTTTTAATCTTCCTAATCTATGTCTGGGCTCGTTTAAGTTGGCGTTTTTGGCGCTATCAATTAATAGAAGATTCTTACAGGTCAGAACGAGGAGTAATTTTTAAAAGATATGTATCGATTCCCTATGAGAGAATTCAAAATGTTGACATTTACCGGGGAATTTTAGATAGGATTTTGGGATTAAGCGATCTTCAAATTCATACTGCTGGTTATGGTGCTGCAGGCAGAGGCGGAACAAGAGGTTTTGGGAGTGAAGGAAGATTGCCGGGATTAAGCATGAAAGAGGCAGAAAAGATTAGAGATGAGCTAATAAAAAGAGCCAAAGGGAATTCAGGGGTTTAACAATTAATTATTAATTGGTATAATAAACTTACAAGGTCGAATTAATTTTTCAAGATTTACAATTAATAGCTCTTAACTCAAAATTTATTGAGTTGCAAGTTATAGGTTGTAAATTATAGAATATTATGCTTCATCACAAATTTATATTTCTTCCTATTCTTCTGATTATTATCGGAATATTGGCCTTACTTACCAATTTAGGAATAGTAACAGCCACTATTTGGAACTGGTGGCCAATTCTATTTATTGTTTTAGGTGTTTGTATTCTTATTTGGCAAAAAAGAAAAAAAAGAGTGTTAAAAGGCTTAGCCTGGTACGGAACAATACATAAAATAATTAAAGAAAAGAAATTAGACAAGCTATTGGAAAATGAATTAGTTCAAAAGGAATTGAAAAAAGTTGGCGATATCGTAGAAGGAGTAATTTCAGATCAAATTGATAAATTGCATGCAAAATATACAGAAAAAAAAGAACCAGAAGAAAAGAAATTTGAGCCTGAAACGCCGGAAATGCCGGAAAAATAATCGGAAATTAAGTTTAAGATATTTAAAAATCCCTGCAAGACTACAGGGATTTTTAATTACTTTTTTCTGAAAAACTTATTTATTCACTTCATCAACAATGTTTTTAAAAATTTTAGGATGGTCTTTGGCGAGTTCTGCTAACACTTTGCGATTCAGCTCTATTTTATTCTTTTTTAGTTGATTAATAAATTTACTGTAAGAAAGGCCTTGTTGTTTACAGCCGGCATTTATTCTAATTTGCCAAAGACGTCGAAAATCTCTTTTTTTTCTTCGACGATCTTTATAGGAATTACTCCAAGCATGCATTAAGGCTTCTTTGGCAGATTTATATTTTGACTTTCGTCCCCATTTATAGCCTTTAGCTTGCTTGATTATTCTTTTTTTTCGTTTGCGTTTAGCTACGCTTCGTTTTGTTCTAGCCATGAATTTAAATTAAGTTATTTTTAAGATGACAGTACTTTTTTCTTAATTGCTCCTTCTACTTTTTTCTTTTTTCTTTTTCGGCGAGTTTCCTTGCCGGAATCAGCAGCATTAAGATGGTTTTGGTGCTGCGGACGGCGAAGCACCTTTTTATTTTTAGTTATTTTAAATCGTTTTGTAATTGATTTATTAGTTTTCATGATTTTGCTATTGTCATTATCATTCCCATTGGATTTTTTTTAGGTTCTTGCTCCACTCTATGCCTTACACTGATTATTTTACAAAATTCATCTAATTTTTGCCTTGCTAAATCTCGATGAGCCTTTTCCCTTCCTCTTAATTTGATTTCTATACGAACCTTATTTCCTTGATTTAAAAATTTATCTGCTTGTTTGGCCTTGTATTCAAGGTCGTGACTGGAAGTGGATAATCCAATCCTTATTCCTTTAATTTCAGTTTTTTTCTGTTTTGCTTTTTGCTTTTGTTCTTTTTTAGCTTGCTGATATTTATACTTTCCATAATCAATAATTTTACATACTGGAGGTTTAGCAGTGGGAGCTATTTCTACCAAGTCTAATCCCTTGTGCTTGGCAATCTGAATTGCTTTTTGTTTATCTAAAATTCCCAAGCTTCCTTGTTCACTATCAACTACTTGAACTTTAGGAGCACGAATTTCGTAATTTACTCGCGTATAATTCTTTTTCTTTTTTTTAAAATGTGGTTTTCTAATAAAAGCTTGAATTAATAATTATATAATCTGGAGATGGGCGGACTTGAACCGCCGTCTGAAAACAATCTTAAAACATATCTACAAGCATAGCTTGTTTAAGGTTGTTCGATTTTGTCAATTTAAAACAAGCAAAAAATGAAAAAATCTAAGCTTTTTTGTTTCGGCATTTACCCAAAGCAAATAAATGCCTATCTCAATAATATAACACCTTAACTTGTTTATTGAGAATCAACAAGCAAGATGGGCTGTTGAACTAAGCAACAGCCGGTGCAAAATTTGGTTTTGCAGTTCTATTTTGGTTTTTAACGAGTTAACCACCTCGGCCTGCATGTTTCAAGAAACGCTTCCATCGAGGCCTGTCATCCCCTGGTTTTTAATTTTCTTTGAATTTCTCTTTTTGCTTCTCGTTTTTTGATTGTTTCTCTTTTATCTGTTTTCTTTTTTCCTCTACCAATGCCAAATTCTAATTTAAGTTTATCTTTTTTAGTATACACCTTTAAGGGGACTAGTGTCAATCCCTTTTCCTGGCTTTTACCTGCAAGATATTTAATTTCTTTTTTTTTCAACAGAAGTTTCCGAGTTCTGTCAGGAACATAATTCCGGGGTGTATTTTTAGGCTGATAAGGGGGAAT
Source organism: uncultured Candidatus Saccharibacteria bacterium (assembly GCA_964449235.1). Taxonomy (GTDB): domain Bacteria; phylum Patescibacteriota; class Minisyncoccia; order RBG-13-40-8-A; family JAUWHN01; genus CAYVAX01. Next base: position 5,460 of record CAYVAX010000008.1, on the reverse strand, counting down.
ATGGGCGTTAATCAGGAAAGCTTGTCCAGCTCGAATGACTACGTATGAACCTTTAAGGCTGATTTTACCTGTTTTTATGGACTTAACTTCGTGTCCTTTTAAGACCAAACCAGCCTCAAAAGTTTCCAGGATATGATAATCATGTTTAGCGCGCTTATTTATTGCCTGAACATTCATAAGTTTACTTTATCACGAATTTGAGCTAAACTAAAGACAATGATAAAGCAAGAAATCAAAAATTTAATTTCTAAAGTTATCTCCACAAGCGTGGATTTTGAAGTCGAGATCCCCCAACAAGAATCCAATGGGGACTATGCCACTAATGTGGCTCTGATTTTAGCTAAAAAACTTAGAAAATCTCCACTTAAAGTAGCAGAAAAAGTCAGGCTTAAAATTACCCGCTTATTAGCCCGGAAACAAGAAAAAGTGTTTGAAAAAATTGAAATAGCTGAACCTGGATTTATTAATTTCTTTTTAAACCCGGAATTTTTACAGGGGAAACTTAGAGATGCCTTAAAACAAGGCGAAAAGTTCAGCAAACAGGACAAAAAAAAGAAAAAAACAGCAATTATTGATTATTCTTCTCCAAATCTTGCCAAGCCTATGCACGTTGGTCATCTACGCTCTACAATTATCGGGCAAGCATTTTACAATATTTATGAATTTTTAGGATACAAGGTTGTGGGAGATAACCACCTAGGAGACTGGGGAAGGCAATTTGGACTAATGATTGTTGCTTGCAAAAAAAAGAAGCTTAAAATCTCCGAAATTAAGAAACTTTCCTTAAAACAAATGATGGATATTTACGTGGAATTTAACAAAAAAATGGAAAAGAACGAAAAATTAGAAGAACAAGCTAGAAAAGAATTTAAAAACCTGGAACAGGGGGACAAGGAGAATAATAGAATTTGGAAAGCATTTAAAGAAAAATCCTTAAAGGAATTTAACAAGATTTATAAGCTGCTGGGAGTAAAGTTTGATTTGATTCTTGGAGAGAGCTTTTACAAGGATGATTGTAAAAAAGTTATCAGCCAAGCGATTAACAAAAAAGTGGCTATAAAAAATCCAGATAATTCCATTATCATTAATCTCGACAAGTTTAATCTTCCGCCGTACTTAATCCAAAAATCTGATGGAGCTACTCTTTATGGAACCCGAGACTTGGCAGCAGTAAAGTATAGAGTTGAAAAATATGACCCTCATAAAATTATGTATGTAGTGGGAAATGAACAATCTTTGCATTTTGAGCAGCTTTTTCATGCTGCAGAATTATTGGGATACATTTCCAAAGATAAACTTCATCATTTAAAGTTCGGGCTGGTACTGGATGAAAACCATAAAAAATTAGCAACACGCACAGGCAGATTTATTAGCGCCAAACAATTGATTGATAAAATTATTAAATTAGCTGAACAGGTGATTGATGAGAAAAACCCCAAATTGCCTAAAAAAGAAAAACAAAAAGCAGCAAGAATAATTGGGATTGGAGCGTTGAAATATAATGACCTTTCTCAAAATCGAAAAACAGATATTGTTTTTGATTGGGAAAAAATGCTGAGTTTTAAAGGAAATTCCGGGCCCTATCTTCAATATAGTTATGTGCGCTTAAAAAGTATTTTAAGAAAATCAAAAACAGTTCGAAGGTTTGATCCCAAATTTTTAATAGAAGAGGAGGAGTTAAAAATTATAAAGGAATTAGTGAAATTTCCAGAAGCAGTTCGACAAGCAGGAGAGAAATTTCAAATTAACTTGTTAACTAATTATTTATTTAACTTAGCAAGTTCAATCAATAATTTTTATGAACAGTTTCCAGTTCTTAAAGCGGAAAAAGAAGTTAAATATGCAAGATTAGCATTAATTAAAGCCGCAGCTATTGTTTTAAATAAAGGGTTAAATTTATTAGGAATAGAAACCCTGGAAAGAATGTAATTATTAACATTAATTTTAAATAAACTGTATTGTAGCTCTTTAATAAGGAGAAATAAGTGGTTAAAAACAAAAAACAAAAACGACTAGAAACAAAGCGAGACATAAATCAAATAGTTGAGTTTTATAACCCCTATCCTGTTTGCAATGACCCCGAATACAATAAAGACTCTTTTATATTCCCCAAAGAAATAGAAGCAATAATCAAAAGATTAAATGGAAAAAGACTTTCATTAATTGAGGCATTAAAACAAATTCAAGTAGCTACCAGGGGAAGAGTAGAAATTATTTCTGAGCATCAATGTATTATTTTAAGTATTAAAGTCCCTGATAACCATTATTACAGTTTTAGGCTCATTAGATACAAAAGAGTTGAATCCTAATTTTTATTTAAAGAAGAAAAGATGACAAAACCTTTAATAGTTGGCATAAATTAATATCAATAACACTAAAAAGCAGGTTTTTACCTGCTTTTTCCTTTTATGTTAAGCCTTTCTATGATATTATATATTACATATACAACCATGAAACTTACTAATAAATACTTCATTTTGCGCCACGGACAAGCTTTTTCGAATAAAGATAGATTTGTTAGTTCTTGGCCGGAAAAAAGAAAAAATCCGCTTACTGAAAAAGGGGAAAAACAAATTCAGAGAATAGGTCCAAAATTAAAAAAAGAAAATATTGAGTTAATTTTTTCCTCGGATTTATTGCGCACAAAATTAACTGCACAAATGGTTGCTGATGTTTTAGATTTGGATGTAAATTTTGATAAGCGGCTAAGAGAGTATGATACCGGAGCGTTTAATGATAAATCTATTGAACAATGGAATAAATACTTTAAAAACCAAGCAGAAAAATTTATTAAAAGGCCCGAAGAAGGAGAAAACAGAAGAGATATTAGAAAACGATTAACTAATTTTATAACTGAAATTGAAAAACAATACGATCATAAAAACATTTTAATTATTAGCCATGAAGATCCCTTAATTATTCTACAAGCGATCATTAAAGGTCTTTCTGAAAAAGAATTGATTCGAAATTGGGAAAAGTTTCGGATTAACCCCGGGGAATATCGCGGGCTATAATCCAAAAATTTATGAACATTCCAGAAATTGAGAAAAAAATATTAAAATTTTGGCAGAAGAATAACATATTTCAAAAAACCCTTAATAAAAAATCTCCAAAGGGAGATTTTGTATTTTATGATGGACCTCCGTTTGCTACCGGCACTCCTCATTACGGACATATTGTGGCTAGCTTGATTAAAGACATTGTACCCCGTTATTGGACAATGCAGGGCTATCATGTAGAAAGAAAATGGGGCTGGGATTGTCATGGATTGCCGATTGAAAATATTGTCGAACAGGAATTAGGATTAAAAACCAAAAAAGATATTGAAAAAATAGGGATTAAAAAATTTAATGAAGCTTGTAGGAGTAAAGTTTTGATATATGCCAAAGAATGGCGCAAGATCATTGATCGTTTGGGAAGATGGGTAGATATGGACAATGCTTATCACACCATGGACTTGGAATTTATGGAAAGCGTTTGGTGGGCATTTAAACAGTTATGGAATAAAGGGTTGATATATAAGGGGCATCGCTCAATGCATATCTGTCCTCGATGTGAAACCACTCTTTCACAATCAGAAGTTAGCCAGGAATATCAAGATATTGAAGATATATCTGTAATTTCTAAATTTGAACTTGAAAATGAGCCCGGTACATTTATTCTTGCCTGGACAACTACTCCCTGGACCCTTCCTGGAAATGTTGCCCTGGCAATGGGTCCGGATCTTGATTATGTAAAAGTTAAATCCGGCAATGAAAAATATATTTTAGTTAAAAACAATCTAGAATCTATTTTTGAAGGTAGAAAATATAAAATTATTGAGAAAGTAGATCCCAAGCAATTGGAAGGTAAAAAATACAAACCGCTTTTTAAATATTTTATGAACAAAGATCTGGAAAATAAACAAAACTTATACACCATTCAATTAGCAGATTTTGTTACTGTAGAAGATGGAACCGGAGTAGTGCATATAGCTCCTGCATTTGGAGAAAATGATATAAACTTAGGAAGAAAAAAGGACTTGCCATTTATTCAGCACGTTAAAATGAACGGACGATTTGTAAAAGAAGTTGTTCAGTTTGCAGATTTAGAAGTTAAGCCTAAACGAAACCCTCAAGAAACTGATCAAAAAATTGTTAAATATCTGGAAAATAGAAATTTAGTATTTAAAATTGAAAAATTTGTTCATTCTTATCCGCATTGCTGGCGCTGCGAATCACCGCTTTTAAATTATTCTACTAGCTCTTGGTTTGTTAAAGTCACAGATTTAAAAGAAAAAATGCTAAAGCATGCTCAGAAAATTAATTGGGTTCCGGAACATGTTAAACAGGGGAGGTTTGGTAAGTGGCTGAAAGGAGCGCGAGATTGGTCAATTTCCCGACAAAGATTTTGGGGGTCGGTAATTCCTATTTGGATTTGTAATAAATGCGGAAACAAAAAAGTTATTGGTTCTGTTAAAGAGTTGGAGGAATTGAGTGGAAAGAAAATAACAGATTTGCATAAACATTTTATTGATAAAATTAAATTTAAATGTGAAAAATGCGGGAATAGTATGGAAAGAATCCCAGATGTCTTGGATTGTTGGTTTGAATCCGGATCAATGCCTTATGCCCAAATGCATTATCCCTTTGAAAACAAAGAGAAGTTTGAGAAAAACTTTCCTGCAGAATTTATTGGAGAAGGAGTAGATCAAACTCGATGCTGGTTCTATTATTTACACGTATTGTCTACGGCGATAAAAAATAATGCTGCGTTTAAAAATGTAATTGCTAATGGTACGGTATTGGCTGAAGATGGAAAAAAAATGTCTAAACGCTTAAAGAATTATCCCGATCCTGGAGAAATTTTTGAGAAATATGGAGCAGATGCAATTCGATATTATTTAGCTACCTCTCAGGTGATGCGCGCAGAGGATCTATGTTTTTCAGAAAAAGAAGTTGATGAAGTAGTAAAAAAAGTTTTATTGATCCTTCTAAATGTGCTGTCTTTTTATGAGATGTATAAACTGGAGGTTAAACCCGACTATAAGAGCGATAATCTTTTAGATAAATGGATTCTTTCAAAATTAGAATCACTTAAACAAGAAGTTACCCAAGGTTATAACAACTATGATATCAATGCTGCCACACGTCCAATTTCCGATTTTATTAATAAGCTTTCAACCTGGTACTTAAGACGATCCCGAAAAAGGATAAAAGATAAACAAAAACCAGCAATTAAAACCTTAAAATATGTACTTATAGAGTTGTCGAAAATAATTGCTCCGGTTATACCTTTTTCTGCAGACCATATTTACAAGCAAATAGACAGAAGTAAGCAGTCAGTTCATTTGGAAAATTGGCCAAGGGTAAATAAAAACTTGATTGATGATAAATTAGAGGAGAAAATGAAAAAAATAAGAGAGATCTGCAGCTTAGCTTTAGAAAAAAGGGCAGAGGCAGGAATTAAAGTCAGACAGCC